>LUQC01000040.1 GCA_001627925.1 Rhodobacteraceae bacterium REDSEA-S34_B6 | reverse complement strand
ATGCTATCCCTATTGTCCCTTTGATGAATTGTGGTTTGGAATTTTTCTTAGGGTTACTTGAGACACACAATTTGATCCTTTGTTCTCTGATGCTATGTGGGTTCGCACGGTTAGGAAATTTCCCTACTTTGTGATCCGGGATGCTATTCGATTCTATACATATCGCATCGCCTTGTGTGATTTTACTTTGGTTTACTTGCGCGAAAGCATACCCAACGGAGAATTTTAAGAAAATGAGAAGTATAATTAAATTGCGCAAACGTGAGTTCCAAACATTGTTTTTTGTTCAAACACTATTTGAAACTTTTAATAAACAGAAACAATAATTACTAAAGAAGAACATTATCCAAGAAAAATATGGGGTTGTGATGATGCGTTGTCAGCAAACACACCGCGTTTCTAAGATGCCAAAACCAAAAACCCAGCCTATCATCGAATAGTGCTCAGTGCCAAGCCAGTGCCAAGAAACAGTTGGCACTCCAGTGCCAAGCCAGTGCCAGCCGTGGCGGACCACCACGGACCACCATGAGACATTTTTCTAACCATAGTGGCCGTAGACGGACACCACAGGACACCAGAAGACATAAAATAACGGCTTCGAGCCCCGTCAACCGCGCCACCTTTTTCATTAAGACTAAAAATTAAATAGAAAATATTGGATTTGTTGCAGCAAGAGCAAAAGCAAGAAAAATGCCATGTAATGTGCCTATTGTATATGATCCCACACTCTTTCTTTGGATTTTTCCTATGTAACCAAATACAAGAAAATAAAAAATATATATCGGGACAGTTGTAAACATGACGCCATACTTTTCAGGGAAAATTGCTAATAAAATTGAAAACCCCATTAATGGGAGGATCCGAATAAAAAATGCTGTGATAGTAGCTGACATCGAAATAAGTTTTTCGATTGCGACGCAAAAAATAGTTAAGGGTATTATCATAATTAAAAATGCAAAAATCCTATGATTAGTTATAAAAAATGATCCAATAAAATGGTTTATCAGAATGACCAAAATCGAGAAAGCGACCAAAAGTTTTATAAATGGATAAAAATGAAACTTTTCTGAATTTTCCCATATTTCTCTGCATAAGAGCAAAGTAGCAACTCCGACTATTCCAAAATATGCTGCGACACTGCCAAAACCAAAAATTGTAAAGAGCTCATAGTCAATGTAGCTCGAGGATAGGGCGATCGTTGGCGAAGAAATGCCGACGATAATTGATTTGACCGAACTGACCCTTGTGTTGTCGTAGTAGTTTATCGTTGGTAGCTTAACTCGTGACAATCCATAAGTAATCATAGTCAATCCAAGCAATATCCAAATAATTTGAGTTGACCAGAGTGTTCTATGACCATTTTTTAGTTTAAACCATTCCGTAATTGTTGCGCTCGTTTGTGGAGAATAGATAACACTTACGTGCCCTGTGTTTTTTGTATAGGAAGCCTTCCTACGAACTAGTCCATTTGAATATTCAACATTTTCATCTGCATCTGTAACTATTAACTTTGTAAATTTTAAAGAATGATTGCGAAGATGTTTTTCAAATTGGCCTGATGTGAGTAATAGGTCCTTTGGAAAGTTTTCTGTGACCTTTGTGGAATAAGGTGAAATAGCGGCTATTGATGAAATATTTTGCTTTTCGCTAGCCCGAATAACAATATCTGATGCCATAGAATGACCAATTAAATTCAATTTAATATCGCTACCGTATTTTAATTTTAACAAATCAATTACATTAATTACTTGATCAACAAGTTGTTGGGTGGTCCCCGAAAGCTCAGTGGGATTATTTACTAACCTTTGAGAATTGGATCCGTGCCCAATGAAATCAAAAATTACAGCATTACTACCTGCATTCGCGATGTCAAATGCTAGTTGCCGCATCATTTCTTTGGAACCAGCGTAGCCATGGCAAATGATTGTAAAAATTTTTGAGGGCACCTTACTCTCTACTATTTCAATAGTATCTTGACCTACGAACTGAAAATGCCTTTTATATGATTGCCTATCGATTTGGATCAGAACCAGCAAAAATATCCCGGTAATAAATGTGTAGGAAGAAAGGCTATGTAATTTAATCATTGAATGCACATTCAGCGGTTGTATTGAAATCCGATTAGGCGTTTGTTAGTCCAAAATTTTTTTGACTATTTAATAGTTAGAACTTTTTAAGTTTAATAAAGTTATTTCCAGAATTAGTCTTAGTTTACATTTCAGTGATGTCTTTGAAATTCAAAATCTAGCTCTGAAAGAGTGAAAGTGTTTTCAAATCGTTTAGCTCAATAAAAAAGTATCTCTGACTATTTTACTTATCAAAGTCATTTAACTTGACATCTAGATTTAGGTGCGATTTTTTTGGGAAATGGGATTGGGAATATAATGGACAGTCAGAAGTTAGCGGGATTTAAAATCTCCGAAATAAGTGAGTTGGTTCGGATAGAGTTTAAAAAGAATGAAAGGACAACTCGAAATCATTTGGGTAAGCCAGACAAAGAAGTAAAGCAATCTGTTCTGCGTCAGCTTCAAGAGCATAAAAAATTTTTAAAAAATACTTAGTGGCGATAGTATTATTTCAGAATACCAAAAATAATCACGATCCATGCAAGGCCTACTGCAATAGCTAAAATGGCAACAGCAGCACTTGCAGTATCCTTCGCTTGTTTGGCACGATCTCTTTTATCCTCAGAGATATCATCAACTACTCGCTCTATGGCAGTATTCATGCACTCCATCGCAAGTATCATGATGCCTCCCATTATTATTAAAGACCTTTCAGCCACTGATAGAGGCAGTGAGAAAGCTGCAATCGTGGACACAGCATTTGCGAAAACCCATTGGTAGATACTTCGCTCAGTGGATAAAACGTGAGAAAACCCTTCCCAGGACCATATTGCTCTCTGCGTTGTGTAACTAATTATCCTTAAAAACATCGAATGCGGCCTAAAGGAATGTCTACATCAAACTTTTTCTTCTGAACTGAGTTCTAATGCTCTTTGCTCCACCAATTCTACAATATGGTCAATCATTTTGGTGTTTTCTATTCTATGGTCTTGTTTTCCCGCCCAATAAACCATTCCATTTCCTGCACCACCACCTGTAAAGCCTACATCCGTCATTAGAGCTTCACCTGGGCCATTTACAACGCACCCTATTATAGACAAGCTCATGGGAGTTTTTATGTGTTCGAGCTTTTGTTCTAAAATTTCAACTGTTTTTATTACATCGAACCCCTGCCGAGCACACGATGGGCAAGAAATTATATTTACACCTCTATGTCTCAATCCAAGCGATTTCAAGATTTCATATCCGACTTTTACTTCCTGAACTGGATCTGCAGACAAAGATACACGAACCGTATCTCCTATCCCCATCCACAATAAGCTGCCCAGTCCAATTGCAGATTTAATTGTTCCGCTAGTTAGGCCACCTGCCTCAGTTATTCCAAGATGAATAGGTGCATCTGTTGCTTCAGCTAGTGCTTGGTAAGCAGCAGCTGCCATAAATACATCTGATGCCTTACAGCTTATCTTGAACTCATGAAAATCATTATCTTGAAGAATTTTAATATGGTCTAAACCGCTTTCGACCATCGCATCAGGGCAGGGTTCACCATATTTTTCCAAAAGATGTTTTTCCAGTGAGCCGGCATTTACACCTATTCGTATAGCACAATTATTGTCCTTTGCTGCCTTAATAACTTCTTTAACGCGATCTGCTGATCCGATGTTGCCAGGATTAATTCTTAAACACGATGCGCCAGCCCTTGCAGACTCAATTCCCCTTTTATAGTGAAAATGAATGTCGGCTACTATTGGCACTGGGCTATTTTTGACAATATCTTTTAATGCTACACTGCTTGCTTCGTCGGGAACTGACACTCGAACTAAATCTGCTCCAGCTTCCGCTGCTGACGTTATTTGTTTAAGGGTTGCTTTGACATCAGTTGTATCTGTATTTGTCATAGTCTGTACTGATATTGGTGCATCCCCACCAATCGCAACATTCCCAACTTTTATTTGTCTCGAACGCCGCCTCTCTATAATGCGCCACGGACGCACATGGTTGATAGACATAATATTCCCCAAATGTTATCAATCAATTGGTTGTAAGGCTAAAACTAAGTTACGATTCTAGCAAGGTGCCTATTGATCACGGGGCTCAACAGTTAAAATATTTAATCCCAGTTCTGCAACCAACTTCTGCAAATCTGGATCACTTTTTATTTGCGCTGGTTCATAACTCAACATTATAGATTTGGGATCCAAAGTCACATTTTTCACAACATTAACACCTTTACCGGCAGGGCCATATAAAACGCCATCTATTGCCATATAAACATAGCCAGACATGCCAGCTAGTAGTTTGGGGGCGCTCTCGGTCTGAGGAAGAGAAAATTCTACTCCTGGTTGCATCAAATTTTTGTAAATTACAGATCCATCAGCGGCGACAATTTCGATCCAAGCCTCTTTTGAGGTAATTAATGTGACAACGGGAGGAGTGTCGGCAGATACTTTAGGAAAGTTCGTTTGAAGATTTTTATCGGTACTATTTTTTTTGGGTATTAAATCCGAAATAATTTCCTCAATTCCAATTTCTTTACTTGATGGAATTGGAGCAAAAAGCCCAAATTGATTTGGATCTAACTTAGATATAGGTTCGTCTCGAGCGACAATGACAGGTTGATCTAGAGCAGTTGACCTGTAAATTCTGTTGATCCTAGATGACCCTTCCTGAAAATCTTCTGTATTATCCAGCATTAAATTATTTGTAATATTAATTCAGCGCTGAAGGTAAGTTTTGCAGCTCTGTGAGTACTACAGGCTGATTTTCTGTAGGAGTTATATCAACTTTTTGTATTTCTTGAAAAAATGACCAAGCTCCATATCCCAGCGCTGAAACTAAAGCGATCGTGACACAAAGAGAACCTACTGCACCTGGCTCAATATTTTCATACCATCTTTTTTGCTTTGGCAAATATGCTGTAGTTGGCTTTATGAACAGGCTATCTTCTAAACTTCTCTGGCTGTATTTTTTTTCTTCCTCTTTTGCACTCGCCTTTGCCATACCATGCATGGACTCAAAGCCACTTTCATTGCAAAAAAGTGTATAGATAATGTCTGGATCTAGCTCAAGGTAGCGGGCGTATGATCGAACAAAACCTGCAATAAAACCCTGAGATTCAAATACTGTTGGATCGCAGTTTTCTATTGCCGCTACATAGTTTGCCTTAATCTTCAATTCTTTTTCGACATCAAGTAATGACTTGCCTAATGTAGCACGTTCACCTCTCAAAATATCGCCAAGACGAAAGTCATAATCATCGAACCCTTTGGGGTGCGCCGTCTGAGAAGTTTCGCTACCTTTGGGCTCTCGCCATTTCATATTTCACTCAACCAAAAATATTTTGACGTCGATTCGCAAACTGCATGCCAAATACGTAGCATAATTATAATATAATGCACATATCCGTTAGATTGTGGTGCTAGGCAGTAAGTTCAGTCCTATTCAGTGCACAATGAGACCAGAGTTCGTCCATTACTCTAACCAAATAATCAATTTCCTGAGCTCCGTGTACTGGAGAAGGCGTAAAGCGCAGTCTTTCTGTTCCTCTGGGTACAGTTGGGAAGTTTATCGGCTGAACATAAATTTTGTGGTTTACCAGTAATAGATCAGATAATTTCTTGGTATGAACTGGATCACCGACAATAACGGGCACGATATGAGATCCATGATCAATAATTGGTAATCCTAGACTTTTTAACCGCATTTTTAGTATCTTTGCGTTGAGTTGATGTTTTTCTCTAACCTCATGGTGTTCTCTTAAATATTGAACTGAAGCTAAAGCGCCGGCCGCCAAAGCTGGGGCTAGTGAAGTTGTAAAGATAAAACCCGGGGCATAACTTCTAATTGCGTCACAAACCTTTGCACTTGCTGCGATGTATCCACCCATCACCCCGTATGCTTTTGCGAGGGTTCCATTAATTATATCAATTCGGCCCATTAGCCCGGCTTGCTGTGCGACCCCTGCACCGGTTGCTCCATACATGCCTACCGCGTGAACTTCATCTATATAAGTCATGGCCGAGAACTCTTCGGCCAAGTCACAGATCTCTTTTATCGGCGCAAAGTCACCGTCCATTGAATAAATTGATTCAAATGCTATTAATTTTGGGCTTGAGCAATTGTCTTCTTGTAACAGTCTGCGAAGGTCCTTCATATCATTATGCTTAAAGACCCTTTTTTCACCACCATTTCTGCGAATACCTTCAATCATAGAGGCGTGGTTTAGTTCATCCGAATATATTATCAAATTAGGGAGTAATTTTGCTAATGTAGATAGCGTTGCATCATTTGCAATGTAGGCGCTTGTAAAAAGTAGAGCAGATTCTTTGGAGTGAAGGTTTGCCAACTCTCTTTCAAGTTCCTTGTGGTAAACAGTTGTGCCAGAGATATTTCTTGTCCCGCCTGAACCAGCTCCTGCTTCGTCGAGCGCCTCGTGCATAGCTTCTAGGACTAAATTATTTTGTCCCATTCCAAGGTAATCGTTTCCGCACCAAACTGTTATTTTGTCTAGGTCACCGTTTGGAGACCTCCATGCTGCATAGGGAAAATTCCCACGCTCACGTTCTATGTCGATGAAGGTTCTATATCGGCCTTCTTCGTGCAAACGATTTATTGCGGCTTCAATGTGGTCTTCATAATTCATTATTGTCTCTTCCACTTGGGTCGTCCGAAAGCGCTCTTTCAAATTTACCTATCAACAACATATTCATAAAAATAAATATGTCAAAAAAATAAACAATTCGCTCCCATATCAAATAAATAGCAGGAGTTTGAGAAGAAGCTAGTTAAAAAATGGTTCTGATTGACGCATCTAGTTAATTGAGTCGTGACCAGCATATAAGAAGTTAAACTAAAAAAATTGAATGATTATTAGACTGTTCAGGTTACAAATTTGCGACTAATATATTATTAACTCTGCTTTTGAGTTTTAGAAGCAATTCGTAAATAATAAACATCGGGCTTCACATGTTTGGGGGATTTAAAAAACATCGTTTAGTTTCAGAAGATTGTGATATATTTTTTGTCGAGAACGGCAAGGGCACCCCTGTGGTACTCTTACATGGATTTCCTCAAACCCACGCGATGTGGGCTAATGTAGCCCCATTACTATCAAACGGCTATCACGTTATTTGCCCTGACCTACGCGGATATGGTCAATCGGCAAAGCCACTAGGTTATGAAAATTATACTTTTCGCAATATGGCAAAAGATGTCATTGCTATTTTAAAATCCCAAAATATCAAAAAGGCGCATTTCATTGGCCATGACAGAGGTGCTCGAGTTGCCTATCGGTTGGCTATAGATAATCCAGAATTAGTATGTTCCACGATGTTTATGGATATAGTCCCAACGAATACAGTATTTACCGAGCTATCTGCATCATTAGCTTTCTCATACTATCATTGGTTTTTTCTATCCCAACCTTTTCCAGTTCCTGAAAAACTTATAGAAAGGGACCCTGATCAATTTTATAATAGCTGTCTTCAAGGATGGGGTGCCACTGGCATTAATGCTTTTTCAAAAAACCAACTAAATGCGTATCAAAAAAGCTGGAGAAATAAATCCTGTATACGGGCAATGTGTGATGATTATAGAGCAGCATATCACATTGATCAGCATCATGAGGCTGCTGACGGTAATTCCCCAATTAAAGTACCATTTGCCGCTGTATGGGGCAGGGATGGGGTTATTGCGAAAACGTTTGATATGGACTCTGTTTGGAAAACTAAAGGGAAACTTTATTCAAGGATAGAAATGCCAGGGGGGCATTTTTTTGTTGATCAATATCCCTTGGAGACTGCTGAAATGATCGACAATTTTATAAAGAAAGTCGGGGTGAAAAAATGACACTTTTGTCGCTTCATTTTTTTCTCTCGGATTGAGCCACCTGTAAAAGCATCTCTAAAGGTACAAATCCACGCAGAAATTGGCCACCCAAAATAAAAGTTGGTGTTCCACTGATTTGAAGTTTTTGAGCTAATTCTGCAGTGCGAGAAATTTCCTTTAAAACTGCATCGGATTCCATTTCTTTAAGAAGTTCGTTGGGGTCTAGTTTTAGCTCTGTGGCTATTCTTCGAAGATAAATTTCATTCGGCTCTGCAGTAAGTGTCAAAAGGATCTCGTGAGCTAACTTATATTTCTCTGATCCACCAATATTCTTAACCGCTATCGCAAATTTTGAGGTAGTAAGTGAAGCTTCCCCTAAAATAGGAAATTCTTTGACAATAAATCGAATATTGTCATCTTTTTTGAGAAATTCTCTAACTATTTCAGCGGCTTTTCGACAATAGCTACATTTATAATCTACAAATTCCACCAACGTTATATCGCCGTCTAAGTTTCCTCCGACATACGAGTAATTATCATAAAATATTTCTTCATAATTGGATTTGATCAGCTCTTCATCTTCAAGAATTTCGATCGCCGCTTCCCGCTTTCTCACAAGATCGGCAGCTTCAAAAATTATATCTGGGTTTTCAAGAATGTAACGTCGAATTTCTTTTTGCAAACCTTCTCGATCTGCATTTGTTAAATTGTTCAAATCTAGCGCAATCACCATTGAACTGAATGCAAAGAGTAATATTGACGTTAATAGTGCTTTATACAAAATTTTACCAAACTTAAGTTCGCTGCAAGTTATTTAATTTACAATCAAATCTCTGATTTTTTGAACGTGTTAAATGCGTTTTAAAGCTATTTTTAAAAAGTTCAACTTGTCTCTTTTTTATATTATGTATCTTTTTGGGTATACAGTAATTGCAATTGATTTGAACTTTGAAAAGAACTTTGGGAATATTAGGATGAAGAACTCAGCTCGTGGTAGAGTGGATCCATTTATCGTTATGGATGTTATGGAGGCCGCCCGACAAATTAGTAAATTAGGGCATGAAGTAATACATTTGGAGGTTGGGCAGCCTGGCACTGGAGCCCCCACCTTGGCTAAAGAAAAAGTGATTAATGGTTTGTCTGACTCTACGATGGGTTACACCGTTGCGTTGGGTATACCAGAATTAAGAGAAAAAATAGCTGATTTATACTGGCGATGGTACAAAA
Organism: Rhodobacteraceae bacterium REDSEA-S34_B6; assembly: GCA_001627925.1. Classification (GTDB taxonomy): domain Bacteria; phylum Pseudomonadota; class Alphaproteobacteria; order Rhodobacterales; family Rhodobacteraceae; genus Salinivivens. Next base: position 77,967 of record LUQC01000040.1, on the reverse strand, counting down.
TTAAAGTCGATCCAGAGAGAATTATAGTAACACCTGGTTCATCGGGATCATTTATACTCGCCTTCACAGGGCTATTTGATGTTGGTGACACTGTGGGAATAGGATCGCCTGGCTACCCAAGTTACAGGCAAATTCTCAAAGCTCTCAGTCTAAATACGTGTGCGATAAAGACAACAAGTGATAATAAATTCCAACCTATTGCTACTGACATTAAAGATAAAAACCTTGATGGTTTACTAATTGCTTCACCAGCTAACCCAACAGGTTCTATGTTAAATAAAGATGAACTAGAGGGGTTGATGGAGGCATGTGATCAGAAACAAACAGTTTTCATTAGCGATGAAATCTATCATGGAATTGAATATGATACGAGGGCTGTATCCGCTTTAGAAATTTCTGATGACTGTTTTGTTATAAATTCATTTTCCAAATATTTTTCCATGACCGGTTGGAGATTAGGGTGGATAGTCGTTCCTTATGATTACATTAGGCAATTCGAAAGATTAGCACAAAATCTATTTATTTGCGCGCCCCACATATCACAAGTCGCGGCTCTGGGCGCATTAGATTCTCATGATGAGTTAAATCAAAACCTCGGAACATATAGGGCAAATCGAGCTTTGCTAATAGAGCAACTACCCAAAATAGGTTTTAAAAAATTTGCTCCTCCAGATGGTGCGTTTTACTTTTACATAGATGTTTCAGACTATACAGATAATAGCCTAAATTTCTGCAAGGCAATTTTGGAAGAGGTGCGTGTAGCAATAACTCCAGGGATTGATTTTGATCCGGACCGTGGGCTTGAAACTGTTCGGTTGTCATACGCTTGCAGCACGCCAGATCTAAAAAAGGGATTAAGCCGGCTTGATAATTTCATGAGCAAGTACAGACTTTAAAATGAAATATATAAAAATATTTTTTTTGTTGTCCCTGATATGGGCAAATTTTGGACCTAAAATTGGTAGCCATCCAATATTTCAAATGGCGAATGCTTCAAATTTCAATGCTATTTATGATTTCCGATTAAAATTGGATGAGGCAGTACCATTCAGAGTTTATAGTTTTAATCATCCTAATAGGATTGTCCTTGAGTTGCATACATCTGCTATCAAAGCTCTTGAAAATTTAGAAATAACAAGGTCACCACTTTTAGGAGAAATAAAATTTTCGAAAGGTTTAGATGGGTGGTCAACTATTTCTATCGAATTAGCCAAACCAGCAAAAGTCCAAAATCTAACCATGGACCAACATAAACTGCACGGTTTGGAGGCAGAACTAAGTTTTGAACTGGTTCCAATCGAACAGAGAGAGTTCAATAGAATTGTTAAAGTTTTTGCTGACGACAGCATTGATACGCTCCCAGTCGGTGTAAGAAATGAGGACTTTGAAAATACAAATAATAATTTAACTGTAGTTATTGATCCGGGTCACGGTGGATTAGATCCCGGTGCGCAAGTTGAAAGTATTCGAGAAGCAGATTTGATGCTCACTTTGGCCAGGGTGGTAGCGGCAGAAATTAACGCTCTTGACAACATAAATGTCATACTAACTAGGGCAACGGATGAATTTACTTCATTGGACAAAAGACTTACGTTAGCAGTTCAAGTTGGTGCTGATCTATTTATTTCTTTACATGCAGACACTGTTGAAATGGGTAAAGCGTCTGGATCAACTGTTTATACATTATCAAACGAAGCTTCTGACAAAGCGAGTGCAAGATTGGCTGCCAGACATGGCGGAAACGAACTTATTTCTGGTCTAGATCTTTCTGGCGCAGAAACAGCAGTAACATCTGCCTTAATGGGGCTGTTGAGACGGGAGAATACTATACGATCCAATACATTTTCAAAATCAATTATAAAGAATTTGGAAACCTTTGATATTAAGCTAAACCCTAAACCTTCCCGAAAGGCAAACTTTTCTGTATTAAAGCTACCTAGTGTACCCTCAATTTTGATCGAAACTGGTTTCATGTCTACGAGTTCTGATTTAAAAAACTTACAAGATCAAGATTGGGCTGAGAAATTTGCTTTAGCGATATCTTCAGGAATTTTAGAGTGGATTGAAGAGGATCAGTTGTTTGCAAAGAATAGAATGGAATGACGCGGAACATAAAATATAATGCTCGAACTGAGGTTACCATTTTTCATTAAGCTGCGAATTTTAGAATTGCTTATTCAATGTGTTCGCAGTGTGTTCGGCTTTCTGGGCACTATTTTTACTCTCATCACTATGAGCACCATTGTTTGTGGGCTATCTTTAGGTGGTATTTTTTGGGTTTATGGCCGCGATTTGCCAAGCCATGAATTTCTTGCTCAGTACAAACCTCCAACTATTAGCCGAATTTATTCCGCGGAAGGAAAAATAATTGATGAATTTGCAAAAGAAAGACGGTTATTTACGCCAGCCAATCAAATCCCAGATTTGATAAAAAATGCGTTTATTTCCGCAGAAGATAAAAATTTTTATGAGCATCCGGGTTATGATATGAGAGGTATTTTTGCCGCTTTAGTCGATGCAGTTCAGTCGAGAGGTAAAAGAATACGGGGAGCATCAACAATAACGCAGCAAGTTATGAAGAATTTCCTACTGGATCGTTCGCGAAGAGCGGAGCGAAAGGTTAAAGAAATAATATTGGCCACTCGTATCGAGAGAAGTTTGACAAAAGAACAAATTCTCGAACTTTACTTAAATGAGATCTTCTTGGGTCAGAATTCTTATGGAATCACAGCCGCTTCTCAGACTTACTTTAATAAAACCTTAGATGAATTAGCTCCACATGAAGCAGCATTTCTGGCTGCTTTGCCTAAGGCACCATCAGATTACCATCCTGTTCGTGAGAAAGAACGTTTATTGGAACGGCGTAATTATGTTTTGAAAGAAATGTTCCAGAATGGTTATCTTCCGAAGAGAATTTATGAGTATGAATTAACACAACCCGTAAAATCGGTGCAGGGTCGAGATTATACAGGTTTTCGATCTAAATTGCCGAGTCGTAACTATTTCACAGATGAAATAAGACGGCAACTCAGCGAGACTTTTGGCGAAGAAGAGTTCTTTACAGGAGGAATGACGGTTCGATCGACTTTTGATCCAATTTTGCAACGAAAAGCTGCTCTGGCTTTACAGAGAGGTCTTGAACGATATGACCGTAAGCAAGGCATTTGGCGTGGTACTGGCAAAAAGGTTCCGTTCGCAATTTTAAATGATGAGGCAAAGTGGCAAAATTCATTGGCTAGTTTAAAGCTACCTAGAGACATAAATTTAGATGGTCAATGGATTCCAGCGGTTATTCTTGGAATTGAAAATTCTGAAGTGCGTATTGGCATCGAGGGGATTGAGGAGACAGCTGAAGGTAGTTGGATTCCACCAACTGATATGACTTGGATTAAAAAGGTTTTTGCTTCGGGAAAGCTGGTAGATGTAGTCGGGCAATTTTCAGATTTTCTTAATATTGGCGATGTTGTTCTAGTTAGAAGGCTTATTGATCAGGATGGTAATTTTTTGCATTGGAGTTTGCGGCAAGTTAGTGAAGTTCAAGGCGCCTTTATGGCAATGGACGTCAACAATGGACGCGTTATTGCAATGCAGGGGGGCTTTTCTTATGAATCGTCGGTTTTTAACCGCGCTACACAAGCAAAAAGGCAGCCTGGATCCAGTTTTAAACCATTTGTTTACGCCTCAGCTTTAGATAGCGGGTATTCTCCAGCTACAGTTGTTGTGGATGCTCCAATTGAGATCGATACCCCACAAGGTTTGTGGCGTCCCAAGAATTCGAATGATAAATTTTATGGTCCAACTCCACTTCGGACTGGAATAGAAATGTCACGAAATCTCATGACAATTCGTTTAGCTCGAGAGGTGGGTCTAGATATAATTGCGGAGTATGCTGAAAAATTTGGCGTATATGATAATATGAAAGAATTCCTTGCAAACTCGCTTGGTTCCGAGGAAACAACATTATATCGGATGGTAGCAGCTTACGCCATGTTCGCGAATGGTGGCGAACGGGTTATGCCTACTATGGTTGATAGAATACAAGATCGATATGGTAAAACTATATTTAAGCATGATCAGCGAATTTGCTTAGATTGCGGAATTGATCAATTATCTTTGGGAGATGTTCCTACGATTTTAACTAATAGAGAGCGCGTTATGGACCGAATAACCGCTTACCAATTAACATCTATGATGGAGGGGGTAGTCTCCCGTGGCACCGCTAGAAGGACAGTTAACCTAGGTGTTCCAACCGCAGGAAAAACTGGCACTACCAATGAGGCAAAAGATGTCTGGTTTTTAGGCTTCACGTCCAACATTGTGGCAGGCTGCTACATTGGGCATGACATTCCACGGCCTTTGGGACGGGGGTCCGGGGGTGGTTCTATGTGTGGTCCTGTTTTTAATGAGTTCATGTCCGCTGTAACGGAGATTTATGGAGGAGCTGATTTTATAATACCGCAAGGCGGCAAGTTTATTAAAATCGATAGATACTCTGGAGAGCGGCTTCCAGATCATGCCGACGGTGAGCACGTTGTTGCGGAATTTTTTCGGGATGGTGAGGAACCAAAGTTTGGCTTAACCTTTGATGGGGGCTTTGCAATGGGTAGTAATTTTACCTTGATCAAGCCTGGTGAAACAGTTCTTCGAGAAATCAAAACAACCACTGGGGAAACAGTTTTAGTAGCCCCAAAAGCAACGTTGGGAACTTTAAGCGCAGGAGGTTTATACTGAGCTTGCTCTTGGCGCATCACTGGTTTAACTAATTTTTTGACTGCTATTGGGGTAAGTTTCAGATATGCGCGCTGACATACAGATTATTATTAGTGAAATCGACAAATCTTTATCGCTCTTAAGGCAGAGGCTCGATTGGGATAACGTTAGAAAAAAGCGAGAAGAATTTGATGCTTTGACGGAAGATCCTGATCTTTGGAATGAACCTGATAAAGCCCAAAAGCTAATGCGGGAACGGCAGAATTTTATTGATCGAGTGGATGCTCATGATGCAATGAGCACTGAATTGAAAGAGAACATTGAGTTAATCGAATTAGCTGAAGCCGAAGCTGATGAAGAAATATTGCAAGAAGTACTTACAGCTTTACAACTGCTCAAAAACAGGGCCTCAGCGAAAGAATTAGAGGCTTTATTGAACGGTGAGGCAGATGGCAATGATACATTTCTTGAGATCCATGCTGGAGCGGGAGGTACAGAAAGTTGTGATTGGGCAGGAATGATTTCTAGGATGTATGTAAGGTGGGCTGAAAGGTCAGGCTATAAAGTTGAACTTCAGTCGGAAACGGCCGGTGATGAAGCGGGACTTAAATCTGTAAGTTACAAAATCTCTGGTCAAAATGCCTATGGATGGCTCAAAAGTGAAAGTGGTGTGCACCGATTAGTAAGAATTTCACCTTTTGACTCAGCCGCAAAGAGGCATACCTCTTTTTGCTCAGTATGGGTTTACCCCGTTGTAGATGATAATATTGATATTGATATCAGTCCTAACGACATCAGGATCGATACTTTTCGTTCATCCGGAGCGGGGGGCCAGCATGTGAATACAACAGACTCCGCAGTTCGGATAACACACAATCCCACTGGAATCGTTGTGACAAGTTCTGAAAAGTCGCAGCATCAAAACCGTGATATAGCGATGAAGGCACTAAAGTCTAGGCTTTACCAGATGGAGTTGGACCGTAGAAATGCTGCAATTACGGAAGCACATGAGAATAAAGGTGATGCCGGTTGGGGCAATCAAATCAGGTCATATGTGCTTCATCCATACCAAATGGTTAAAGACTTAAGAACTTCTTATGAGACTTCGGATACGAAAGGCGTGCTAGACGGCAATATTGATGAATTTATGGCAGCGACGTTAGCCCTTGATTTATCTGGTAAATCGAGAGCCGAGGCAAAATCTTGAAATTGATAACTTTTAAGTTAAAGTGCTGAGAGCTTTTGGATAAGTGATTGATAATCAGTGGATATTTTAAACAAAGAGGCTTGGGAACAAAAAGCGCTTATTAAGGCTGGAGCGTTGAGTGTTTCAGAATTAATGCAGGAGACTTTAGCTCGCATAGAGTTAGTTAATCCTAAAGTTAACGCTCTAGTTAATTTATTGAGTAAAGAGGCCTGTGAGAACCTGGCGTCAGCAGAGTACCCTCTTGGGGGGGCTTTGGGCGGGATGCCCATGGCAATTAAAGATCTAGCGAATGTAAAAGGTTTTAAAACTACCGAAGGATCTCCTTTGTATTCAGAGAGATTAGCTCGAAAAGATGATCAAATGGTTGCTCGATTAAGAGCCGCAGGAGCATTATTTATTGGAAAGACAAATACGCCTGAGTTTGGACTGGGCAGTAACACCTTCAACCCGGTGTACGGTAAAACTAAAAACCCGTATGATCTCACCAGGACGTGTGGTGGCTCGTCCGGAGGAGCGGCAGTCGCGTTAGCCACCAGAATGCTAAGTATTTCTGATGGATCCGATATGATGGGATCTCTGAGAAACCCAGCTGCTTGGAATAATGTTTATGGTCTGCGTCCCACTTGGGGACTTGTTCCTCCTGAGCCATCAGGGGAAATCTTCCTCTCTCAGCTCTCAACTTTAGGTCCAATGGCCCGATCGCCAAAGGACTTGGCTTTGCTTTTGGATGTTCAAGCAAATCATTTTGACAATAAATCTTATGTTTTACAGAGTAAGAGTTTTTGGAATTTTACAGCACAACCACTTATGAAAGGTATCAAAATTGGATGGTTAGGGGATTGGGGTGGAACACTAACTTTTGAAGATGAATTGCTAGATCTAGCGCAAAATGCCTTAAACGAAATGTCTTCGCTCGGTGCGATTATTCACGATCTAAAGGCTCCATTTGCGATGAACGATATTTGGATGTCTTGGTGCGATTTACGTGCCTGGCAAATTACCAACGGATTGAGAGATATTTACGAAGATATCGAGAAGCGGAAGAATTTAAAGCCTGAGGCTGTTTGGGAAATCGAAAATGGTTTGTCCTTATCAGGTCAAGATATATATGATGCGGCTTTGAAGAAGTCGAAATGGTATAACTCGGCATCAGAACTCTTTGAAAAATTTGATTTGCTCGTTTTGCCGAGTACTCAAGTGTGGCCATTTGATCTGGCAGAAATTTATCCAGTGTCCATTAAAAATGAGAAAATGGATACTTATCACAGATGGATGCAAGTAACCATCCCAGCAGGTTTGCTAGGTTTGCCTGTTGTCAATATACCGATTGGATTTGGTAAAACAGGTTTGCCGGCCGGAATACAACTCATAGGCTCGAAAGGATCAGATGGATATATTTTAAGTATTGCCCAAGCATGGCATGAGCACACAAAATGGCCTTATGTAAATATTCCAAATTTTAGTTAGAAAAGAAGCTTTTTATGATTTTGAATTATTTGGTTTTAATGTTCTGGTCTGGTTTCCATCTGCCATAATAATAAGATTTACATTGCGGATAAGGCACCCTTTATATAAGCCGTTATCAAAAAGGAGATTTTTTATGGCTCTTGCTTTCATCGCACCAGGGCAGGGTGCGCAGTTCATAGGGATGGGTCTAGAACTGGCTGAGTCATATCCTCAGTCGCGCCTTGTTTACGAAGAGGTTGACGACGCTTTGGGTGAGAAATTAAGCGATCTGATTTGGCACGGGTCAATAGAAGATTTAACACTGACAGAAAATGCGCAGCCAGCGTTGATGGCGACTACTTTAGCGGCCTTCAGGGCTCTTCAGTCTGAGGGCTTAAAAGTAGAGGATGCCAAATTCGTGGCTGGACATTCCTTAGGTGAGTATTCCGCCTTAGCCATGGCTGGGTCTTTATCAATAGGCGATGCAGCCAAATTGCTTCGTATTCGTGGCAAAGAAATGCAAAACGCGGTTCCTGTTGGAATTGGCGCTATGGCTGCTATTTTGGGTCTGACCTACAGCGATTTAGTGAAGGTAGCTAAAAAAGCTGCTGATAATGAGGTTTGTCAAGCGGCTAACGATAATGACCCCTCTCAAGTTGTTGTTTCTGGGCACAAAGGTGCAGTGGAAAGAGCAATAGAAATTGCAAAAGAAATGGGAGCAAAGCGTGCAGTGCTTCTGCCTGTAAGTGCGCCATTTCATAGTGAGCTAATGGCTCCGGCCGCTCTAAAAATGCAAGATGCACTTTCAAATACCTCTTTAGCAGACCCGGAAATTCCTCTGGTTTCTAATGTGAAAGCGCAAGCAGTAGCTTCAGCTGATGAAATTCGCAGTTTGCTTGTAGCACAAGTTACTGGGGTTGTTAGGTGGAGAGAGTCAATCGAGTGGATGGCGAGTAATGGAGTAACAGAAATGTGGGAAATTGGTGCAGGAAGAGCACTTTCTGGAATGGTGCGTCGGATTGATCGCTCTATTTCATGTTCATCTGTTTCCAAACCTGAAGAAGTTAAAAAAGTAATTCTTTCACAAAATGAGATGAGATAATGTTTAATTTAAATGGTAAAAATGCACTCATAACTGGTGCTTCTGGCGGAATTGGAAGGGCTATTGCGGAGACTCTTCACGCATCTGGAGCCAGGTTAACCATTAGTGGTACTCGCATGGAACCTTTGGAGGAACTTGCAAAGAGTTTAGGTGATAGGGTTCACATAATGGGCTGCGATTTATCTAATGGTGTTGAAGTTGAAAATTTATCTAAAGGGGCTCAGAAAAAAATGGGTTCGGTAGATATTCTGGTAAATAATGCCGGTATAACAAGAGACAATTTATTCTTAAGAATGACAGATGAGGACTGGGCTAGTGTGTTGGAGGTAAATCTGACTTCCACTATGAAACTTTGTCGTGGAGTGTTACGAGGAATGATGAAGTCGAGATGGGGCCGCATTGTAAATATTGGCTCAGTAGTTGGTTCTACTGGCAATCCTGGTCAAGGAAACTATGCTGCCTCCAAGGCAGCATTAGTTGGTATGTCGAAGTCTTTGGCTAATGAAGTAGCTTCTCGAGGCATAACCGTAAATTGTATTGCTCCAGGTTTTGTAAAAACTGCTATGACTGAAAAGTTAAACGAGAAGCAACAAGAGGCAATCAAATTGCAAATACCAGCCGGAAGAATGGGAGAAGTATCAGATATAGCTTTTGCAGCGTTATATCTGGCATCCGAAGAAGCATCTTATATTACTGGATCAACTCTACATGTAAATGGTGGTATGGCGATGCTTTAATGCCCTTTGGAAAATAGCTCCAGACGATGATAATCTCTGCAAGATAGACTTTCAAAATCGTGCCGCTTGATTTTAATTTTTAAAAAAAATTAAGTAAAAATGTTTGCAAATTGCTCATGCTATGATATAGGCGGCTCATAAAATCAGGCAGAATTTCAGAATTGCCAAGTTTCCAGTTAGGATTTTTAGAAACTAGCTGGGCTATGTAACGGCCCATTCTGGGCGAAACGGGCTTGGCCCATTATTTGATGAGGGAAATACTATGAGTGATATCTCAGACCGCGTGAAAAAAATTGTTGTCGAGCATCTAGGGGTCGATGAAGATAAAGTAGTTGATAATGCATCTTTTATTGATGATTTAGGTGCAGACAGTTTGGATACAGTTGAGTTAGTAATGGCATTTGAAGAAGAGTTCGGTATAGAAATCCCAGACGATGCTGCGGAAAATATCCAATCATTCGGTGATGCTGTTAAATTTATCGAAGACGCGTCTTAGTATTTTCAAGTTAATAGCGATTATTGCCCTTGTCATAGGACAAGGGCTATTTATTGGGCGATTTTGTTGCTGGCCTTGCTCAACGAGCATTAGACGAGTTATTAAGTATTCTGAAATGCTTTAAACAAAGGAATGAACATGCGTCGAGTAGTGGTAACGGGTCTTGGTTTAGTAACGCCATTAGCTTGTGGCGTTTCAGACACCTGGGCCAGGCTTTTAGATGGTCAATCGGGCGCTGGTAAAATTACTCGATTTGATCCGTCAAGAGTTACTACAAAATATGCCTGTGAGGTTCCTTTTGGGAATGGGGCAAATGGGACATTTAATCCTGATGACTGGATGGAGCCAAAAGAACGCCGTAAAGTAGATGATTTTATTCTGTATGGAGTTTCCGCCGCAGAACAGGCGGTTACTGATGCTGGTTGGAAACCTAATAATGAAAAAGACTTAGAACGAACTGGAGTTATGATAGGATCAGGCATTGGCGGTTTAAACTCAATTGCTGAAACTGCAGTTTTGATCCATGAAAAGGGTCCAAGACGTGTATCCCCGTTCTTTATACCCGGAGCATTAATTAATCTTGTATCTGGCCAAGTTAGCATAAAGTATGGTTTTAAGGGCCCAAATCATTCAGTAGTCACAGCCTGCTCTACAGGCGCACATGCTATCGGCGATGCAGCTCGTCTGATAATGACCGATGACGCCGATGTAATGATAGCTGGGGGCGCAGAAGCATCAATATCAGAAATAGGTATTGCCGGATTCAATGCTTGTAAGGCATTGTCAACCAAATTTGAAAGTGAGCCGACGGCTGCTTCACGGCCCTATGATATGAACCGTGATGGTTTTGTCATGGGAGAGGGTTCAGGAATTGTGGTTTTAGAGGAACTTGAGCATGCGGTTTCTAGAGGGGCAAAAATATATGCTGAGATACTAGGTTATGGCCTGTCCGGAGACGCGTATCACATAACCGCACCGTCAGAAAATGGTGAAGGCGGTGAGAGGGCTATGCGAGCCGCCTTATCAAAAGCAAAACTCGATCCTGAGGACATTAATTACATTAACGCTCATGGGACATCAACTATGGCTGATGTTATTGAGCTTGCAGCGGTTGAAAGATTATTGGGTGATGCTGCTGGGAAAGTAAAAATGTCATCGACAAAATCGATGACAGGACACCTTCTGGGAGCAGCCGGAGCTATAGAAGCTATCTTCTCAATATTAGCCATTCGCGATCAGGTTGTTCCTCCTACTATAAATCTCGACGAGCCAGCTGTAACGACGCAAGTTGATTTAGTCGCCAATCGGAATCAAGAATTTGAAGTTATTTACGCTTTGTCTAATTCTTTTGGTTTTGGAGGTACTAATGCCTCATTACTTTTGGGTAAATTGCAATAATGTTACGCTCTTTGGCGTCGAACATGCTAACCGTTTTGATTTTTGGCTTTTTCCTGATTGGCGCTGTAGGTATTTGGGGTAAGTCGCAATATGTGGCAGAGGGTCCACTTCAAAATGCAATTTGTTTCAAAGTCAAAAGTGGCACCAGCATGCGCACTGTGGTTCAAGACTTGGTTAATGATAAAGCAATTTCTTCAGAGTTTGTTTTTAGGGTTGGCATGGAATCCAGTGGCCTGTCTCGAAAAATCAAAGCTGGAAGTTTTTTAGTCCCCAAAAATGCCTCAATGGTGGAAATATCAAAGCGACTTACTGAGTCTGGCGTTAGTAATTGTGGTAATCAAATAATTTACCGTGTTGGTGTAACATCGCTAAAAATTGAAATAAGGGATACTGATCCCAATACGGGCAAGATGTTTAAGGTTGGCGATTTTATTTTTGATGAGTTTGCAGATGAAAAAATTAATGAGTTTGCCTCTGAGCACTCTACCAGGTTTAGAGTTGCTCTTGCCGAGGGGGTGTCGAGTTGGCAAGTATATAAGGCATTGTCGGAGATAAAATTCTTATCGGGCAAGTTAGAAAATATTCCTGACGAAGGAACTATTGCACCGGCGAGTTATGATTTTGTTATAGGTATGACAAAAGAGACATTAATTAAAAAAATGCAAGAAAGGCAAGCGTCCATTCTGAACGAAGCATGGAATGCTCGGCAGCCAAATCTTCCAATTAATACAAAACAGGAAGCACTTATTTTAGCCTCAATTATCGAGAAAGAAACATCCTTGAAAACTGAACGAGGTAAAGTTTCATCCGTGTTTGTAAATCGATTATTGCGAGAAATAGCATTGCAAACAGATGCTTCGGTCATATACGGAATTACTAGAGGAAGAAAAGTCCTTGGTCGGGGGCTTCGTAGAAGTGAGCTAAAAAAAGATACACCCTGGAATACATACGTAAATAAAGGTCTGCCACCTAGCCCAATTGGAAATCCGGGAAAGGCCTCGATACATGCTGCGTTGAACCCCGATATAACTAACTATTTATATTTTGTTGCAGATGGCAGTGGTGGGCATGCTTTTGCCGAAAATTTGCGAGAACATAATATAAATGTTGCAAAGTGGCGAAAGATTGAAAAAACTGATAATTAATCATGAATTATCTTTAAATGATTTGCATCGTTAAAATCTACTGAATTTGAAAATTAATAAATAATATTATATAATTTACAAAGCTGAGAGCAAAGCTGTCAATAAACAGTAATAATTTGAGTGGAGTAGGAAATCTTATGGGTAAGAAAAAAGAAGTGCTAGACGCACTCGACCCTGTTTGGGAAAGAATTCAGATCGAAGCCAAAGCTGCCGTTGAAAAGGAGCCGCTGCTTGGAGGCTCACTTCACTCCTGCATTCTTCACCACAGTTCAATTGAACAGGCTTTGGCCTATCGAATAGCTTCGAAACTTGCGTCGCAAGAAATGAGTGAGCAAATCCTGCGTGAATTATGCGATGATGCTTATAAAAGTGAGGGCGAGCTTTCCATGGCTGGCCGTGCTGACATAGTCGCTGTTTATCAAAGGGATCCTGCTTGCAATACTTATCTCCAACCTCTTTTATTTTTTAAGGGTTTCCAAGCCTTACAAGCGTACAGAGTTGCGCATTGGCTTTGGAAGAAGGGTAGAAAGGATATGGCTTACTTTTTACAGATGCGGTGTTCTGAAGTCTTTGGTATTGATATACATCCAGGTGCTCGTATCGGTAAGGGAATTATGATCGATCATGCACACTCAATTGTTATTGGAGAAACCGCTGTGGTAGGAGATAATGTTTCCATGCTACATTCTGTAACTCTTGGTGGCACGGGTAAAGATGATGAAATCAGGCATCCTAATATAGGAGATGGTGTTCTTTTGGGGGCGGGAGCTAAAGTGCTTGGTAATATTTCAGTTGGCAGTTGCTCACGGGTTGCAGCAGGATCTGTGGTGTTGCAGAATGTGCCGGAAAAAACAACTGTCGCTGGTGTTCCCGCGAAGGTTGTTGGCGCAGCTGGATGCACCAACCCATCGATCAGTATGGATCAAATAATTAAAAGAAAGTAACTCGTTTATTGGCAATTTGAATTAAATATTAAGAAGGCCAATTGGGTTCTCTAAATTATCGACGATAGTTTGCAAAAGTTGAGCTCCAAGAACACCGTCGATTACTCGATGATCAACTGATAAAGACAGTTCCATTTTTGTAGCAACACCCAGGGATCCATCATCTAATACGGTTGGTTTTTTCTTACCAGTGCCCACTGCTAAGATTGCAGCATGAGGCGGGTTAATTATTGCGTCAAAACTCTCTATACCAAACATGCCTAAATTTGAAATAGCGAAGCTTCCACCTTGAAACTCTGTGGGCATTAATTTCTTCGCTCTAGCTCGGGAGGCGAGATCTTTCATTTCTTCCGAAATATTTGAAATAGTTTTTTGATCACTATCTTTAATTACAGGTGTAAATAGGCCACCCTCAACGGAGACTGCGACAGCGATATCCGATGATTTGAATTTAATTAATTTATTTCCAGCCCATATTGCATTTGCGTTAGGATTGCTTTGCAGTGCTTCCGCGCATGCCTTTATTACAATATCGTTAATGCTTACTTTTATATTTTTATCCAACAATTTTTTATTAATTTTCTGTCTTAAATCTAAAAGATTTTCCATTTCTACACTTCTCCTTAAATAGAAGTGAGGAATAGTTTGTTTTGCTTCACACAAACGAGACGCAATAGTCTTGCGCATTCCATCTAATGCTATTTCTGTAAAATTTCTATCTGAGTAAATTTCCAAGAGCGCATCATAAGAAAAACTATCTGATGTAACTGGAGATACATTTTTTGCAGTTGTGAAATCAGGTTTTTGAAGAATTTTACCTAAAGATGTTGATTTTATATTGGCTAAATCTTTTTTAATTATTCGACCGTGAGGCCCAGTCCCTTTAACTAAATTTATATCAATTCCCTGTTGTTCCGCAATTCGACGTGCAAGAGGCGTAATAAAAACGCGGTCTCTAGGTTTGGAACTTGAATTATTTTTAATGTCTTTCGCAGTTATTTGGGTTGCATCAGTTATAACTGGTTTAGGAGCAGCAGGCTCTTCAATTTTTTTACTAGTCGAATTATCTTCCCCACTTAAGGTTGCAATTGCTGAATTTACTTTCACTCCTTCTGTGCCTTCAGCAACTAAAAGTTTCTCGATAATTCCTTCTTCGACAGCTTCAAACTCCATGGTTGCTTTGTCTGTTTCTATTTCTGCAAGAAGGTCTCCAGATTCAATTTTGTCTCCCTCTTTAACAAACCATTTTGCCAATGTACCCTCTTCCATAGTAGGAGAAAGCGCTGGCATTAAAACTTCGATAGCCAATTTTTTCTCCTTACTTATATATTACTTTTTTGACAGCACTAATAACTTCAGCTGTAGTAGTTAGTGCAAGTTTTTCTAAATTAGCAGCATAGGGCATAGGTACATCCTTCCCAGTACAATTAATTACAGGAGCATCCAAATAGTCGAATGCTCTTTCCATTATAACAGCAGATAAATGGTTACCTATCGAACCTATAGGAAAGCCTTCTTCAACAGTTATACATCGATTTGTTTTTTCGATTGAATTTATAATCGTTTCGTAATCAATCGGTCGTAGCGAGCGTAAATCGATAACCTCTACTGATACGCCTTCTGCTTCCAACTGGTTTGAGGCTTCAAGAGCATATTGCATTCCAATGCCAAACGACACAATTGTAACATCTGTACCTTCGCGCCAAACACGGGCTTTGCCGAAAGGCACCGTGTAATCTTCCAAAAGTGGAACTTCGAATGATTTTCCATAAAGTATTTCGTTTTCTAGGAAGATAACTGGGTTGTCATCACGTATTGCTGTTTTCATTAAACCTTTTGCGTCGGATGCTGAGTATGGTTGTACTACTTTTAATCCCGGAATGTGGGCATACCAAGCGGCATAATCTTGGCTATGTTGTGCGCCAACCCGAGCAGCAGCACCATTGGGCCCTCGAAACACCATTGGCGCACCCATTTGGCCACCAGACATATAAAGGGTCTTAGCTGCGGAATTGACAATCTGATCGATTGCTTGCATAGAAAAATTAAAAGTCATAAATTCAACAATAGGTCGTAACCCTGCGAATGCAGACCCTACTGCTATACCTGTAAAACCATGCTCAGTTATTGGTGTATCTATAACACGTTTTGAGCCGAATTCATCCAATAAACCTTGAGAAACTTTATATGCCCCCTGATATTCCGCTACCTCTTCTCCCATGAGATACACGGTTTCATCACGGCGCATTTCTTCTGCCATGGCATCTCGAATGGCCTCTCTGACCGTTTGTGTTTTGGTTTGGATTTCAGCGCCCCATTCGGCTTCTATGCCGCTTAATGGTGCTTCTTGGCTTTTAAACTCAGTCTTGGTTGAAGAAGCATCAGTCTGAACATTTTTCTCAATCGGCTGTAAATCAACCGTACTTTCGGTTGCTTCGTTTGCCATCATCGCGATTGGTGAATTTACTAATACACCTTCTGTACCTTCAGCCACTATAATTTTTGCGAGTATACCTTCATCTACTGCTTCAAATTCCATAGTAGCTTTATCTGTTTCTATTTCGGCTATAATATCTCCTGCTGACACTTTGTCGCCTTCTTTTACAAGCCACTTAGCAAGCTTGCCCTCTTCCATAGTCGGCGATAATGCTGGCATTAAAATTTCAGTTGTCATAGTTTAAACTCTCAAGCGTATATGTCTGTCCAAAGTTCTTCTGCGGAAACTTCTGGGCTATCTTTTGCATATTCAGCGCATGCATTAATGATCTCTTTAATCTCTTTATCTATAGTTTTGATTTCTTCATCTGTGGCGTGTTTTTCTGAAATTAACAGAGTTCTAACTGCTTCTATTGGATCTCTCTGAGCTCGCATTTTCTGCACCTCTTCGCGAGTTCGATACTTTGCAGGGTCAGACATAGAGTGTCCTCGATACCGGTAAGTTTTAATCTCTAAGATATATGGACCTTTACCTGCACGGCAATAATCTGCAGCTTTGTCTCCTGCAGTTTTTACAGCTATTACATCCATACCATCAACAGCTTCACCTTTTATTCCAAATGCTTCACCCCTTGTATAAATTTCAGGGCTTGATGTTGATCTCTCTTGGGCTGTTCCCATCGCGTACTGATTATTTTCTATTACAAATATTACTGGAAGTTTCCATAATGCTGCCATGTTAAAAGTTTCGTAGACTTGACCCTGGTTAGCTGCACCGTCTCCAAAATAAGTAAATGTCACGCAATTGTTTTCTCGGTAGCGATCTGCAAAGGCCAAGCCGGCACCGAGAGGTACTTGTGCCCCCACAATTCCATGCCCACCATAAAAGTTTTTTTCTTTGGAAAACATATGCATGGATCCACCTTTGCCTTTTGAGTAGCCACCACCGCGCCCAGTGAGTTCGGCCATAACACCATTAGGGTCCATGCCGCAGGCAAGCATGTGCCCATGATCTCGGTAGGAAGTTATTCTTTTATCGCCGTCTCTGGCCGCTGCCTCCAAGCCAACAACAACTGCCTCTTGACCAATATACAAATGGCAGAAACCACCTATCAATCCCATGCCATAAAGCTGCCCTGCTTTCTCTTCAAAGCGTCTTATCAGGAGCATGTCCCGATAAAATTTGATTAAGTCATGGTTCTCATCAGTAGATTTTTTAGTGACTTTTTTTGCAGCCATCAGCTCTTCTCCGATAAGTAGTTTAACGTTAAACTACTTATTACATATATTTTTGTGAAGTGCGAGTGCAAAATTTAAAAGCATATCAGCTATGACATTTATGCAATTTCAAATGGTAAATTTTGCTACTGGATTACAAGTTCGTCTGATCTAACGTATCCGAGAATATCTCTGGCCTGTTGGTCCAATAGTTCTAGATCCAAGTAATGATCGGAAAGACGCCGTGTCAGGTTCTTTAAACCTGCTATTTCGACATTCAAACTCGTTAATTCTGCCTGTAATTTTTGTATATCGTGATTTATTTCAGCTCGACGCAAGATACCAAAATCTCCTTGCACCGCTGCAAAAGTAAAATAAAGTCCCAATGAAAGAGAAATTGTGAAAACACAAATAATAACCCACGGTGTGCCTGATTTTTTTTCTGCCATTTTGCCTCAATATAGTTTTTTGCAAGAGGATGGCACAGAATAATTTAAAAGTGAATCCCTTTTTTTAACTTAAGTCAGAGATGCCTCGTAAATGCTTTGGATAGTTTGCTCTAATTGTTTTTCAAACTGTTCTTTAGGATCGTTTCTTTTTAAGCCTTCCGCCAAAGCTCTTGAAAAACTTGCGATAATTTTCGTATTTCGCGTCAGCTTGGCAACGGCTTCGTTCTTTTTGAACCCACCACTTAAAGCGACTATTCGCAATATATTGGGATGGTTTGTTAGTGGCTCGTATAAATTGTCTTGATCAGGGAGGCTGAGTTTTAGAATTACTTTTTTGTTCGACCCAATTTGATCAAGCCTGCTCCTAAGGTTTTCATACAGTAAATCTTCAGCTTCTTTTTTGTCAGGAATTGTGATGGCCACCTCTGGTTCGATTATCGGTATGAGCCCATATGATAATATTTCTGATGCTACATCAAATTGCTGATCGACGATATCTTTGATGCCAGTTTCATTTGCGCCAATTATTACAGAGCGCATTTTTGTACCAAATACTTCGTTTTCTTTTGCCAGTTTCAAAGAATTTTTAAGGTCATTAATCGGCTTTAATAGTTGCACGTGGTTGTCTATGGAGAGTAGGCCCTTATCAATTTTAAGAAACGGCACGACTTTCAATTTTTCCCAAAGATAAATTGCGGATGGTATTTTATCTATTTTCTTTTGTATTGTGTTTTCAAAAAGTATTGCTCCTAAAATCCTGCCGCTCGAGAATGCATTTGACTTTATAATTCGTGTGCGCATTTCATGAATTAAATCATACATATCTGCGGAATTATCATACTCTGACTCCTCTACGCCGTAGTGTTTTAGAGCTTTTGGCGTAGATCCGCCGCTTTGGTCAAGGGCTGCAATAAATCCTTGGCCAGTTGATATTTTTAACAATTGTGCATTATTCAATTTATTTGGACCTTTAAAAACAATAAGATGAACAATAGCTTAGAAGTCTAGAAAAATGATTCAATCCTGTTAGCGCTATAAATTAAAATTTATTTACAACCAATTATCCATTATTTTTTCATTCCAGTGCTGCAATTCCAGGAAGTTTTTTACCTTCCATCCATTCCAAAAATGCGCCACCAGCAGTAGACAGATAGCTAAATCCATCAGAGGCTTCAGCGTTATTTAATGCCGCCAATGTGTCTCCACCACCAGCAATAGAAATTAGCTTTTCATTGTAACTTAAGTTTGAAACAAAATTTGCTAGAATATTTGTCGCCTGGTCAAAAGGCTTTATTTCAAACGCCCCGAGTGGACCGTTCCAAATTACGGTTTTAGAGTTTACTAGAATTCCCTTCGCGTTTTCTAGCGTTTTAGGCCCAATATCTAAGATCATTAAATTACTCGGACAATCAGTTATTGGAACAACAAAGTTTTCAACATCGCTATTTAAAAGTTTTGCGACTACCACGTCTGACGGCAGTAAAATTTTACATCCAGCTTTTTGGGCAGTATCTAATATCATGCAGGCATTATTCTTCATTTTGTGTTCTGCTAAAGAAGCTCCAATTGAAAACCCTTTAGCTAATAAAAAAGTGTTTGCCATGCCACCGCCCACTATCAGTGTATCCACTTTTTGGATAAGATTGTTGAGTAAATCTAGCTTGGTAGATACCTTTGAACCGCCCACAATCGCTGTTAAAGGTCTTTCTGGCTTGGTAAGTGCGGGTTCTAGAGATAGTAGCTCTTGTTCCATCAACTTGCCAGAGCAATTTGGGAGCAAATGAGCAATCGCTTCGGTGGATGCATGCGCTCGGTGGGCGCAAGAGAAAGCATCGTTGCAGTAAATGTCAGCCAGTTTTGCCAATGATTTTGCAAATGAGATAGAGTTTTTCTCTTCACCTTCATGAAAACGGGTATTTTCAAGTAGAACAACTCCACCAGTTTTCTGTGATGTGACAGCCAGTTCAGCCGTAGTTCCAATGCAGTCGGCAGCAAATATTAAAGGCAAACCGATTAATTTTTCAATGTCAGTAGATATTTTTGCAAAACTTAAGCTTGGATTTCTCTTACCATTCGGTCGGCCAAGGTGAGCGACTAATATCGGAAGCCCGCCTCTTTTAATTATGTGAGATAAGGTCGGAATGATTTTTTTTATTCGCGTATCGTCTGAAATTTTTTCATCTTTAATTGGGACGTTTAAATCTACTCGGGTCAGAACCCTTTTGCCTTCTAATTCCATTTGATCCAGCGTTTTCCAGCCCACGGATGTTCCCCTCAATTCACACTTGGGCTTTTATGCCTTAATAATTAGCAATTATTCAATACGATATCTTGTTAATAAAATAATTTCATCATAGGTATCGTAGCGACAATTAACAGGAGCCGTAAATGGACAATATAAAAGACCCAGAAAACACAATTATTATGGAAGTAAAAGGTGGTACCGTTCTGATAGAATTGCTGCCAGATATTGCACCACTTCACTGTGAAAGGATGAAGATCCTTGTGAGGTCAGGACTTTACGATAATGTTTGTTTCCACAGAGTCATCGAAGGTTTTATGGCGCAAACTGGAGATGTGCAATATGGCAACATGGAGTCAAATTTTGATATAAGAATGGCAGGCCGAGGAGGCTCTGAGTTTCCGGATGTAAAAGCAGAATTTTCAGGCATTCCCCATGATAGAGGCACTCTTGGAGCAGCTAGAAGTGCGAACCCAGATAGTGCAAATAGTCAATTTTTTATAAATTTTAACGATAATCACTTTTTAAATCGGCAATATACGGTTTATGGACGGGTTATATCAGGAATGGACTTCGTTGATGCACTTGAAAGAGGCGAGCCACCGGCATCTCCTGATAAAATGATATCGGTCGTGGTGGCTGCCGATGCATAGATTGTTACTGTCTTTTTTTATTTGTATGTTTTCGACCATAAGCATCAACGCGGCTAAACTCGAAATTTCAATAAAGGGTGAGGGGGCAAACGGTACTGTAGTAGTAGAACTTTTTGAAGATGTGGCACCACAGCATGTTGAAAGAATTTTGACCCTAGCATCTAATGGAAGCTATGATGGTATAGTTTTTCACCGGGTGATTGATGGCTTTATGGCTCAAACTGGTGATGTTCAATTCGGTAAAGTTGGAGACAATATTGCTATGGCAGGGCGCGGTGGATCAGAACTGCCAGATTTGCCTGCAGAATTTTCGAATATACCGTTCGATAGAGGTATAGTTGGTATGGCTAGAGCTCAGAACCCAAACAGCGCCAATAGCCAGTTTTTCATAATGTTCAAAGAGGGTTACTTTTTGAATGGTCAATACACAGTAGTGGGTAAAGTCGTGGAGGGAATGGAAATCGTTGACACCATTAAGTTAGGTCTAGGATCAAATGGAGCGGTTTTAGGAGCTCCAGATTTTATGGAAAAAGTTTCGTCTATGGATCAATAATTTCTAAGCGTATATTTTCTACTATTTTTGAAGAGTGACAATAGCATGTCTTTTCTTGCCCGCACTTATTTTTAAGGGTTCATTAAAGTCATCCACACTTAGCATCTGATTTGTATCGCTGATTAAAGATCCATTGAGACGTGCTCCATTTTCTGAAATCAAGCGTTTGGCTTCTTTTCCTGATTTAGTGAGTCCTGTTTTTGTCAATAATTGGGCCAGAGACAAACCAGTTTCAACTTCATTCTTCGAAACGCTGTATGATGGAAGATCACTGCCAACGCCACCTTTCTCAAAAACTTCTTTTGCAGTTTTTTCTACATCTGATGCCACGTTTTCACCGTGGCATAACTTGGTTACTTGGTTCGCTAAAATAGACTTTGCTTCATTAATTTCGGAGCCTTTCAGAGATCCTAATTTTTCACATTCGATCAGGTCAATTTCCGTATAAAGTTTAAGGAACTTACCAACATCTGCATCAGAAGTGTTTCGCCAAAATTGCCAAAAATCAAAAGGTGATAGCATTTCTTTATTTAGCCAGACTGCTCCGTTTTGAGATTTACCCATTTTTTTGCCGTCTGAAGTTGTCAGTAAGGGAGATGTTAAACCAAATACTTTTGCGTTTGCTTTACGGCGTGACAATTCCATACCATTTATTATGTTTCCCATCTGATCGGAACCACCCATTTGAAGTATACATCCATATCGCTGGTTCAATTCGTAAAAATCATATGCCTGTAAAATCATATAGTTGAACTCTAGAAATGATAAAGATTGTTCTCGATCTAATCTTGATTTGACACTCTCGAACGAAAGCATGCGATTTACAGAAAAATGGCCACCGATTTCACGAAGGAACTGAATATAATTTAAATCATCGAGCCATTCCGAGTTGTTTACCATTAATGCATCGGAATTCTTATCTCCAAAATTAAGATAATTTGAAAATATTCCTTTTATTCCTGAAATATTTTCTTCAATCTGTGAATCGCTTAATAACGGTCTTTCATCTGCTCTAAAGCTTGGATCTCCAACCTTTGTTGTACCGCCACCCATCAATGTAATTGGTTTTCCTCCGGTTTTTTGCAGCCAACGAAGCATCATAATTTGCATTAAGCTGCCGACGTGTAGAGATTTGGCTGTGGCGTCAAATCCTATATAACCTGGACAAATTTGCGAATTCAAAAGATGATCTAGCCCCTCATAGTCGGTGCAATCAGAAATAAAACCACGAGATATCATAATGTTTAGAAAATCTGACTTAGGTCGGAAAACCATTAATAATCCTATCTTTAAATCTCACTGCTTTATAACTAGGTAGCGGACTGAGTAAAAGATACTTACGTGAAATATATTCTTTTTTTTACCATAAAATCCGTTGTTTTTTTGTTAAGAGTTCCTCTAGACAAATTCCCTTTTCAGTAATAAATCGTTTATAGTTAGCGCTAACATGATCATTGCTTGCATATGGGGTGTTATTTGAGCTCGAGTGGTTTACTATACAATCGGGTATTGTTTTTAGGAGTAAAAAATGGTCTCACGTGTAATCCCAGTTAAAGCCTTTGATCTTGTGGTTTTTGGTGGAACTGGTGACCTTGCCAGAAGAAAAATTTTGCCAAGTCTTTTTCGAAGATTTGTTGCGGGTCAGATGCCAGATAATGCTTATGTTATAGGGGTTGCACGATCAGAATTTGATACTAATGGCTACCAAGATTTGGTTATTGCGGCACTGCAAGAGTTTGAGCCAGAGCTGTCGGCGTCAGGTGAATTGAAAAGTTTTATCAAACAAATCCAATATGTACAGATAGATGCTCAAGGTGACCTTGGTTGGTCAGATTTAGCGGGAATAGTTCGAAAAGATGCAATACAAGCTTTTTATTTTTCAGTATCGCCGTCCTTGTTTGGTCCTTTAGCTGAAAAGTTGCATCAATATTCAATTTCATCCAAAAGTTCACGAATAGTATTAGAAAAACCCTTTGGCAGAGATTTAAACTCAGCTCGTGCTTTAAATGCGGTGCTAAAAGAACATTTTAGCGAGGAGCAAATATACAGAATTGATCACTACCTAGGCAAAGAAACAGTTCAAAACCTGATGGCCGTTCGTTTTGGAAATATGTTATTTGAACCGCTGTGGAATTCTCAGTATATCGATCATATTCAAGTCACTGTTGCTGAGTCAGTAGGGGTAGAGGGGCGTGGTAGTTATTATGACCAAGCTGGTGCCATGCGGGATATGGTCCAGAACCACCTTATGCAATTGCTTTGTTTAATTGCGATGGAGCCACCAGCTAAGTTTTCACCAGATGCAGTGCGTGATGAAAAGTTGAAAGTTATACGTGCTTTAGATCCAATTAATTCAAAAGATATTGTTCGTGGGCAATATAGTACTGTGGGCACAGAAAAGGGTTATCTTGAGGCGGTAGACAACCCTAGTTCAAAAACAGAAAGTTTTATTGCACTGAAAGTTCAAATCAGCAATTGGCGTTGGGCTGGTACTCCTTTTTATCTAAGAACTGGTAAAAAATTAAAAGCAAGATGTTCTGAAATAGCAGTAGTTTTCAAAGAAACACCCCATTCAATTTTTGGCCCAGATGCGGGAAGTCATAGAAATGCACTTGTTATCCGGTTGCAACCAGATGAAGGGATGATGATGGATCTCACTATAAAAGAACCGGGACCTGGTGGTATGCGACTGATTGATGTTCCTTTGGATATGACTTTCGCTGAGGCTCTCGGTCCTGAGATTGGTGCAGTTCCAGATGCATACGAAAGGCTTATTATGGATGTTATCCGAGGCAACCAAACGCTATTCATGCGAGGCGATGAGGTTGAGGCAGCATGGTCTTGGACAGACCCGGTGATCAATCAATGGGTAAGTAAAGGCACTTCACCTGTCTCTTACGATGCTGGAAGCTCTGGCCCTGAAGACTCTATGATGCTCATGCATAGAGATGGAAGAAAATGGCGTGAAATATCATGACAAAGATAATAAAGTACGACGAACGAGAAGAATTAATTCAGAAAGTTGCAGCAAAAATATCGAGTGCCTTAATTACTGCATTAGAAGGTCGTGAAACTATTACATTTGCGGTGCCAGGCGGTACAACACCTGGACCTATTTTAGAAAAACTTTCTGAATTTTACTTAGATTGGGCTAGGGTGAATGTCATTCTGGGAGACGAAAGATGGGTTCCTCATTCTCACGAAAGATCAAATACCAGATTGATAATGAAGACACTTTTCAAGAATGAGGCAAAAAAAGCGAGGTTTATCCCTATGTACGCTGATTTCGCAAGTCCAGAAGATGGTATTTTGCATATTAATAAAGATATTGAGCCTGCTCTTCCTTTGTCAGTAGCTCTTTTGGGTATGGGGGCAGATATGCACACCGCATCTCTTTTCCCGGAATCAAAAAATTTGGGGCTGGCTTTAAGTAAAGATGCTCCGAACGTGGTTGCTGTATCAGCTCCGGGCATACCTGAACCTCGGATCTCTTTGACCGCGAGAGTTCTAAATTCCTCGCAAGAAAAACATTTGGTGTTTTTTGGTGTAGATAAGAAAAGGGTTCTTGATGAAGCAATGTTTCTTGATCCTTTATCTGCACCGGTTAGTGCCGTTTTAGATGGCGCCGTTGTGCATTGGGCCGAATAGAATACTGAATAATTTGAGAGAATAAAATGTTCAAGAAGTTAGAAAGACTTTGGAAAGAAAAAAGTTCTAGGTCAATAATATCTCTATTTGATGATCCGAAACGAGCTATGGATTTTTCAGTGGATTTGGGAAATCTCTTTTTTGATTATTCTAAAACTCAAATTGATGACGAATGTCGTGCAGAACTTTTAAAACTTGTGGAACTTAAAAGGGTAGAAAAGTTTAAGAATGCAATGTTTTCGGGAGACAAGATAAATAGAACTGAAGATAGATCCGTGCTTCATATGGCATTGCGGAATAAATCAGAGACAAAGATCTTTTCTGACGGTGAAAATGTAATGCCAAAAATTTTCGAAACTATTGAAAAAATGCGGGTATTT
The DNA here is from genome assembly GCA_001627925.1 of Rhodobacteraceae bacterium REDSEA-S34_B6. Classification (GTDB taxonomy): domain Bacteria; phylum Pseudomonadota; class Alphaproteobacteria; order Rhodobacterales; family Rhodobacteraceae; genus Salinivivens. Next base: position 53,203 of record LUQC01000040.1, on the reverse strand, counting down.
ACAAAAAGTATACAGGAAGGAGAATTTAGTGGGTTAGGTGGTCCGATTACCGATGTTGTTAACATAGGCATCGGTGGATCAGATCTAGGTCCGCTTATGGCTACGTCAGCATTGGCCGCCTATCACAGCGGACCGGAATGTCATTTTGTTTCCAATGTTGACGGCGCTCAGATACATGACATTTTGAAAAACCTTAATCCTAAAACAACTTTAATAATTGTTGCGTCAAAAACTTTTACAACCACTGAGACTATGACGAACGCACGCACAGCTTTGAGTTGGATGTCACGCGAAGTTCCAAATCCCACCAATCAGTTTGTTGCTGTTTCAAATTCAGTAAGTAATACCAAAGCCTTCGGTATTCCAAAGGATCGTGTTTTTGATTTTGCGGATTGGGTTGGAGGAAGGTACTCGATTTGGGGCCCTATTGGATTGTCATTGATGCTTGCAATTGGGGTAAAGAACTTCGACGAATTTCTTGAGGGAGCCTTTGAGATGGACCAGCATTTCATGGATGCTCCCGCGGAAAGAAATATGCCAATTATGCTTGCTTTAGTAGGCATTTGGCATAACCAGATTTGTGGTTACCACACGAGAGCAGTTTTGCCTTACGAGCAAAGATTATCTAAATTACCTGCCTACTTGCAGCAGTTAGAGATGGAAAGTAATGGAAAAAATGTTTCTATGGAGGGTAAAAAATTAAATTATGACACGGGCCCGATTGTCTGGGGCGAGCCCGGCACAAACGGGCAACATGCTTTTTTTCAATTAATTCATCAGGGAACCAGGATTGTTCCATGCGAGTTTTTGGTAGGTGCAATGGGAAGTGAAAGCTATCTTGTCAAACATCATGATATTTTGATTGCGAATTGCCTTGCCCAGTCGGAGGCATTAATGCTTGGGCTTTCTTTATCGGAGGTTATCGAAAGAATGGCCCAAAATGAGGAAAATAAGCAAGAATTTGAAGCTATTGCATATCATCGAGTATTTCCAGGAAACCGACCCTCGACCAAACTAGTTTATTCTAAACTTAACCCATCAACTCTCGGAAAAATTATAGCACTCTACGAACATCGCGTCTTTGTTGAGGGAATAATTCTTGGAATTAACAGCTTTGATCAATGGGGTGTCGAGTTAGGTAAAGTTTTGGCGGAAGAACTTACTCAAATTATTGCGGGCAAAAAAAGTGCTGCTACAAAAGACGGGTCTACTAAAATGCTATTAACACGGATCGGTACTTACAAAAAAGCATAGATTAATCAATTTTATATCCTATTTGTTTGCATCCCATTTTGATACATTTTCTTGAATTTTCTCAATCCGTTTGTTGGTTTTGGGATGGCTGAGCAGCCAAGCGGGCTGTAAGTTGCCGTTATTTCCGCTTAATTTTTCTAATTTCTCGAACATGGAGATCTGAGGTTTGACACCTATCCCAGATTTAATCATTAATGCAGATGCGTATTCATCAGCTTCGAACTCATCTGCTCGAGACAAACGAGCCATCAAAAGATTTGAAAGCACGTTGGCCACAATTCCGCCTATACCTGGTAAAACCCTTGAAAGAATGCTTCCCAAAGCCATCCTAAGAGCATTTTGTCCTGAAAAATCAATCATCCGTCGTCTTGTGTGTCCTAAGGCCACATGACCTAATTCGTGTGCGATCACTGAGGCGAGTTCATTCCCGGTTACCTCACCGGACGTAAATTTATTATAAAACCCCCTTGTTATAAAAATTTTTCCATCGGGCGCTGCCAACCCATTCACTGGTTCGATCTCATAGATGTTTACAGATATGCTTTCTAAATCAAGTGCATTAGCCAGCAGTTGAATTGGTTTAAGGAGCTGTTTATCTGCTAACAAGCTTGACTGATTTTTAAGGGTCCGGTTCAACCTCCAAGCTGATAACCGAAACATTACCAATCCATATACCAAAGGCAATATTATGGGGACAAACTTTATCATCCTTTACGATATGATACTTTGGTCAGCAATTTTCAACTCATGAGCGCAGTGTTTTCATGCCCTGGTCTATTCCATTTAAATTTAGGGGGAACATCCTTGATTGGAATATTTCCTTTATAATTTCTACTGATTGCGTGTATTTCCACTGAGAAACGGGTAAGGGGTTGATCCAGATATTAGATGGCCATTGAGTTCGTGCACGCTCTAGCCAAACTGAACCAGACTCTTCATTCCAATATTCATTAGCGCCGCCTGGATACAGTATTTCATACGGAGACATCGATGCGTCACCTACAAATATACATTTATAATCAGAACCATATGTATTTAGAATATCCCAAGTGTCTATCTTCTTTTCCCAACGCCTGGTATTGTCTTTCCATACACCCTCATAAAGACAATTGTGAAAATAGTAGTGTTCGAGGTTTTTAAATTCTGCACTAGCCGCCGAAAATAGTTCCTCAACTAATCTGATATATGGATCCATAGAGCCACCAACATCTAGAAAAAGAAGTAGTTTTACCGCATTACGTCTCTCAGGTTGCGTTTTAACGTCCAAGTAACCTTTCTCAGCAGTAGACCGAATTGTACCTTGAAGATCCAATTCATCCTCAGCACCATTTCTCACCCATTGCCTTAGACGTTTCATTGCTACTTTAATATTTCTTGTACCAAGTTCTATCGTGTCATCTAAATTTTTAAATTCACGCTTGTCCCAAACTTTAACAGCACGCTGGTGCCTACTTCGGTCCTGACCAACCCTGACGCCTTCAGGATTGTATCCATAGGCACCAAAGGGATTTACTACCACCTTGGTGGCGTTTTTCTTGTTCCTCTAGACGTTTCTTTAGAGTTTCAATCAGCTTTTCAAGACTACCAAGCGCTTCAATTTTTTCTTATTCTTCTTTTTCGAACACTCTCTCCGTAAGTTTTTTCAACCAAGCCTCAGGCACATCCAGAGATTCTATTAGGTCTGTGATTGATAAAGATTCAATACCGGCAAAGGTTTTTGAAAAAGCTCTATCAAATTTATCTAAATGCCTTTCGTCCTTAACCATTATTATGCGTCCAAGAAAATAAAAGTGATCAACATCGTAAGTACAAAGCTCGAGTGACACGGACTCCAGAAATGTTAGGTATTCCCTTAAACTCACTGGCACCTTATGTTGTCGTAAATTTTCGAAAAATTTGATAAACATTTTTTAAAAAATAGTTCTGTCCAAAATAACAGTTACTATTACACCAATTATTGCATAAAATAGAAAGTATCCAGCAGAGTATTGAAGTATATCAAGTGTTTTTCCACCACGCTTTTTAGCTAATCTAGCACCCCAAATACCTCCAAAAATGCCAAATAATAGGTACATAGGTATCTCCCCAAAATTATCTTTGATTGCGCGCCATAAAGGCGAGGCGTTCAAAAAGTTGTACGTCTTGTTCATTTTTTAAGAGTGCTCCATGCAACTGAGGTAAAGCGTTTTTACCTTGCTTGGTCAGATCAGTTGCACTCAGATCTTCTGCCAATAATAACTTTAACCAATCCAATGCCTCCGAAGTTGAGGGTTTCTTTTTCAGGCCAGGCTGCTCACGTAACTCGAAGAATTGAGCCAGTGCTGTCGACAAAAGGTTTTGTTTTATATTGGGGTAGTGCACTCGAATTATTTTTTCTAATGTTTCTTGATCAGGAAACCTAATGTAATGAAAAAAACAGCGTCTCAGGAATGCATCAGGGAGTTCTTTTTCGTTATTTGAGGTAATAATCACTACCGGTCTTTTTATCGCTTTTACGTTCTCGCCCGTCTCATAAACGTGAAAAGCCATTTTATCTAGTTCTTGCAAAAGATCGTTAGGGAACTCGATATCGGCTTTGTCAACTTCATCAATAAGCAAAACAACTTTTTCCTTAGACTCAAAAGCTTGCCATAGCTTCCCTTTTTTAATGTAGTTTCTTACGTCTTCGACTTTTTTATCACCCAACTGGCTATCTCTCAGGCGTGAAACAGCGTCATACTCATATAAACCTTGTTGGGCTTTAGTTGTTGACTTAATGTTCCATTCATAAAGTTGTAGGCCCAGAGAGCTTGCTACTTGTTTCGCGAGCTCAGTTTTTCCAGTACCCGGCTCACCCTTTACAAGCAAAGGTCGCTCCAGAGTAACTGCTGCATTTACAGCAATTTTTAAGTCTTCAGTTGCAACATAATTTTGAGTGCCGTCAAACTTCATTGAGATCACCTTCCTATTAGACCCACCAACCTGTAAAACAAAACGATCTCTCGCACATTAATAAAAAACGTTCAATCTTCATCTTTGACTAGTGACATTTTAATCCAATTGCTTTACTTGGCCAGAGATAGGTTTAATTACCTATCTAGATATTGGTTAAGTTTTGGATTTATGAACTGCTTGGGGGACAAAGCATGAAACAGGATAACGTTTTTTCCGAAGATTATCGTCCAGTCGAGGGCGAACCATTTATGAATGATCGTCAATTAGAATACTTTAGACGTAAACTCGTTACTTGGAAAAATGATCTTATGTCTGATTCCAAGGAGACTATTGAGGGGCTCCAGGATAACACTCGAAATATTCCGGATATTGCGGATCGGGCCAGTGAAGAAACTGACAGAGCGCTTGAATTGAGAACGCGAGACAGACAAAGAAAGTTAGTTTCCAAAATTGACGCCGCGCTTCGCAGGATCGATGAGGGTGAATACGGCTATTGTGAAATGACTGGCGAGCCGATCTCACTCAAAAGACTTGATGCAAGACCAATTGCAACAATGACGCTTGAAGCTCAAGAACGTCATGAGCGTAGCGAAAAAGCGCATAGAGACGACTAGAAATATAGTTTGATATTTTCTAGTCTTGATGCTGGAAAACTCGAAACATATTATTATTATCGGAGCAGGGATCGCTGGACTAACCGCTGCGCTCAGTTTGAGGCACTTTGGTATAAGAACAAGCATATACGAGAGATCCCCTAAGATCATATCTGCTGGTGCGGGAATTCAGCTTAGTCCGAACGCAAACAGAGTACTATCCCGGATAGGAGTTTTGAAAGAGATTTCTTCGGTTTCGATACGCTGCCATGGTGTGAAGGTCTTTGACTATAAATCAAACCAGCAGCTTGCGCTATTCGATTACATGAAATTCAAAGGTAATGACTTGTTTTACTTTTGCCATCGAGCGGATTTAGTTGGTATACTCTATGCAGCCTGTCAGAAATTGGAGATTCCAGTTTACTTCAATAAAAAAGTAGAGAAAATAGTTAATAACAAAGCTATATTTTCAGATGGGGAGGCGTTACCTGCTGAACTAATAATTGGAGCAGATGGATTACATTCCAATGTTCGAAAAACCATTGCTGATGAGGCTAAACCTGTATTTACTCGTCAAATTGCTTGGAGATCAATTGTACCAAATTCAATCAAACAGGGTGATTTTTCTCATGTTACACTAGCTCCTAAAAGGCACTTGGTGAGCTATCCGATTAAAGATGGAAGTGAATTAAATTTAGTTCTCATTAAGGAGCAAGATGAGTGGCAGCCGGATGGATGGAAACATCTTGAAGATCCAAGAGTAGTAAAAGAAAACTTCAAGGATTTTTCTGGCGGAACAGCAGAAGTGATATCCTCAATAGAAAATGTATATAAGTGGGGATTATTTAGATATCCCCTTAAACAAAGTTGGTACAACGACCGAGTGATTTTGATTGGAGATGCTGCTCATCCCACTTTACCATTCTTGGCTCAGGGTGCTGCAATGGCAATTGAAGATAGCTTCGTGCTTGCTTCTAAAATCTTTGAATTTTCAAATTCATCTGTTGCTTTCAAAGAGTTCCGACGTGAAAGGTTTCCACGTGTACAGCGAGTAGTACTCGCATCCACAAAAAATGCGCATATCTTTCATTTATCAAACATTATATCTAGAAGGGTTTTCCAAGTTTCATTGCGGTTCTTGAGTAAGTTCTTTCCACATCTTCTTGTAAAGCGTTTTAACTGGATCTATGACCATAACGTTACAAATAAACATTACTCCAGCTGATCCAGTGCATTGATTATTGTAAGTAAGATTAAATACTGAGTTCAATCCAGATTGGGACGTGATCAGACGGTTTTTCTCCAGATCGGATATGTTTATCAATTTTGCAGTTTTCCAATAAATCAGCGCATTGAGGAGTGAGTAAAAAATGGTCTATTCTAACTCCATCATCGCGGTCCCAGGCACCGGCCTGATAATCCCAGAAGCTGTAGTTTCCTGAACCAAAATTTTTTGCCCGGAAAGCATCCGTATAACCTAAATTAATTATTTTACTGAACTCGGCTCGACTTTCTGGTAAAAACAGCGCGTCTTTCTCCCAATTGTCTATATTTGCTGCATCTTCTGGTTGGGGAATGATGTTGAAATCACCTGCCATAAATGCTGGCGCTTCACTATCTATAAGATCTTTAGCTCTTTGATAAAGTCTATGCATCCACTTTAGTTTATAATCATATTTGGGCCCAGGTGTAGGATTTCCATTTGGAAGGTACAAATTACACATCCGAATTGCGTGATCTCCCACAATTGTTGCTTCTAACCACCGAGCTTGATCATCTGTGCCGTCGCCTGGTAATTCGGTCACAACGTCCTCGAGAGGAAGTTTTGAAATAATGGCAACACCGTTAAATGATTTTTGTCCATTAACTGCTACGTTATAACCAACATCCTCAAATAGGTTTGATGGGAATTTTTCGCTAACTGATTTTATTTCTTGCATCAGAACTACGTCTGGCCGAGCTTCTTCAAGCCAAGTCATTAAAGCCTTTTCTCTTGCTTTTATTCCATTAATATTAAAGCTGGCAATTTTCACCGTGATTGCTTCTTTAAATTGAAAAGCTAGTACCGCAACCACATGAGCTCGTTGCGTTAGGGTTATCGATCACAAACCTGGCACCAATTAATTCATCGGAATAATCAATAACAGCATTTTCCAAAAATGGGAGAGAAGCTGAGTCAATAATTACTTTTTCTCCACCTTCCTCTATTACCAGGTCTTCCGCTGTTGGATTTCCCAAACTTATTTCGTATTGAAATCCAGAGCAACCACCCCCTTCTACAGCAATTCGTAAAGCCTTTCCATCATTAGCAGCATTGATTTCACTCAATCGTTCGAATGCTCTGCGGGTGACTTTTGGTGGTAGATACATCGATTAATTTCCAATATTATATGGTATACTAAAGATTTATATTATAATCAGTAATCACTCAATTTACAAGGAATCTTCATAAAAATGCAGTCAAACTTCGCATCAAACCCTGCGCAAAGCATGGGTAGATTGCATCATGAAAATAAAAGTAGTTTCCGTGATAATTTTCAGCGTGATCGGGATAGAGTTATTCACTGCAGCGCGTTTCGACGTTTAAAACACAAAACGCAGGTCTTTGTTGAACACGAAAGCGATTATTACAGGACTAGATTAACACATACAATTGAGGTTGCACAGGTTGCTCGGACTATTGCTGGTGTATTAGGACTAAATTCGGAGTTGACTGAAGCAATTTCGTTAGCGCATGACTTGGGGCATCCACCTTTTGGGCATACAGGAGAGGAAGCGTTAAATAGTCTAATGTCAGAGCACTCGGGTTTTGATCATAACGCACATGCCTTGAAACTTGTAACAATTATTGAGCGCCACTATGCAGCATTTGATGGGCTAAATCTCAGTTGGGAGACTTTGGAGGGTATAGTTAAGCACAATGGCCCTCTAGTGAAGGAAGTTCCAAGGTACATCGAGCATTATGACAATTTACATAAATTAAATTTGTTCGATTATGCTAGCGCTGAAGCTCAAGTAGCCGCAATATCAGATGATATTGCATATAACAGTCACGATTTACACGATGGCCTAAGGGCGGGGCTTTTTAGCATCGAAGAGTTGGCATCACTCCCCTTGTTAAGTGAGTGCTTTCAGGCAGTGGATAAGAAGTATCCACAAATTGATAATTACCGAAGACAGCATGAGGCATTAAGATGTTTTTTGGGTATGTTAGTTGATGACGTTCTAAAAGAAGCGCAACAGACTTTCGCAAAACTGGTGCCCACTTCGCCAGATGATTTTAGGAAAGCAGGTCGCCAGGTTATTAGTTTTTCCAATGAGCTAGAAAGGAATTTGGATATGATAAGAAGTTTCCTTTTTGAACGGATGTATAGGGCGCCAAGTGTTTTGCAAATGCGGGAGAAGGTTACAAAGATTGTTAAAGAGCTTTTTGCGGCTTACACTAACGATCCAAATTTGATGCCTCAAAAGTGGAGGAAGGATATTAGTTCTGTTTACTCTGATGCCGATATAGTAACCTTAGTTTGTGACTATATAGCGGGCATGACAGATCGATTTGCAATTTCTCAATATGAAAAGATAATGGGTAAGCCGATTAAGATGTCTTAAAATTTTACTTGGTCCTGATAGTGCATTGAACTTTTTCCGTAGCTTGATAAACACAAGGTATTAAAGGGTTTAAGCAAATATGAATTTATTTACGCATGTTCGTGAAATTTTGATAGATAGTTTACATGATCTATCAACTCAAGGTATTTTGCCGGCTGATACAGATTTTTCACCAATTACGGTAGAACCACCTAAGGATTCTCGTCATGGGGACATGGCCACGAACGCTGCAATGGTTCTTTCAAAGTCAGTACAAACTAAACCGCGGGAACTAGCTAAGATCATAAGCGAGTCATTGTCACAAAATGAAATCGTTTCATCGGTAGATATAGCTGGTCCTGGTTTTATAAATATCAGTTTGAGTGAGCTATGCTGGCACAGTTTACTCTCTCGAGTACTATTAAATGGCATAAATTTTGGTAGGTCTAATATCGGATCCTCAAAAAAGGCAAACGTAGAATTTGTTTCTGCTAACCCGACAGGCCCACTTCACGTAGGCCATACTAGAGGCGCCGTTTTTGGTGATGCCCTCGCAAGTCTTCTATCATATTCTGGATATGAAGTAACGCGAGAATATTATATTAACGATGGTGGCGCTCAAGTAGATGTTCTGGCTAGGTCTGTTTTTCTCCGGTATCAGGAAGCATTTGGCAAGGAGGTTGTATTTGAGGATGGGACTTATCCGGGAGACTATTTGATACCAATTGCATTAAAGCTAAAAGACAAAGTTGGAGATGCATATTTACAAAAATCTGAGGATAAGTGGCTTCCTGAATTCAGAGATTACGCAGTTCAGGCGATGATGGACTTAATTAAGTCGGATTTAGATCTTCTAGGTATAGAAATGGATACCTATTTTTCTGAAAAATCTCTTTATGACAGTGGCCAAATAGAGGCGGCGTTGGATCGCCTAAGAAATAATGGGCTCATTTATAAAGGGATTTTAGAGCCTCCTAAAGGGAAAAAGACAGAAGACTGGGAGCCGCGTGAGCAAACATTATTTAAGTCCACTCTGCATGGTGACGACGTAGATCGGCCAGTTTTAAAATCTGATGGTGCATGGACATATTTTGCTCCAGATATAGCCTATCACTTTGATAAAATAACCCGAGGTTTTGATCTCTTGATAGATATATTTGGAGCAGATCATGGCGGTTATGTAAAAAGAATGAAAGCCGCAGTTTCTGCTCTTTCTAATGGGAAAGTACCGTTGGATATTAAACTATGTCAGCTCGTAAAACTTTATCAAAATGGCGAGCCGTTTAAAATGTCGAAGCGTGCAGGTAATTTTGTAACGCTCAGAGACCTGGTTGAACAAGTTGGGCCCGACGTAACTCGATTTGTCATGCTTACTAGAAAAAATGATGCAACATTAGATTTTGACTTTCAAAGAGTCTTAGAACAAAGTCGCGAAAATCCGGTTTTTTATGTGCAGTATGCACATGCGCGAATTAAGTCAGTTATTCGTAAGGCGGAGGAATTGGATATTGATATTTCAGATCGCGCTCTGTCCGAGACGAATTTAACTGGCCTTACCCATTCCTCCGAATTGAGTCTTATTAAAAAGATCGCTGAATGGCCTAGACTTGTTGAGGTAGCAGCTCGTTTGTATGAGCCGCATAGAATTGCGTTTTACCTGTTTGACTTATCGTCCCAGCTGCACGCTCATTGGAATAAAGGTAGCGACAATCCAGACCTTAGGTTTCTGCACAATGATAATTTAGTAAAAACCCAGAGCAAAATTGCACTTGCCCGTGCAGTTTCTATTGTTATTTCCTCCGGGCTTGCTATTCTAGGAGTGAAACCAGTGGAAAAAATGTAAAAACGATAATTCTGCGGTTTATGAGGCAAGGTGCTGGGATAACCCAGCGAAGAGAGGTTATAATGACTGAGCAGGTTTATTCGGCCAGCGCTGAAGGAAATTTATATAAAGATATCCAAAACAGCAAATTATCTATTTTTTCAATATTTGGTGCTGTAATAAGTTTAAATCTGATATTGTGGGCAGGTTATTGGACATACAATATCATTTCTCGTGATATAAACGGAATACCAATTGTTGCGGCTCAACCAGGGCCACTTAGAGTCGCTCCGGATACTCCAGGGGGTATTGAGGCAGAAAACATTGAATTAGCTGTGACTAAGATTGCCTCACAAGAATTGCCACCCAATCCTAAGGCAGTTGAGTTAGCCCCCAGCACCGAAAAGTTAACCCCTGACGATTTAACGATATTTCAGGCTACAAGACAAAAAAAGATAATTGACAGGCAAGCAGCACTAAATAATCAGATTCATTTAGGGGTAATTGAGCCCAATCTTTCGAAAGAAATTTCATTCGAACCAGTCAATACAGTAACTAACACCGCGAATTATAGTATTACTGAACATCAATCTGAACTAGTGGCTGCTGCCCTTGCTCTAGCTTTGAAGCCAAGCGCTGATAATTTCATAGGCAATGCTGTTGCGCAAAACAAATTCAAACAAATAAAACCCAGGCCCAGACCAGGTTCGTTACTTGAAGTAAGTTTGTCTACTACTGAGACAGTCATTCGTCCAGCTCTTGCTTCTGTTGAGACAGGCCTTGCGGTAGTTCAATTTGGAACATTCGCAACAGAAACAGTGGCTTTTGAGGAATGGGATAGGCTTTCCAAAAATCTTTCAGTTATTTTGGATGGTAGGCCAAAATATGTTGAACGTATTAAAAGAAATGGTAATGAGATATACCGTTTGAGATTAGGTGGCTTTGTTAATATTGATGACGCTAGCCGCTTTTGTTCTGCGGTCATATCTCAAGAAAACTGTGTGCCCGTAATAGCAAAGTGAATTAAGAGAATCTCTTAAGTCAATTTTTCTAATTTATGGAATCTTTTATGCAATTACTTGACATCTTTGTTCTGAAAGATCAGCTTTATTAAAGGGTCCGCTAGAGTGAAGTATGAGTAATACACCGAACTTAGAATTTTTTCCAGAAAATGATTATATCGCAGAAAATTCTCCGGAAAGTCTAGTTGTCAATGTAGATGGTTTCGAAGGGGCTCTGGATATGTTACTGACTTTATCCAGAACCCAAAAAGTAGACTTACTTAAAATTTCTATTTCTCAGCTGGCGAGCCAATATTTAGATTTTGTAGCAAAAGCAAAAGAATTAAGGATAGAATTGGCTGCTGACTATCTCGTAATGGCCGCTTGGCTTGCATTTCTCAAATCGCGTTTATTACTTCCGGCTGATCCGAATGATGATGGGCCAACGGGAGAAGAATTGAGCGCCATCTTGGCATTCCGGCTAGAACGATTACAAGCGATGAGGAACGCTGGCGCTAAATTAATTGCTCGAAATCAACTCGGTAAAGATTTTTTTTCAAGAGGTATTCCTGAAGCTTTAGAGAAAAAACGAACGATTAACTATACATTGAGCCTTCTCGATCTAATGCAAGGATACGCCAGGATTCGTACACGTGACGACTTCAGGCCTTTTAGTGCGGATAGAGAAAGTGTATTCACAATGGAGAGTGCTTTAGAAAGAATGCAAGAGTTGCTTGGATTTTCAGGAGATTGGAACGATCTGATGAGTTTTTTGCCAGAAGAATGGCAAAATGAGCCAAAGAGAGTGAGGGCAGCTACCGCTGCAACCTTTGCAGCAACTCTTGAGTTAGTTAAGTCAGGAGCGGTTGAACTTAGACAAACAGAGACCTTTGCTAAAATTGAGCTTAGGAAAAGGACCACTGAATGAGTGATCAACCAAATAAATCTTTAGGTGAGCACAAGATAGGTGAAGTTGACCAAGCCAACCTTTTCGAAGCTCCATCAATCCCTGAACAACAGCGTATGGTGGAGGCAATTCTATTTGCATCCTCTACACCAGTTACGGTTTCAGAGTTAAAAAACAGAATGCCGCAAGGATCTGATCCCGCATTTGCTCTAGATGAATTAAAAGTGCAATATAGTAGCCGCGGTGTTAATTTAGTAAAAGTTGGTGATGGTTGGGCGATGCGCACTAGCGCTGATCTTAGTTTTTTAATGAGAAAAGAGACTATCGAAACTCGTAAATTGAGTCGTGCAGCAGTGGAAACATTAGCTATAATTGCTTACCATCAACCTGTGACAAGATTAGAAATTGAAGAGGTTCGAGGTGTTGGAGTTTCTAAGGGTACTGTTGATTTACTTTTAGAGATGGATTGGATAAAATTTGGAAGACGAAAAATGACTCCAGGAAGGCCAGTTACTTTTGTTGTCACTCAACATTTCTTGGATCACTTTGGGCTAGAGAGTGCAAAAGACCTGCCTGGTCTTAAGGAATTGAAGTCTGCTGGATTGCTCGAAAGTACTATCCCAAATGTCAAAGAGACTGGGGAAGGAGTCGATGAAGAAGAGCGAGATTTATCAGAGAATTTAGATCAGCCTGAGCTTTTTGAGGAATAGAAACAACTCTTTGTCTATAAAAAAACTCAGAAACTTTTCTTGAAGTGTTTTGATAATTTTAGTCCTTGACCTTGATAATTTGATTTTACCCCTTGACCATATAGTTTCGTAGGTCGATTGGACATTTTTTCATATATCAAACGTCCTACAACTTGACCATGCTCCAATACAAATGGGGCTTCATGGCATCTTACTTCCAATACGCCACGCGCGCCTGATCCGCCTGCTGCATTGTGACCAAAACCTGGATCAAAAAAGCCGGCGTAATGAACCCTGAATTCGCCAACCATGGCGACATACGGTGCCATTTCCGCAGCGTATTCTGGCGGTATGTGAACACTCTCACGACTAACCAAAATATAAAATGCACCAGGGTCTAAAATTATCTCACCTTGTGAAGTTTTTATCTCATCCCAAAATTCCGCTGGATCGTAGTAGTCAATTAGATCTAGATCAATTATTCCAGTGTGTGGTTTTGCTCTGTAACCAACCAAGTCACCTTGTGATGGTCTTAAATCTACTGAAAACCCAAGTCCGTCATCAATTATGGCGTTTCCAGGTACTAATGTTTCTTGAGCATGAAGAGCTGTTAAGTCTTCATCATTCAAAGTCGTATTTTTATTTCTAAATCTAATTTGATTGAGTTTCATTCCCTGTCGCACTAATACCGAAAAAGAGCGGGGGCATATTTCCGCGTATAGGTTGCCGCAATATCCACTGGAAACGCGATCGAACTCTTCCCCGGAGTTTGTAATTACCCTGGTTAATAGATCGAGGCGCCCGGTTGAGCTTTTAGCGTTGGCTGCAGCCTGGATATCTTGTGATAAATTTAGTTCTTCGAGTAGCGGTACTAAATAAACACACCCTTTCTCGAGCACTGCACCGTCTCTTAAATCAATTTCATGCATTTTTAAAGATTTTAATCGATCTTCAACTTTTTCGCGGCTTCCGGGCAAAAAAGATGCTCTTATACGAAACGCTTTACCACTTAGCCTCAAATCTAGGCTTGCAGGTTGTATTTGTTCATGGTCTATTGGAACACCTGACGTAATTGAACCAAGCGCTACCAGGCTGCGCCATAGCCCGCCTTGTTAACACCCTAATTACTGGTTTTTTTCTCATACACAAGTTAAAAATTTTCTTACTTTATTTTTACTTCCATAATGAAATCAGATTTTTCATATCATTTATTATTGGTGTAATTTTGTTTACCTGGTCGTTGTTTAAATTCTCAATCTCTCTCAATAAAACTGATGTTGAAAACACATCACTCGTTTTATTTTCGATGGGTTTTGGATCAATTTTCTGATTTTCTGCCTCAAAAAAGTCAAAAAGGCCTGGTTGTTCTGGGACTTTTGGGCTTGAAGTATTGAGTTGTTCACTTTTCACAGAAACAAGATCTGCATTTCTTATTTTTTCAAAAGGTTTAACAACTTTTGTAATGGTCTCTTTATCGCTGCCTGTTCCCGCGAGATCTTGGGACATTAAGGGTTTTGATAGTCCTATGACGTAATTTAGGCCCTTTTCGCGAAAAACTTGTTTCGCACCCTTGATGGTATGTCCTTCAATATGCAGTAGCTGTTTTATTCCACCAATAATAAGCATGTCTTTTGGACGGTAATAACGTCGTCCCCCAGCTCGTTTAATCGGTTTAATTTGACTAAATTTACTTTCCCAAAACCTCAGTACATGAGTCGGGGTAGCTAGCCACTCTGAAACTTCACTTATATTACGAAAAGCTTTCTCAGATTTTGACATAACTCTACAATGACCTTATTTATTTCCCTTCTGACACCCTATCTTTCATCAAATGAGAAGGTCGGAATGTAAGAACTCTTCTAGGTGGTATAGGCGCTTCTTCGCCTGTTTTCGGATTTCGCCCAACTCTGGCGTTTTTCTGACGAATACTAAATGTTCCAAATGAAGAAATCTTAACTTGCTCACCTGCTACCAGAGATGCACTAATTTTCTCGAGCACGCTTTCTACTAAATCGGCTGACTCGTTTCTGGAAAGTCCAACCTCCCGAAAAACTGATTCACTTAAATCCATTCGCGTTAACGTCTTTTCACTCATTTAATTATCCCCCATTTTTATCTAATTGTAGTGCTCACAAATTTAGTAAGTCAACTTAAATGGGACAACGATAAGCAAAGTTGTTAATTTTTTTTATATATTTAGGTTTACCAGCGTATAACGAGCGATCCCCAAGCGAGCCCGCCTCCAATAGCCTCTGTAACAATCAAGTCATTTTTCTTAATATGCCCGTTTATTTTTGAAACTGACAAGGCGAGGGGAATAGAGGCTGCGGAGGTATTTCCGTGATCCTGCACTGTCGTTAATACACGGTCTGATGTTATACCCATCTTTTTTGCAGTTCCAAGAATAATCCTAATATTGGCTTGGTGGGGCAAAATCCAGTCAATTTCTTCAACAGAAATACCTGCAGATTTCATGGAGTCTTGAGCAGTAGTTGCTAACTTCTCAATTGCGTGTCTATAAACTTCTTTGCCATGCATCCTTAAATATCCAGTAGACTGCGTGGATACGCCTCCGTCCACATATAAAATATCTTTCAGTCTTCCGTCAGAGTTTAAGTCAGACGCCAAAATTCCACGATCATATTTATCTCCTTTCCCATTTTCTGCAGACAAAATGACCGCACCGGCACCATCGCCGAAAAGTACGCACGTGGATCTATCTTCCCAGTCCATTAATTTTGAAAACGTTTCAGAACCGATCACCAAGATTTTTTTTGCTTGTCCCGAAATTATTAGTGCATTCGCATTTGCTAGAGCAAAGACAAAACCAGCACAAACTGCCTGAACGTCATAGGCAAAACCTTTTGCTATTCCTAAATTTGCCTGTACCATTGTGGCAGAAGATGGAAATGTAAGATCTGAAGTTGAAGTTGCTAGAATGATTGCGTCTATATCATCAGCCCGTAAGTTGGCATCTGCTAACGCTTCTTTGGCTGCCAGTGTAGCCATGACAGAGGTGGTCTCATCCTTGTTTGCAAAATGTCTGCGTTTAATCCCAGAACGACTAGAAATCCAATCGTCGGATGTATCTAAGGTTCTCTCGAATTCAGAATTATCAACTACTCGTTTAGGTAAGTAGTGTCCACATCCCTGTATCACAGCACGAACCGTCATTGATTATCCTAAACTATTTATCTGTAACATCGAGTACATGGTTATCAATTGCGCCTGCGTATGCAACCCGCGCGGCTACTTTTTGTGAAAAATCATTCTTCGAGAGCTCAAACGCTAATTTAATTGCTGCCTCGATTCCAGTTGCGTCAGCCGAGCCGTGTGATTTTACTACTGTACCATTTAGGCCCAAAAATACCCCGCCGTTAACTCTTCTGGGATCGATTCTCATTTTAAGTCGATTTAATGAGGTATATGCTAAAATACTTGCAAGTCTTGATAATGGTGAAAATTTAAATGCCTCGCGAAGTAAATAACCAATTAAACTTGCGGTGCCTTCACCTGTTTTCAGAGCAACATTTCCTGTAAAGCCATCAGTAACTATCACATCAACTTTTGGACCAGGGATATCTCCACCTTCTACAAATCCCTCGAAAGTAAAATTTGCGTCTCTTTGACAGTGCTCAATTTTTG
The DNA here is from genome assembly GCA_001627925.1 of Rhodobacteraceae bacterium REDSEA-S34_B6. GTDB lineage: Bacteria > Pseudomonadota > Alphaproteobacteria > Rhodobacterales > Rhodobacteraceae > Salinivivens. The sequence continues at coordinate 36,770 of LUQC01000040.1, read as the reverse complement.
AAAATGCTTCTTTTAGTTCACTTCTGCCTTTATGCTCTTCAGTTCCCACATTAAGCAGTCCAACTCTTGGCTTCGGTATTCCCAATCCGTTTCTGGCGTATGATACTCCCATCAAAGCATATTGTAGTAAGTCTTTTGCCTCAGCTCTAATGTCAGCGCCCACGTCCAACATAACATTGAATCCCATAGGGTTGGAAGATGGCCATAGTATTGCAATTGCAGGACGGTTTACCCCAGTAAGCTTACGTAGTCTTAGCATACTTATGGCCATCAAAGCTCCGGTATTACCGCAGGAGACGCAAACGCTGGCTTTGCCGTCTCTTACAGAGTCAATGGCTGACCACATTGAGGTTGCTTTTCCGTGTCTCACCACGTGGCTAGGCTTGTCCTCCATTTTTATTACTTCACGGCTATCTACTATCGTAACTCTGCCTACCAAGGAGCGACGTCTATTTACTAATTTTTTAAGTAGTTCACTTTTGCCATGCAAAAGAAAGTGTATACTGTCATCTATTTTTGCAGCTCGTACTAGTCCTGCTACTATGGCAGATGGTCCTAAATCACCTCCCATTGCGTCAATGCTTATAGTTGTGCCTGAATGCACCACCTCCGAATTGTTTTTTACGGTCGTGGTCATATCGCCTTCCTTTATTAGGAATTAGGCTGCGTCATCATCCAAGTCGATTTCCTCGGTCATGGATATAACTTCTTTATCTCCATAAAAGCCACAAGATGCGCATACATGGTGAGGACGTTTTAATTCACCACAATTTGGACATTCATTAGGGTTCCCAGCCACCAGAGCGTCATGAGCTCTACGATTATTTCGTCTGGACTTTGATACTTTATTTTGCTGAACAGCCATGTCTAAATCTCAGTATTATAGGGGTTTATCCCAAAGTTGATTATCATCCTAGCGCAATACATCTATTCGGCACCGATATACAACCCAATTTTTCCTATTTTGTGAATTTAGTTAAATTTTATGCTTTTATTTAAGACTTTAACTTCTCCTTCAGAGTATTTAAAATCGCAAAAGGATTTTGGCTATTTTCTTCTTCGACTATTTGATCATCAATACCTATCGATCTTGTTACATAATCGGCATTATTTGATCTCGGATAGTCGGGCAATGCTAGGGTAAGAGCCTCTAATGCTATCGTTGATAGATCCAAAGAATTGGTTAATGGCTCTAAGTTCTCGTCTAACTCGAGTTCAACATCTCGTCCGTCATCTTTCTCTAAAGAAGGTATTTCTTCTACAGGTATATAAATACGCTTTATTTTTTCTTCTACACGGCATTTTACGGCTTCTAGCGTCACCACACATTGTTGAAGTGCTGTTGCACCCAATTTACCAGATAGCAACCACTTTTTTTTGCCGTGAGCGCTTATTTTTCCTTTAAAGTCAATTTTTTCAACTGAAAGTAAATCAAGCTGTTTCGCGATCTTAGAGTTATTTATAGCATCGCTTTTCCAATGGAAACTATTCGTCCTTACCGTATTTAAGTTCGCAAATTTTATGATTTTGTCAGAAATTTCAATTTTGGGCATTTATAAATTTCTTCCTTGGTTGTAATGAACATTCAATATGATGTACTTCAAGATAGCGTTGTATTTTAATCAAGTAGGCTTAATTCATGACTGGAATTCTTAAAAAGATTTTAAGTGTTGCTTTACTAGTACTTATTTTCGGTTGTTCCGAACAATATCGTAATCATGGTTACATACCTAGTGACGAAGAATTATCAAGTGTTTCTGTATCGCAAGATGATAAAAATAGTGTGATCGAAAAGCTTGGAACGCCATCAATTGGTGGTATCTTAAATGATGGAAACATTTATTTTGTTCAGTCCAAAGTCTTGAAGAACTCCATAAGAGCTTCGAAACCTATAGATCGGCAAGTTCTTGTTTTAAGTTTCGACGACAATGATAGACTAAGTAATATTCAAAAATTTGGAATTGATAAGGGTAAAATCGTTATTCTAGATTACCGAACCACTCCATCTGGGCTAAAAAATATGTCATTTCTACTTCGGTTATTTCAAAATGTTGGAGGCCCCTCTGCCGAGTCCTTACTACAATAAATAAAGATTGGTTTGACCTTTATAAGCCTGTTTTAACTCCGTTTTAATAGGAGAAACATTGTTGATTTTTTTTCATCCTAAGTTTGATATCGAGCCAGCTTTCAATCCTGTTGATATCGCAGAAGCTCAAGCATTTAGATACAAAGCATTCGGAGTGGTCAATGAGAGTGGGCTTGATAAAGATGAGTATGATCAAAAATTTAATCACATAATTATCCGTGATAGGCGACATCGCAAAGTCGTAGGATATTTTAGGTATACTTGTTATAGCTCTGGTTCGCGTATTCAAAATGGCTATTCTGCCGCTCATTATGGCCTCAAAGCTTTAGAAAGATTTGATAAACCGGTATTGGAGGTGGGGCGTGTATGCACTGACCCCTTTGCGAATGATCCAGATATATTGCGATTAGTTTGGGCTTATTTGGCACAGTTCGTTGAGAAAAGAAATATTGTTTTTGTATTTGGTTGTACTTCATTCGAAGGAACTGATTACAAAAAATATATTGATTGTTTTGCTGTTCTTCGAGCGCGATATTTAGGACCAAAAAATATGTTACCAAGTGTAAAGTCACAATCTGTTTTAAAATTTGCAAAAAAACTTCGGTCGGAAGTTAATTTAAAGACAGCAATGATGAAGATGCCTCCGCTATTACGGGCTTACCTTTCGATGGGGGGGTGGGTAAGCGATCATGCTGTTATAGATAATAAGTTAAACACGCTTCATGTTTTTACAGGCTTGGAGGTGAGTAAAATACCAGCTGCAAAGAAACGGTTTCTACTGAAGAAACCTTGACCCGCTAATTTTTCTGAATTAGTTCAGTATGTTATGAGTGCCCCTTTAATCCAATTGAGTGAAGTTAGCCTTGGTTTTGGAAAGCATGATATTTTCAAAAATATAGATTTGGTTTTGAACAAGGGAGCGCGCGCATGTCTGGTTGGTCGAAATGGGTCTGGTAAATCAACGCTTCTAAAACTGATTGCTGGTAAAATTGCACCCGATGCGGGTCATGTTGCTGTGCAAAAGGGCATTCAAATAAGTCTTATGGAACAGGATCCGGACCTATCTTCTTTTCCTACTTTAGGAGATTTTGCAGCAAGCAAATTAAGTAGTAATGAGATTTATAAAGTTGAAGCAATAAGTAATGGGCTAAAGTTAAATCTTAGACAAGAGGTAAAGTTTGCTTCTGGTGGAGAAATTAGACGAGCAGCATTGGCGAAAATAATAGCAGAAACGCCAGATTTGATGCTTTTAGATGAACCCACCAACCACCTAGATATTGAAAGTATTCAGTGGCTCGAGGATCTATTGAGAAATTTAAAGTGTGGAATAGTGATAATAAGCCACGATAGAGCATTTCTTCGAGCAGTATCCAAAACCACTTTATGGTTGGATAGGGGAATTCTTCGGAGAAATGAGAAAAATTTTGCTGATTTTGAGGATTGGCGAGATAAAACTTGGGCTGAAGAGGATACACGTAACCATAAATTAAAGCGACGCATAAAAGAAGAATCTGTATGGGCCGTCGAAGGTATTTCTGCAAGACGCAAAAGAAATCAGGGTAGGTTGAAAGCACTGAAAGAGCTAAAGCTTGAAAATGATTTGCAAATAAAACGTCAAGAAACTGCAAAAATGTCTTTTCAATCTGGTGAAATTTCTGGCCGAAAGGTATTAGAAGCGCAATCTATCAGTAAAAAAATTGATGGAAAGCCAATATGCGGTAAATTTAGTGTCACAATTTCTCGTGGAGAGCGGATTGCTCTAGTTGGAGCAAATGGCGTCGGAAAGACCACACTATTAAATATTCTATTTAGAGATTTAACTCCCGACGAAGGGACTATTAAGAGAGGTACAAACTTAAGTATTGCCAACTTTGATCAGGATAAAGGCAGTTTGAGTATGGATGCAAGTCTACAGGAAAACTTGGCAGGTGACCCAGAAATTGCACTTCCTAATAGAGCTGATCAGATACTAGTGAAAGGTATACCCAGACATGTCGCTGGGTATTTAAAAGAATTTTTGTTTGACCCCAGTACTTTAAGGGCACCGGTGCGTTCTCTTTCTGGGGGTGAAAAATCTAGGTTAATTCTTGCTAAACTAATGGCTAAAAAGAGCAATTTATTATTGTTGGATGAGCCAACCAATGACTTGGATATAGAGACACTAGATTTATTGCAGGAAATACTTTGTGATTACGACGGTACAATTATTTTGATTAGTCATGATAGAGATTTTGTTGAGCAGGTAGCAACTCGAGTTTTATTTTTCGAAGGAAATGGTAATATAATCGATTTTACAGGGGGTTACAGATCATACTTAAATAATCGTTCAGTGGATAAAAGCCGAAAAAATACTGATCGAAAATCTGTAAAGTCCAAAACCATGATGGATTTGCGTGCAAAAAAGAAGAATGTGAATTTATCATTCACAGATCACCATAGGCTGAGGGAGATACCGAGAGAGGTTGAAAGGCTTGAGTTAGAAATAAAAAAATTAGAAAATTTCTTGTCGATCGATGACCTTTATCTGTCTGATCAAAAAAAATTTGATAAAGCCTCAACTGCTTTGGCGGAACGTAAGCTTAAACTGGATGAAATTATGGAAGAATGGTTGTTACTTGAAGATAAAAAGGGATGAGAAATTGCTATTTTCTTTATAATTTAAGCAGGCCGTCTTAACTACTCTAATGTACTTTTTCTATACACTTTTTGTAAATAAAACCTAATAATGAGACGGTAACTACAATTCTAAAAATATGATGAGCGCTTACTAAAGCTGGACTTGAGGCAATAGTCAAAGCAATTAATGACATTTCTGTAACGCCGCCAGGTGCAAAGGATATAAAAAGCGTAACCACGGACAAGTCTGATAAGCTTTGGAGCATTAATACAAAAATGAACGCCATGATAAGCATTGTGACTACCGACAATGCTGATAATCGAACGGCAATAAAAAGAATATTTGTATCTATCCCATAAAATCTTGCGCCCAGGCTGGTTCCGATTACGACCTGTGCGACTAAAATCAGTATATTGGGAAGTTGAATGTTAGTATCTGTGCCCAAAGTAACAAAAACTGTTAAAAGCATCGGGCCAAACAAGTGCCCAGCAGGTATCCTTAAGCGCGATCCTAGACTCAAGCCTACAATTACTAAAAAAAAGATGTAAATTAGGTCAGTTAAAGTGATCGATGCATTTTCTTTTATGGTAATTCCGGCTGCACTACCAACTGGAGCTCCAAACCAAATTGAAATTATGATTGGAACTAGAATTATTACCAAAATTATACGTAAGAATTGCTGAAGAGTGACGATTTTTATTTCTCCGCCATACTCTTCAGACATGGCTATACTCTCCATTAATCCACCGGGCGCAGAGGAGAAAAATGCTGTGGCTCGATCATATTTTCCAAGCTTTGTTAAAATTTTATAGTTCAAAAAATGGGCGCACCAACTAAAAACAATTAAACCTAATAAACTTGGTAGATAATCGGTTATCTGAATTATCAGATCAGCAGTAACCTGTAATCCAATCATTACGCCAATTATCGCCACAAAGTAATTTCTGAATTTTTGTGGGAAAGTGTAATTTTCAAGAATTATTTTAGTTCCAAAATTAATTGACCATAAAGCACAAATTAATAATGAACCTATCATCCAAGGCAGTGGCATTAGGGTTTTTGATGCTAACCAGCCGGCTGATCCTCCAAGCGCTAATAAAAACACCGTATATAAAAGGCTTTTCCTCAATGAAATTCCTTTGTTAAAAATTAGCTTTACAGAAAATACCATTCCTAACGCGGAAGACTTTTATTTTTCTCTATCGTATTTTTGCAGAAACTGAAAGAAGGATAACGTGTCAGGGTGGTTACACTCCAGAGCAAGAGTATAAGCATTCACCATGAAAAAACAGGCCTTGTTTATATTAGATGTTTTATAAGCTGCTTTAGCGTACAACTCTGCTAATTTTATTCCATCATTATTCTGGTGGGCAGTTAAAATTTTTTCCTCTAAATCGATTTTAGTTTTTTTGCTTGCGTCCATTTTGGACCTCATTAGCAACCCAACAGTGAAAACAATGAGTAGGATTATCCATTACGGGTGAAAATCTACCACCATCAAAATTTACCGCGTGACGTCCTCGTTGCATGCCCTCGACGACTGGAACATCTTCCTCGAAAACTAGCTTCCATTGTTTCATATTTTGGAGCCGCAATTGCTTCGGAGTGTTTTCCTTAGAATAAAATAGATGAATGTGTTCATATGTTTTTTCAGGACCATCTGGTATTAGAATAATTACAAACGCATGATCCCTATGAACACCCAGTAGAACATTAGGATAAACTGCAATGTATTCAGCGGCAGTATCCCATTTAGCATTTAATTCAGCAAAATCAGGGAAAACGTTACCGTTCCCACCTTTTAGCTGCTGATAAACTGTTGTTCCCTGGCCCGAAAATTTATTTTTGTGCTCAATGTGATAATGATCTTCTAATTTGGAGTAACTGTTCAAGCCAGGGTGCACCCAAGGTAAATGATAACTTTCACAATAATTTTCTACCGCTAATTTCCAATTTGCTGCAACTTCGATCGTAAATGAACTCTCCTTCCCTCTGTGAAAAAGGGGTCTGTCGAAGTCTGACCATCTATCTATCAATTCTTTCATGTTGTCTTCAAATTTTGGTGCGTCTCCGGAAAGATTAATCCAAATTACACCCATCCATACGTGGCTTCGGATTTCAGTTAATCCTAATTCAGACCTATCAATAGCATCATGCAGATTTCTACCTGCCCCCCCCACATGAGGTGTGCTGATTAGACTGCCTTCTGTGGAATAACACCAGCTATGATAGGGACATCTGATAGCTCCTTCTATAGATTTCACTCTATCAATAAGTATCATGCCACGATGTCGACAAGTGTTTTGAAAAACTTTTACTTTGTTTTTTTTAGTACGAATAATAAACAAGGGAGTGCCCTGAAAGAAAATAGGCACAGCGTCTCCTATATTTGGAATTTGAGCTGAAACTGCCAGCCCACTCCACTTGCCAAAAAGTAGGATATCTTTTTCTTCTTTAAATACAGATGGGCAAGTGTAATGTTCATTTGGAAGCCCATTTGCTTCATCTACTGGTAAGCAAACCTGGTTTAGTCTAGCTGTCTTTTCCATTGTCTGGCTCAATTTTTTTATATTGATAAAAAAAGATACTATTGGAGGCTAGCTCAAAACGACACCTGACTAAATTGAAAACGACAATATTTTCAGCTTGTTGTTCAGCCGCGAGACAGAGCTGCTACACCCGTTCTGGCAATTTCTATAAGGCCCAGCGGACGCATCAATTCTGCAAATGCATCAACTTTTTCTGGTGTGCCGGTGATTTGAAAAGTAAAGCTGTCTAGCGTGCTATCTACCACGTTTGCTCTAAAAATGTCTGCTAAACGTAATGCTTCTACTCTTTTTTCGCCTTTTCCTCCAACCTTGAGCAGAGCAAGCTCTCGCTCCACATGAGGGCCGTCTACAGTTAAATCGTGTACCTCATGAACAGGCACAATTCGTCCTAATTGGGCTTTTATTTGTTCAATAACCTGAGGAGTGCCTGTAGTTACGATTGTAATTCGACTGAGATGACCCTCGTGGTCGACCTCTGCAACCGTTAGACTATCGATATTGTATCCGCGGCCTGAGAAAAGCCCTATTACGCGAGCAAGAACTCCAGCCTCATTATCAACTAATATTGCTAAGGTATGTGTTTGTATTTCATCACCGAAAGTAGACCTAAGATCATAAGCAGAATGCTTGCTAGATCCTTTTTTTATTTTTAATGCTGACATCTGTGACCTACGAAGTAAATTCTCATACTAATACGGCTCCGCTGCTTCCTATGGCGTCCTCTGTTGTCGCTTCTCCTAACAACATTTTATTATGAGGCTCCCCAGACGGAATCATTGGGAAGCAGTTCTCATGTTTTTCAACTAAACAATCAAAGAGAACCGGACCATCGTAAGACAGCATTTCCATAATAGCATCATCTAAATCTGCAGGATCTGATACCATGATGCCTTTTGCACCAAATGCATCTGCCAATTTCACAAAGTCGGGAAGGGCATCAGACCAGCTGTGAGAGTAGCGTTCACCGTGCAGCAACTCTTGCCATTGTCTTACCATACCCAATCTTTCGTTATTCAATATAAATTGCTTTACAGGTAACTTATATTGGACTGCCGTACCCATTTCCTGCATATTCATCAACCAACTAGCCTCGCCAGCGACATTAATAACCAATGCCTTTGGGTGAGCAATTTGCACGCCTATTGATGCAGGAAAGCCATAACCCATTGTTCCAAGTCCGCCTGAAGTCATCCATTGATTGGGTTCCTCAAAACCTAAGAACTGAGCAGCCCACATTTGATGCTGACCAACTTCAGTGCATATAAACCGGTCTGATCTACTCCGAGTAAGCTCTTCTAGGCGCTCAAGCGCAAATTGTGGTTTAATTGTCTCTTTACTATTTTTATACTCCAGACACTTAACAGATCGCCATTCGCCTATTTGACCCCACCATTTATCGATAGCGGCAGAGTTCGTCTTGCGTCCTCGGGCTTTCCACATATTCAAAACATCATCTAATACGTGTGCAATATCGCCTATGATAGGAATATCAACGTGAATTACTTTATTAATAGATGATGGGTCAATATCAATGTGCGCTTTCTTGGAGCTTGGGCTAAAAGCATCTATTCTACCGGTAATCCGATCATCAAATCGAGCACCGATATTTATCATAAGATCGCAATCGTGCATCGCCATGTTGGCCTCGTAAAGCCCATGCATTCCTAACATCCCGAGCCAGTTGCTGCCGGACGCGGGATAGCACCCCAAGCCCATTAGAGTGGAAGTGATTGGGAAATTAGTACCTTTAACCAATTCTCTCAGAAGTTGGCTCGCACCTGTGCCAGAATTAATCACTCCGCCACCTGTGTAGAAGATTGGTTTTTTTGATTGCTCAATTGCTTCAACGAGTTTTGTAATTTGTTCAATATCGCCCTTTAATTTAGGCCTGTATTGGGAGGTTGGTGCTTTTTTATTTGAAATGTAAACACCAGAAGCAAATTGAACATCTTTTGGAATATCAACTAAAACAGGCCCAGGGCGACCAGATTTTGCAACATGGAAAGCTTCATGTAAAATCGGTGCCAACTGATCTGTGTCTTTAACAAGCCAATTATGTTTAGTACATGGTCTTGTGATCCCAACCGTATCTGCTTCCTGAAAAGCGTCTGAGCCGATCATAAAAGTAGGTACCTGTCCAGTAAGAACAACTAAAGGAATAGAATCCATTAAAGCATCGGTTAATCCTGTAACAGCGTTGGTCGCGCCTGGTCCAGATGTTACTAAAACCACTCCAGGTTTCCCAGTTGACCTAGCGTATCCTTCAGCCGCATGAACTGCTCCTTGTTCATGTCTAACTAGGATATGCCTTATCTCATTTTGTTGGAAAATTTCATCGTAGATTGGCAGTACTGCTCCACCCGGGTATCCAAACACAGTATCAACCCCTTGATCTTTAAGGGCTTGAACAACCATTTTGGCTCCAGTTATTTGGCTAGTCATATAGAAACTCCTGCTCACTCTTTAACTAATTAATAAATCGATAAAATTTGCTCTAATTCACTCGCAAAGGCCAACATATGAACAACAAAAAGATTGGTCAACTAGAAATGGCTCTATTTAGCGATATTTTTTAATTTTATTACCAATTATATTCAAATAGGGTAATATTTGGAAAGAATATAACTCTTTTTGGCAACACACAAAAAAATGAGCCCTTATAGGGCTCAGTCTTTTATTATAATTGGTAAAATAAACTAAGAAATAGTTTCGTCGGCCTCTTTCGTGTCTGCTTCCCGATCTTCCTCTACTTCTTCATCAAGAGCCGCGCTTCCAATATCATCAAATAATTCTGCTATTTCAAACTCAGCTTCTGCCTCTGCCTCTGCAGCGACATCTTGAATGGATTTACCAGATGCCTGTAGCTCAGCCTCTTCGTTCGACCTGGCAACATTAAGAACTATCGTTGCCGTGACCTCTGGATGCAAAACAACAGACATTTCATGCAGCCCAAGCTCCTTTATCGGTTTTACCAGTGAAATTTGCTTCCGATTAATTGAAAACCCTTCAGAGGTAGCAACTTCCGCCGCATCTCTGGGAGAAACCGATCCGTAAAGAGCTCCTGAATCTGATGCAGATCTAATAACTATAAAAGTCTGCCCATCCAGCTTTCCTAGAAGTGCATCGGCTTCTTTTTTAGTTTCTAAATTTTGAGCCTCGAGCTGCGATTTCTGCTTTTCGAAAGCAGCAATATTAGTCTCTGATGCCGTTTTAGCCTTTCCTTGAGGCAAAAGAAAATTTCTTGCATAGCCTGGTTTAACGTCAACCACGTCGCCCATCTGGCCTAGTTTTGATACTCTTTCCAAAAGAATAACTTGCATTGTGTCTACCTCTCTTCCTACTTAACGGCGTAAGGTAATAGCGCTAAGAAGCGTGCGCGTTTTATAGCACGGGCCAATTCTCTTTGCTTTTTTGCAGAAACAGCTGTGATCCTTGATGGCACAACTTTTCCACGCTCTGATATGTATCTTTGAAGCAATTTTGTGTCTTTATAATCAATTTTTGGAGCATCCTCACTTGAGAATGGACACACTTTCTTCCTGCGAAAAAATGGTTTGTTTGTCATTATGAAAACTCCTTACAGACCTAATCGTGCTGTTCGCGTCTGTCACTGCGATCATCTCGTTTATGCATTTGAACTGATGGACCTTCGTCGTGTTTATCAACTTTAATAGTTAAAACTCGCATTACATCTTCATGAAGACGCATTAATCGTTCCATTTCTTGAACAGCCTCTGAAGGTGAGTCTGTTCGCATCATTGCATAATGTCCTTTACGATTTTTGTTGATTTTATAGGCCATGGTTTTCAATCCCCAATATTCGGAATTGACTACTGTACCACCATTATCTTTAAGGACTATTCCAAAGTGCTCAACAAGGCCCTCTGCCTGAGTATTTGATAAGTCTTGTCGAGAAATAAAAACGTGCTCATATAGAGGCATCTTTGTTTCCAATCTATCTATGGCGCGTTTCATAGGAAGGGGGTTAAATCTTTTTGTTCCCAACCACGAGTGACTACGCTTACACTAATTACAAAAAGATTTGGTGTGTTTATACTAATTTCGTGAAACTACAACCCCTACTTATAATACATAAGTAGCAACTTCTACATCATAATGCAGACTGAATCGTGGTTTTAGCATACAAATACCATAACATTATTCCACGGTCACGGATTTTGCCAAATTTCGGGGCTGATCAACATCCGTACCTTTAAATACAGCGGTGAAGTATGCAAGTAATTGAATTGGTAGTGCATAGACAAATGGCGCTAATAAGGCGTCGGCTTTTGGTATTTCTATAGAAGTTTCAGATTTTAATCCAGCTGCGCGAAGGCCGTCATTATCAGAAATTACTATCACATTTGCTTTACGCGCAATTACCTCCTGCATATTTGAAATACTCTTTTCAAATAAATTGTCATATGGCGCTAAAATAATGACTGGGACACTATCATCTATAAGTGCAATTGGGCCATGTTTGAGTTCTCCAGAAGCATATCCCTCAGCATGGATATAGCTTATTTCTTTTAATTTTAATGCCCCCTCAAGGGCCAGCGGATACATTAAACCACGTCCCAAAAACAGGACATCACTAGTTGTCGACAATTTATAAGAAATATCCTTTAAGGAATTAACATTTCCCAAGTATTGGTTTAGTGTTGCCGGTAAGTTTTTTAAGTTATTGACTATTGTTAAAATATCGGTCGAAGAAATCTTTGATCTATCCTTTGCAGCCTTTAAGGTTGCCAAAAACAAAACCGCCAGTTGACATGTAAACGCTTTGGTTGAAGCTACGCCTATTTCTGGGCCAGCGTGGATCTCCAATACCTCATCACTTTCACGAGCAATTGAGCTTGTAGAGACGTTCACAATGGAAATAATCTTTTCTGCTCTACCGCTACAGTAGCGTAATGCTGCCAATGTATCTGCTGTTTCTCCCGATTGACTTACAAAAATTGCTACAGTGGCATGCTCAATCGGCGGCTCTCGGTATCGAAATTCGCTAGCAATATCAATTTCAACAGGGATTTTAGCTAATTTTTCAATCCAATATTTTGCAACGTAACATGCGTAGTGCGCAGTTCCGCAGGCTCTAATTGCCCTTTCCAAAGCTATTGGTTGCTCGTGGATTTCCTTTTCCATAAAATGGTTAAAGCCAGATTTATCATGAAAATTTATGCTTTGATTCAAGTGTGTAATCTGTCGAGAAATAGAGTTTTCTTCTATATCATATATTTCTATACCTTCTCGAGTTAGTACAGCGTGATCTCCCTCTTCAAGATAGGCGACTTTTTTTGTCAGTGGGAGCAGTGCAAGAGCGTCTGAGCCAAGATACATTTCATTTTTGCCATATCCAACCGCTAAGGGTGATCCGGATCTTGCAGCAAAAATAAGATTTTTGTGTCCCTCAAAAAGCATTGCTATTGCAAAAGAACCAGTAAGTTTCGATACTGTCTTTCTAGCCGCAACGAGTGGCTCATCTCCCTCATCAATAAATTTCGAGCACAAGACTGCAATTGTTTCAGAGTCGGTATCTGTTTCAGCATTGTAACCGTCACATTTTAATTCTTCTCGAAGGGTAAGAAAGTTTTCAATTATTCCGTTATGTACAACTGAAACTGCGCCTCTGGTATGGGGGTGCGCATTTTTTTCGTTTGGCTCTCCGTGTGTTGCCCATCTGGTATGCCCAATCCCCGCTTTTCCTTTTAGCGGTTCAAAAACAAGTTTGTCTTGCAATTCTAATAGTTTGCCAACTGCTCGCCGTCGATCAATTGAGCCATCATCTTTCACCGTGGCAATACCCGAGCTATCGTACCCCCGATATTCTAAGCGTTTCAACGCTTCGACAATAATTGGTGCTGCCTCATGTTTACCTAATATTCCAATTATGCCACACATTATTCTGCCTTAAGATTGTTTTTGCGGCTCAGAAGTGCTTTCAGTTTCGAAGCGCCGCCCTTTTTATTGCTTTGCTCTGAGCGTGCAATGGCCAAATCTTGCGCTGGTACATCTTTCGTAATTACTGATCCGCTGCCAGTCATTGCATTATTTCCTAAATTCACAGGAGCAATTAACATGGTATTTGAGCCGATAAATACGTCTTCACCAATTACCGTTTTATGCTTGTTAAAGCCATCGTAATTACATGTGATCGTGCCGGCGCCAATATTTGTATTCTCACCAATTTCCGCGTCCCCAATGTACGAAAGGTGGTTTATCTTTGAATGTTCTGCAACTTTTGCATTTTTTATTTCTACAAAGTTACCAATCTTAACACCATCTGAGAGATCTACTCCTGGTCTAATTCGAGCGAAGGGGCCAATATTGCAATCATTGGAGATTTTACACCCTTCAAGATATGAGAATGCTTTGACCTTGCAGCCAGTGCCTACTGTAACGCCAGGCCCAAATATGACGTTTGGTTCAATGATCGTATCTTGGCCAAGGTCAGTATCTAATGAAAAGAAAACAGTCTCGGGCGCAACAAGATGAACGCCATTATTCAAAGCCACACTCCGCGCTGTCTGTTGAAATCTTTTCTCTGCATCAGCGAGTTGTTGAAGCGAATTAATGCCAAGTGCCTCAGTCGGATCACAAGTCAAATAGGTGCTATTCAGCCCCTCTGTGTCAGCTAATTCAATACAGTCGGTTAGATAAATTTCATTATTTTTATTATTTCTATCCAACTCCTTCAAAAGCTTTTTTATCAATATTGCGCTACCGGCCATAACGCCACTGTTACATAACGTGATTGCTAACTCTTCTTGGTTTGCGTCATTGTGTTCGACTATTCGTAAAAGTTCTTTGTTATTTGTAACTAGTCGCCCGTAACCGGTGGGATCTTGCGGATGAAAACCTAAAACTACCAAATCAGCTTGCTTACACTCATTTTCAATTTTAGTCATTGTTCTGGCTGATATAAAAGGAGTATCACCGAAAAGTACGATTAAATTACCTTCAAAGTCTGCCAACTCGTTTGTGGCTACGCCGACGGCATGACCTGTTCCCAATTGTTCCTGTTGTATCGCAAAATCGATCGAGTTGACCGCATTTCCCAAGACGCTTTTTATTTCAGATTGTCCATGACCCAAAACAATCAAGATTTTTTTCGGATCGATTGATTGTGCTGTTTTTATGCAGTGAGCAATAAGTGGAAAATTTCCTACTTCATGTAAAACTTTAGGACGAGTAGAGTTCATCCGAGTTCCTTTGCCTGCGGCCAGTATTATAACTGCAGTATCCATAGAAAGTCCTTAAGATTTGAGCCCGTTTTATCGTAAAACTGTTTCGTTGCAAGCTTAACTTGTGTCAAAATTAGTTGCTGAATGTTTCATTTTATGCTGAAGATTTCAATTAAAATAAGTGGAGTTAAGATATGAAAACTGTTGTTTTTGACTTAGATGGCACACTTGCCGACACAAGCGCAGATTTAATATCAGCCGCTAATTTTTGTTTTGATAGTTTGGGTTACCCAAAGCTTCTAGATTGCAAAGAGGATGCTGGAGTGGCAATGCGTGGCGGTAGGGCAATGCTAGAATTAGGTTGCCAAAAAATTGGATTGAATGATGAGCAGTTTATTCAACAACAATATCCGATTCTTCTTCGTGCTTATTCTAAAAGCTTGGATAAGCACACTCAATTTTTCCCGTATGCGTTGGACTCTATTCGTAAGCTACAACTGCTGGGTGTAAACTCTGCTATTTGCACGAACAAACCGTTCGCTTTGGCAGAAGAGTTGATGGTGCGGTTGGGGGCAAGACATTTGTTCCAAGAGTTAATTGGATCAGATACCCTTTCATCTAAAAAGCCTGATCCTGCTCCGTTCATAGCGGCCGTCACCGGCTCAGGCGGTAGTGTTGAGCAATCATTGATGGTCGGTGATACTTCTACAGACTTTGATACAGCAAAGGCTGTTGGCGTACCAATAATTATGGTCGACTTTGGCTTTGCGGGTTTTGATTTTAGTGCCTCCAACCCTGATGCAATACTCAAATCTTTCTTGGATCTTCCAGAGATTGTAATTGGGTTGCTAAATTCATAATTGCAAAGATAGGACACGAATTAATAGTAGGTTTTAATTAAAGTACTAGCCTGAAAAGATTTAATTCAATTGCCAAATTCGTATTGAATTATTAAACAGAACAAATCTGATAGTATTTTCCGCATCGTAAATCTTTAGCGAAGTTTATTTAGAAGTTATCAATTTCAAAAGACTTTTTCTGGAAATGAAACAATGGAAATATTTAACGGCAGTTTTACGCAACAAGAACCCT
Organism: Rhodobacteraceae bacterium REDSEA-S34_B6; assembly: GCA_001627925.1. Taxonomy (GTDB): domain Bacteria; phylum Pseudomonadota; class Alphaproteobacteria; order Rhodobacterales; family Rhodobacteraceae; genus Salinivivens. Next base: position 21,242 of record LUQC01000040.1, on the reverse strand, counting down.
TATCCCAAGAAGCGATAGATGCAGCTTTACGAGTCTTACATTCGGGTCGCTTACACCGATATAATGTAGAAGAGGGAGATGCAGGGGAGGTTGCTTTACTTGAGATTGAATTTGCTGAAAGGGTGGCGTCAGAATTTTGTTTGGCGGTAGCCTCCGGCGGCTACGCCTTGGCCACAGCATTACGTGCTGTAGGTGTAAAACCAGGGCAGAAAGTTTTGACAAATGCATTTACGTTGGCTCCTGTTCCGGGAGCAATTGCTTCAATTAATGCAGTTCCTGTTTTGGTTGAGGTTACTGAGAATTTAACGATTGACTTCGACGATCTAGAAGCAAAGGCCCCGCAATCTGATGTTCTCTTGTTGAGTCATATGCGGGGACATATATGCGACATGGAAAAACTTCTAAAAATAACAAACCGGCACGGTATCAGAGTAATAGAGGATTGTGCTCATACAATGGGTGCAGGCTGGAATAAAAAACCCTCTGGCTCCTATGGAATTATTGGTTGTTTTTCAACTCAAACATACAAACATATAAATTCAGGCGAGGGTGGTTTAATTACCACCAACGATCCTCAAATAATGTCAAAATCTATCGCTTTATCAGGGTCTTACATGATGTTCGAAAAGCATCTTTCTGCTCCCGCTAAAGCCCATTTTGATGGGGTAAAATATGAAACGCCAAACATATCTGGTCGTATGGATCAATTGAGAGCTGCCATATTACGGCCGCAGCTCAAGGAACTTGATAATCAGATTGCTCGCTGGAATGAGAGATACATGATAATTGAGTCTTTTCTGAGGCGGGTGGAAGGTTTGCAAATAATTGAACGTCAAACTCAAGAGAATTTTGTGGGGTCATCTTTTCAATTTTTGCTGCTAAATCGGTCTTATGCTGAGATACAATCAATAGTAGAAGGCTGCAAAAGTAGGGGGGTTGAACTTAAATGGTTTGGCCAAGGCGAGCCTATTGGCTTCACTTCAAAATATGATTCCTGGAAATATATCCCGTCTCAAAAAATGACTAAGTCCGATCGGATTATTAATTCAATATTAGATATGCGTTTGCCTCTAACATTTTCACCAGAAGATTGTAAATTAATAGCCACGATAATTGGTCAAGAAGTAGAGCGCAAAACACCACTCGAAAGAAACGGTTAGTATGATAAAGAGTTATTTTATTGAGTAGTATCTGGTATGGCTTTGGGGTTTGTGTTCTAATTGGTCTCGTTTTAATGGTGCGTTTGGGCTTTCAGACAGCTTATCTGGATGAAAGTGCCGTAATAGATCATTACGCTGAGCGGTATGTCTTTACTATGCATGATAAAGGTATTGATGCCTCTGTATCTGATTGTGTTGCAGTTCAAGATGAGAGTTTTTGGATTAGATTGCGAATAGAGTGTAATGGTGCTAAAATTGAAGTCTACAAGATTGGACTTTGGGGCCAGCTTATTATTGAAAACTCTCAGATCTTCCGAAAAGATATATAGTTGTGTCATATTAGAAGCAACTCTCTGATAAAAATAAGGTTTCTTACAAGAATACCGATAATTTTTTAAGTAGGACAAAATGTACGCTTTATCATCTGACCTGGACATAGTTTAAGTACGTAGAAAAGACTCGTGTTGACCCTGCCAAAGTCTGAGGTTAAACCACGACCAAGCCAAACTCGATATGCGCTGCATATTGAAATTTAAAAGGAGCCATCTGTGGACGAGATGTTGTCGGAATACCTCCCGATCCTAATTTTTTTGGCTATAGCTTTAGCTTTGGGTCTAATTTTGTTGCTATCTGCTACGATAATCGCCGTTAGAAACCCCGATACCGAAAAAGTATCTGCATACGAATGTGGCTTCAATGCATTTGATGATGCGAGAATGAAGTTTGACGTAAGATTTTACTTAGTCTCCATTTTATTCATCATTTTTGATCTTGAAATCGCTTTTTTATTTCCATGGGCTGTGGCATTTAAAGATGTGTCGTTGTTGGGGTTTTGGTCGATGATGGTATTTCTTTTAATACTTACTATCGGGTTTGCTTACGAGTGGAAAAAAGGTGCTTTAGAATGGGAGTAATGACTGAGTCGAATGCTGCTGGACGTGATTTTGAAGTGGAAACAACGGCTCTAAGTGGTCAGCTGCAAGACAAGGGCTATTTGCTTACATCTACTGAAGATGTCATAAACTGGGCAAGAACTGGGTCGCTTCATTGGATGACATTCGGTTTGGCCTGTTGTGCAGTAGAGATGATGCACACCTCAATGCCACGATATGACTTAGAGCGTTTTGGTACTGCACCAAGGGCATCTCCAAGGCAATCTGATTTAATGATTGTCGCCGGCACTTTGACAAACAAAATGGCACCTGCTTTGAGAAAAGTATATGATCAAATGCCAGAGCCAAGGTACGTGATATCAATGGGTTCATGCGCAAACGGTGGTGGGTATTATCATTACTCTTATTCAGTCGTTAGGGGGTGTGATCGAATTGTGCCAGTGGATGTGTATGTTCCTGGCTGTCCTCCAACCGCAGAGGCTCTTTTATACGGAATAATGGCTTTGCAACGTAAAATTCGTAGGACGGGAACTATTGTTCGATGACTGAAGCATTACAGGATCTGGCGGAATATATAGAGCAGAAAAGAAGTGATTGCGTCATTTCTTGGGGGTTTACGAATGGCGAACTTAACATTTCTGTTGCTCCTTCTAATATTACAAGTTTTGTGGAGTTCCTAAGATCTGACAGTAGATGTAAGTTCTCCACATTGGTGGATATAACAGGTGTTGATTACCCCGATAGAACAAAGCGTTTCGATGTGGTCTATCATTTATTGTCGATGTATCAAAACCATAGAATAAGATTAAAGGTTTCGATCAGGGAAAGTGAATCGATACACTCCATAGTAAGTGTTCATCCAAGCGCAAACTGGTTCGAACGAGAAGTTTTTGATATGTTCGGTATCCTTTTCAGAGACCACCCGGATTTGAGAAGGATCCTCACAGATTATGGGTTCCAAGGTTTCCCCCTGAGGAAAGATTTCCCAACCACAGGTTATAACGAAGTGCGTTATGATGAAGTTCAGAAGAAAGTAGTTTATGAGCCAGTAAGCTTAACGCAAGAGTACCGTCAGTTTGATTTTATGAGTCCATGGGAAGGCGCGGAATACATAATTTCTGATGATGAAACTGAGGGAGCAAATTAATGGACGGCTCAAAAGGTTTTCAGGATACTCTCACGAACGAACAGAAAATTCGAAACTTCAATATTAATTTTGGTCCCCAACATCCTGCAGCACATGGCGTGTTAAGACTTGTTCTTGAGTTAGATGGTGAGATTGTCGAGCGTTGTGATCCGCATATTGGGCTGCTTCATCGGGGTACTGAAAAGTTAATGGAGAGTAGGACTTACCTCCAAAATTTACCATATTTTGATCGTCTAGACTATGTGGCTCCGATGAATCAGGAGCATGCTTGGTGTCTTGCAATTGAAAAATTAACAAAGGTCATTGTGCCACGAAGAGCATCCTTGATTAGAGTTTTGTATTCTGAGATAGGTAGAATACTGAACCATTTATTAAATGTTACCACCCAAGCTATGGACGTAGGAGCTCTAACACCTCCATTGTGGGGATTTGAAGAGCGTGAGAAACTAATGGTGTTTTACGAGCGGGCATGCGGTGCTCGTTTACATGCCGCATATTTTAGACCGGGCGGGGTTCATCAGGACTTGCCAGACGATTTGTTGCAAGACATTGCGAATTGGGCAGAAGAGTTCCCATCAGTTTTGCAGGATATAGACGAATTATTGACTGAAAACAGAATTTTTAAACAGCGAAATGTCGACATAGGTGTAGTATCTGAGGACGACATTCAAAAATTTGGTTTCTCAGGAGTAATGGTGCGGGGTTCAGGGTTGGCATGGGATTTAAGGCGTGCTCAACCTTACGAATGTTACGATGAGTTTGATTTTAAAGTGCCAGTTGGAAAAAATGGAGATTGTTATGATCGCTATTTGGTTCGGATGGAGGAAATGCGGCAATCGCTCTCTATCATAAAGCAGGCGATTAAAAAGCTCATGGATGAGCCTGGTGATATCCTTGCTCGGGGTAAAATAACACCTCCAAAACGTGCAGAGATGAAAGGTTCAATGGAGGCTTTGATTCATCATTTTAAGCTCTATACAGAGGGCTTTCATGTGCCTGAAGGAGAGATATACGCGTGTGTTGAAGCTCCTAAAGGAGAATTTGGAGTTTACCTTGTCTCCGATGGCTCTAACAAGCCATATCGAGCAAAATTGCGCGCCCCCGGCTACCTTCATTTGCAGGCGATGGATCACATGGCATCTGGTCATCAACTGGCAGATGTTGCTGCTATCATCGGAACCATGGATATAGTATTTGGAGAGATTGATCGATAATGTTACGACGATTGCATGAGGAGCAGCCAACATCTTTCTCATTTACTTCTGAGAATAAAGCTTGGGCCGATTCTCAAATTAAAAAGTATCCTGCTGGTCGTGAGGCTTCTGCGATAATCCCCTTGCTTTGGAGGGCGCAGGAGCAAGAGGGTTGGCTGACTCGGCCCGCTATAGAATACGTCGCGGATTTGTTAGGCATGGCTTACATGAGGGCTTTGGAGGTCGCTACCTTTTATTTTATGTTCCACCTCAAGCCTGTGGGAAATATTGCTCACATCCAAGTTTGTGGCACTTTATCGTGTATGCTCTGCGGTGCTGAAGATTTAATTTCAGTTTGTAAAGATAAAATTGCCCCTAATCCCCATCAACTGTCTGAAGATGGTAAATTTAGTTGGGAGGAAGTAGAGTGTCTGGGTGCTTGTTCAAATGCTCCCATGGCGCAAATTGGCAAGGATTATTTTGAGGATTTGACTAAGGAATCCATAGGTCAGATTATTGACAATTTGTCAGCCGGGAGAGTTCCGGCGCCTGGTCCGCAGGATGGACGATTTGCCTCTGAGCCAAAAAATGGCCTGACATCTCTTATGGAACATGAAAGTGGGCGTACAAAGTTCAATGGTAGTGTTCAAATGGCTGAAGATTTAAAGGATACTATCAAGCGAATAAATGGCACAGAGACTAAATTGGTCACTCCATGGCTCAAAAGTAGCGATAGAACAACGAGCCAAGTAAAGATGAAGAAACCAAAAACCTTAAAGTTTCCTAAAAAGTCAGTCCCTGAAGATTTATCAAAAATATCGGGCTTGGGCGGGAAAGCTAAAATTGCCCTCAATTCTTTGGGTATATATCATGTCTCCCAAATATCAAATTGGGAGACTAATGAAATATACTGGGTGCATTCAAATTTATCTGGTTCGCTAAGCTTGAATAAGTTGAAAAGCTTTGTTGAGCAGGCAAAAAAATTACAAACAAATAAAGATGGGTAATTTAAGTTGGGAAGCATAATGCAGGCCAAAGAAAGCAGGACAGACGCAAAGCAGGGCCGAGTGGTAGGTTTGGTCATCGCAATTTCCATGGTGATTTGGATAGTAGCGCAGTCTTTGGGTCCTTATCTTGGACTTCCAGGGCGATACGCTATACTTATAGATTTTTTAGCACTGGTGGCTTTCCTTTGGGCCATAATATCTGGAATGCTAATGTGGCGGTCGCGTCGAACTAACGGGAAGGAAAAGTAAATGTTAACCGACAGAGATCGTATCTTTACAAATATCTATGGCATGCACGACCGGACTCTTCGCGGAGCCATTGCGCGGGGTCATTGGGATAATACTAAGTCGATATTAGTAAAAGGACGAGACTGGATAGTTGAGCAAATGAAAGCCTCGGGTCTGAGAGGCCGTGGGGGAGCTGGATTTCCAACAGGATTAAAGTGGTCATTTATGCCGATAGAAAGCGATGGGCGTCCATCTTATTTAGTAATTAATGCTGATGAAAGTGAGCCGGGTACATGTAAAGATAGAGAGATAATGAGGCACGATCCCCACACATTGATTGAGGGATGTCTGATTGCTTCTTTCGCAATGGGTGCGAACTGTTGTTACATTTATATTCGAGGTGAGTACATCAGAGAAAAAGAAACGCTTCAGCGTGCGATTGATGAGGCGTATGACGCAGGTCTTGTGGGTAAAAATGCATGTAAATCTGGGTGGGATTTTGACATTTTTCTTCACCACGGCGCAGGAGCTTATATCTGTGGAGAGGAAACAGCTTTAATTGAAAGTTTAGAGGGTAAAAAGGGTATGCCTAGAATGAAGCCACCCTTTCCAGCTGGAGCTGGCTTGTACGGATGCCCCACCACCGTAAACAACGTTGAGTCGATAGCTGTTGTGCCAACTATTCTAAGACGCGGAGCGGATTGGTTTTCATCTTTTGGAAGGCCTAATAATTCTGGAACAAAGCTTTTTGCTATTTCTGGACATGTTAATAATCCGTGTGTTGTGGAGGAGGCTATGTCCATTTCTTTCCAAGAGTTGATCGATAAGCATTGCGGTGGCGTACGTGGAGGTTGGAAGAATTTGAAAGCAGTAATACCAGGTGGTTCCTCAGTTCCATGTGTCCGTGGCGAAGATATGAAAGATGCAATCATGGATTTTGATTATCTGCGAAGTGATTTAGGATCTGGGTTAGGCACTGCAGCGGTTATCGTAATGGACAATTCTGTAGATGTTATTAAGGCTATATGGCGTTTATCAAAATTCTATAAGCATGAAAGTTGTGGCCAATGCACACCATGTCGCGAAGGTACAGGCTGGATAATGAGAGTTATGGAGCGACTTGTGCACGGTAATGCAGAAAAAGATGAGATTGATATGCTTTTCGATGTAACTAAGCAGGTTGAAGGGCATACTATTTGTGCTTTAGGAGATGCCGCTGCATGGCCTATTCAGGGTCTTATAAGGAATTTCAGAGATGAGATAGAGGAGAGAATATTAAATAGAGATATCGCCATAGGTAGTAAACCTTTAGCTGCTGAGTAATGTAACATTGATAAATTATATGTTCATACCGTTATCTATATTACTTCTTTTTGGATGTTCCGCTCGCATTAATGAAAATCGGGTTGCTTTTGATGGTTTTATGTTCAATTCGAAGTTAAAGGTCGGGTTAACTAAGAAAGATTTTGAGATTACAGTGCTGCGCGCCAACCGCTCTTTAAGTGGAGCAAAAGAAGCAGGGCGATATGAAGCAACAATTTACTGTGTTAATAAATTTGGTACGTCTGATATTGCCTGGGATCTGGATCCTGAAGACGTATCGGCAGTTACATCCAGCAACTCAATATTTATCAAAGGTCGGTGCAGAATATGAAAATCATGGAGTATGTGGTTTAATCAGAATTTTTGAAATATAGTATTTAATCATAACATAAAAGAGAACCTATAACTTATTGAAAAAATTATAAAATAGCTATTAAAAAAATATGACAGATGTAAAAAAAATCATAATCGATAATCAGGAAATTGAAGTTGAGTCCGAAATGACACTCATTCAGGCCTGCGAGTTAGTCGGTATAGAAATTCCTAGATTTTGTTATCATGAGCGGTTGTCTATCGCTGGTAACTGTCGGATGTGCTTAGTAGAAGTGGTCGGTGGTCCTCCAAAGCCTACTGCATCGTGTGCTATGCAAGTTAAGGATCTACGTCCAGGACCTGAGGGGCAACCTCCAGTGGTTCGTACAAACTCCAAAATGGTTAAAAAGGCGCGTGAGGGAGTAATGGAATTCTTGTTGATTAATCACCCCCTTGATTGTCCAATTTGTGATCAGGGAGGAGAATGCGACCTTCAGGATCAAGCAATGGCTTTCGGCGTGGACTTTAGTAGATTTAAAGAGCCTAAACGCGCGGTAGATGATCTCGATTTAGGACCACTTGTATCCACCAATATGACAAGATGCATAAGTTGCACACGATGTGTTAGATTTACCTCGGAAGTAGCTGGGATAAGTCAAATGGGACAAACAGGTCGTGGTGAAGATGCTGAAATAACCAGCTATCTAAATCAGACTTTAGATAGCAACTTGCAGGGTAATATTATTGATCTCTGCCCGGTAGGGGCTTTAACCTCTAAGCCCTATGCTTTTACAGCTAGACCGTGGGAACTATCAAACACAGAGACAATTGATGTTATGGACGCATTAGGGTCCAACATAAGAGTTGATACAAAGGGGCGCGAAGTTATGCGCATTCTGCCTCGTAATCATGACGGTATAAATGAGGAATGGATTTCAGATAAGACTCGATTTGTATGGGATGGTTTGAGGCGTCAGAGATTGGATAAACCTTACATACGGAAAGATGGTAAGTTGGTTTCTGCAGACTGGAATGAGGCTTTGAACTTTGCAGCTGCGTCACTTTCGGGCAAAAATATTATGGGACTCGTTGGGGATTTAACTTCAACAGAGTCGGCTTACTCCCTGAAAAAATTGGTAACGAAGCTCGGCGGGGTTGTAGAATGCAGAACAGATGGTTCCAAGCTGCCAATCGACAATAGGTCCGGATACGTTGGTAATGCGACTATCGATGATATCGATCTTGCTGATGAGATTTTTTTGATTGGAAGTAATCCACGTAATGAAGCGCCTGTTCTGAACGCCCGAATACGGAAAGCATGGTCTGAAGGAGCGAATGTGCATTTGTTAGGACCCAAAGCAGAGCTTACTTATGACTATTCTTACCTTGGATCCGATCGCTCAGCTTTAAGGAAACTGACAACCCGTGGTTTAAAGGTTGGCAAGGGCAGGAGCGCTGTTGTGATTTTAGGTGTTGGCGCTTTGACAGACGCAGATGGTGCTGCAGTACTTGGTCATGTAATGCAGCTGGTAAGTGGTACAAATTGCAAGCTTTTAGTCCTGCATAATGCCGCTTCTCGAGTGGGAGCTATGGATGTAGGAGCGAACAATGCTAAGGGTATTTCCGATTTAATAAATTATGATGTGATATTTAATCTTGGTTCGGATGAAATGGAAATTCCAAATGGGCCGTTTGTAATTTATCAGGGTAGCCACGGTGATAGAGGCGCTCACAGAGCTGATATAATTCTTCCCGCTGCCGCTTACACAGAAGAAAGTGGTATATTTGTAAACACAGAAGGTCGGCCACAAATGGCTAATAGGTCTGGGTTTGCACCAGGTGATGCTAGGGAAAATTGGGCAATTCTAAGAGCTCTTTCTCAAAAAATGGACGTAACACTGAATTTTGACACGTTGGGTCAACTTCGCGAGGCTCTTTTTATTGAGCATCCCCATTTAAAAAATATTGATCTTCCATTGGAAAATGAATGGCGTAATGAAATGATGGGGGAATTAGATAAGGGTGATTTTGCTTTTGCAATTAAGGATTATTACTTAACAAACCCAATAGCCAGGGCCTCAACTTTGATGAGTGAATTGTCGGCTCAAACTAAAGCCAGAAAATCTAGCAGAATTGCAGCGGAGTGATCTTATGCTCAAAAAAACATATCTGTTTAAGAGAAAAATACCACTGCCAATGGTGTCATTTATGTCAGAACTATTGGGTGTTCAATTTCGACCTATTGAGTATATAAACTTGTCAAGTCTGTTCCTGTGCAAAATATCGGGTGGGTACAATTACAAAGCGAGGACTAATGGCTGAATTTTTCGCTTCCTCTTGGGGCACTGCGTTAATTTTAATTTCTCAAGGATTGATGATGGCAGTCTTTTTGCTGCTTTCGGCTTATTTTTTAATTTATGCAGACCGTAAAGTCTGGGCGGCTGTTCAAATGAGACGTGGTCCTAATGTTGTAGGTGCTTTTGGGTTGCTTCAGTCGGGAGCTGACATGCTTAAGCTTGTCTTCAAAGAGATTATAATACCGGCTGGTGCAGATAAGCCGGTATTCTTCTTGGCTCCTCTGATTTCTTTTGTAATGGCTATTCTTGCTTGGGCAGTTATCCCATTAAACGATGGTTGGGTTCTATCCGAGATCAATGTAGCCCTTTTGTTCGTTTTCGCGATTTCCTCTTTGGAGGTGTATGGAGTGATTATGGGGGGATGGGCATCTAACTCAAAATATCCGTTTCTTGGATCACTGAGGTCGGCCGCACAGATGATTTCATACGAAGTATCAATTGGGCTCATAATTATTGGTGTTATTATCTCAACCGGATCTATGAACTTCGGGGATATAGTTAGGGCTCAGGAGGGTGAATTTGGAATTTTTAACTGGTACTGGTTGCCACATCTTCCAATGGTTTTTCTCTTTTTCATATCCGCATTAGCCGAAACAAATAGACCGCCATTTGACCTGCCTGAGGCTGAAAGTGAATTGGTTGCAGGCTTTCAGGTTGAGTATAGCTCTACGCCTTTTTTATTGTTTATGGCCGGTGAGTTAATTGCGGTCTTTCTTATGTGCGCTCTAACAACGCTTTTGTTTTTTGGAGGGTGGTTATCGCCAATTCCTGGTCTTGCAGATGGTTTTCATTGGATGCTCGCAAAGATGGGGTTTTTCTTTTTCGTCTTCGCAATGGTAAAAGCAATAACTCCTAGGTACCGTTATGATCAATTAATGAGGTTGGGGTGGAAAGTATTTTTGCCAATTTCTTTAGGTTGGGTTATCATCGTAGCTTTTCTTGCAAAATTTAACATGTTTGGCGGCGCATACGCACGTTGGGTAATCGGAGCTTAAATCATGAGTAAAATTGATTACACGAGAGCAGCAAAATACTTTCTGCTAATGGATATATGGACTGGTTTTAAGCTAGGATTAAAGTATTTCTTTTCACGTAAAACAACACTCAATTATCCACATGAAAAGGGGGAATTAAGTCCACGTTTTCGTGGTGAGCATGCGCTTCGTCGATATCCGAATGGTGAGGAAAGATTTATAGCATGTAAGCTCTGCGAAGCGATCTGTCCTGCTCAGGCAATCACAATTGATGCTGAACCCAGGGATGACGGTAGCAGGCGTACAACTAGATATGATATCGATATGACAAAGTGTATTTATTGTGGTTTTTGTCAAGAAGCCTGCCCAGTTGATGCCATCGTAGAGGGGCCAAATTTTGAGTTTTCCACTGAGACTAGAGAAGAGCTTTTTTACGACAAAGAGAAATTATTAGCAAATGGTGACAGGTGGGAATCTGAAATTGCGAAAAATTTAGAAATGGATGCACCTTACAGATGAGCACTGATCAAAATCCATATGAGCAGATGCTCAGCTTCGTAAACGAAGTGTTTAAAAATGCAAGTATGGACAATTCTGACCTATCTGTGGATGAGTATGCAAAACGTGGGCCGACTATGCCCAAAGAGGCTATGGAATTTCTTTTTGGAAATACATTTAATAAATTGGGCTTAGACGCCAAAACAAAGCTATTTTTGACATTAGCGGGAGTTTTAGCTCAGGGCATGCAGAGCGAGCAAGTTTTGAGGCAAACTATACGCCATTTGCGAGAAGCAGAGGTATCAGCTGAAAATATATCAGAAGCAATTATGCTTCTTTCATTATTTTCAGGACCTTTGGTAACTACAAAGGCTTTGAAAATCACATACGAAATCAGTGAAGAATTAAAGGAGTCATAGACTTGAGTATCTTTGTTTCAACTTTTTATCTGTTTTCATTAAGCGTGATTGCCGGTGGCCTAATGACAGTCATTAGTAGAAATCCAGTACATTCGGTTTTATGGCTTATACTGGCTTTTTTATCGTCTGCAGGGTTGTTTGTGTTACTTGGTGCAGAGTTTTTAGCAATGCTTCTAATAATTGTTTATGTCGGAGCAGTCGCAGTTTTATTCCTTTTTGTTGTTATGATGCTTGATGTCGATTTTTCTACTTTAAAGGCAGAAATGGCCGGTTATCTCCCAATTGCGCTGCTTATAGCTGTGGTGCTGGTTATGCAACTCGCTATGGCATTTGGGTTATGGTCTTATGCAGACACTGCTGTAGGAGCGCGAGAGGTTTTGGTAAACCCTGAATACCACAACACACAAGCCTTAGGTCTGATTTTGTACGACAGATATTTTATTTTATTTCAGCTGTCAGGACTAATTCTTCTAGTGGCAATGATTGGGGCCATAGTTCTAACTTTGCGTCATCGCAAAAATGTAAAAAGACAAAATATTCTTTCACAAATATACCGAGACCCCGATAAGTCATTAGAAATATTAGATGTAAAACCTGGACAAGGTTTGTAAAGAAACGGCGATTAGAAAAGGGAATAAACTTAATATGATAGGCATAGAGCATTATCTAACCACCGCCTCGATACTTTTCGTCATTGGAATTTTTGGCCTTTTTCTCAATAGGAAAAACGTGATTATTCTTCTTATGTCAATTGAACTAATGTTGCTGGCTGTAAATATTAATCTAGTTGCCTTTTCTAGCTATCTTGGGGATTTGGTTGGGCAGGTTTTTACTCTGTTTATTCTTACTGTTGCGGCAGCGGAGGCTGCAATTGGTCTAGCTATAATCGTTAGTTTTTTCCGAAACCGCGGAACGATTGCGGTTGAAGATGTCAATGTGATGAAGGGCTAACTTCTATGGAATTATTTGTCATATTTTCCCCACTCGCAGGGGCTATTCTTGCGGGTTTTGGATGGAAAATTATTGGTGAAAAAGCAGCTCTTATTTCGGCTACTTTGTTACTTTTCTTAGCGTGTTTCGTCAGTTGGTTTCTTTTTATAGGTTTTGACGGTGATCTGAGAATTATAGAAATTTCCAAATGGATGAGTTCGGGGTCTCTTGAAGCTTATTGGGCTATTCGTTTTGATCGTTTAACAGCAATTATGTTGATCGTAGTGACCACTGTTTCTGCATTAGTGCATCTCTATAGTTTCGGCTACATGGATCATGATCCCAACTGGGAGCATGATGAAAGTTATAAACCGCGTTTCTTTGCATATTTATCGTTCTTTACATTTGCAATGCTAATGTTAGTGACTTCTGATAATTTACTTCAAATGTTCTTCGGATGGGAAGGTGTCGGCGTAGCATCCTATTTGCTTATTGGCTTCTACTACAAAAAACCAACTGCTAATTCAGCGGCAATTAAAGCTTTTGTCGTGAATAGAGTTGGTGATTTTGGATTTGCATTAGGTATATTCGGAATTTTCTACTTAACCGGTAGCATTCAGTTCTCCGATGTTTTTTTATTAGCACCGGGTTTAGTAGATCAAGAAATAAGCTTTCTATGGACTGAGTGGAACGCTGCTAACTTAATTGCCTTTCTTTTGTTTGTTGGAGCAATGGGCAAGTCTGCTCAGCTTTTCCTCCATACTTGGCTGCCAGACGCTATGGAAGGTCCTACTCCGGTTTCAGCACTCATCCATGCCGCAACAATGGTTACAGCAGGTGTTTTCCTGGTTTGTCGTATGTCTCCGCTCATGGAGTTTGCGCCGAATGCAATGGCCTTTATTACGTTCATTGGAGCTACGACAGCATTTTTTGCTGCTACGATAGGTCTTGTGCAGAATGATATCAAAAGGGTTATTGCATATTCGACGTGCTCTCAACTTGGGTATATGTTCGTTGCTGCCGGCTCGGGAGTGTACTCGGCAGCAATGTTCCATTTGTTCACGCATGCATTTTTCAAGGCTCTGCTATTTTTAGGTGCTGGGTCAGTTATACACGCTATGCATCATGAGCAAGATATGAGAAATTATGGCGGTTTGAGAAAGAAAATACCGTACACTTTTGTCGCTATGATGATTGGAACATTAGCAATAACGGGTGTTGGTATCCCTTTAACGCATTACGGGTTTGCTGGGTTTTTGTCCAAAGACGCAATAATCGAAAGTGCTTACGCAGCGTCAGTAGGTGGTTACTCGTTCTGGATGTTGGTTATGTCGGCGTTGTTTACGTCTTTTTACAGTTGGAGGCTAATCTTTATGACATTTTACGGTAAGCCTCGTGGAGATTCACATACTCATACTTCAGCCCATGAAAGCCCTAAAGTGATGATTATACCGTTGGCTATTCTATCATTAGGAGCAATATTTTCAGGAATGATTTGGTACAAAAGCTTTTTTGGTGATCATTACAGCGTAAATAAGTTTTTTGGTATTGAAGAAACGGAATACCACTCGCAATATAATGGTGATAATCATGGGTCTTCAGATGTGAAAAATGAGGGTTTGAATAACCACTCATCTATTTATTTGCCATCAGGTGCTATTTACATGGCTCCTGATAATCACATTTTGGATGAAGCTCACCATGTTCCTAAATGGGTTAAATTGAGTCCTTTTGTGGCTATGCTGTTAGGGTTTATACTATCTTACATCTTTTATATTTGGCGTACAGATCTACCCCAAAAATTAGCTGAGAACCAAAGGCCTTTATATCTCTTCCTACTCAACAAATGGTACTTTGATGAAGTTTATGAAATTCTTTTTGTTCGGTCTGCTAAGTTTTTCGGACGCCTTTTGTGGAAGAAGGGCGATGGTACAGTAATCGATGGGTTTATAGATAATCTTTCGATGGTATTTATTCCATTGCTTACGAGACTGGCCGGGCGTGCCCAGTCTGGATATATCTTTACTTATGCTTTTGCCATGGTCCTAGGAATTGTTGTTCTTATTACATGGATGGCATTAGGGACAGGTAGCTAATATGGATTATTTTTTACTTTCCATAGTCACCTTCATACCTGCTATATCTGCGCTTATTTTGCTAGTAGTAGCGAGAGGGAATGATGCAGCGGCAGCTTTAGTGGCAAAAAGGTTTGCTCTTTTCGCAACTGGAGTAACATTTTTTGTTTCCCTATTCATTATAGCGCAATTTGAGCCGGAAAATACTGGTTTTCAAATGGTGGAGGAAGCTGAATGGATAATGGGTTTAAAGTATAAACTGGGTATTGATGGAATAAGTGTTCTTTTTGTAATCCTGACTACTTTTATGATGCCAATTGTCATATGGGCCAGCTGGGGTATCGAAGTACGTGTTAAGGAATATATGATCGCGTTCTTATTGCTGGAAACACTCATGCTGGGTGTTTTTATGGCATTAGATTTAGTGTTGTTCTATCTCTTCTTTGAGGCTGGTTTAATTCCGATGTTTTTAATAATCGGAATTTGGGGTGGAGCTAATAGAGTTTACGCATCATTCAAGTTTTTTCTCTATACCCTTTTGGGATCAGTTTTAATGCTCATTGCGATGGTGGTGATGTATGCTGAAGCAGGCACAACTGACATTGAATCTCTAATGCTTCATCAATTCGCATTTGATGATTTTAATTTGTTTGGTTTTCAGATTTTAGGCGGAATGCAAACGTTACTATTTTTAGCATTCTTTGCAAGTTTTGCGGTGAAGATGCCCATGTGGCCGGTGCATACATGGTTACCGGATGCCCACGTTCAGGCGCCAACTGCAGGGTCAGTAGTACTTGCTGCTATCTTACTTAAGATGGGTGGCTATGGTTTCTTGAGATTCAGCCTGCCGATGTTTCCGGTTGGTTCATATATAATGACTGATTTTATTCTTTGGCTATCGGTAATCGCTATTGTTTATACTTCATTAGTTGCACTAGTCCAAAGCGATATGAAGAAGTTAATTGCTTACTCTTCCGTTGCTCACATGGGGTACGTAACCATTGGGATTTTTGCTGCCAACCAACAAGGAATTGATGGTGCTATTTTCCAAATGCTGAGTCATGGGTTTATTTCGGGAGCGTTGTTTCTCTGCGTGGGCGTTATTTACGACAGAATGCATACTCGTGAGATAGAGGCCTATGGTGGCTTGGTGAATAGAATGCCGGCTTATGCACTCATCTTTATGTTCTTTACGATGGCTAATGTAGGCTTGCCTGGCACCTCAGGTTTTGTGGGGGAGTTTCTTACACTAGTTGGAATTTTTAAGGTTAACACGTGGATTGCTTTGCTGGCGACATCAGGTGTCGTTTTGTCAGCGGCTTATGCCCTTTGGTTATACCGTCGCGTAATGATGGGAGATTTAATAAAGGAAGCGCTTCGTACGATCCAGGATATGTCTCTACGGGAGAGGGCGGTATTCGCTCCTCTTGTATTCATGACTTTGTTATTGGGGATATATCCCGTTCTTGCTCTTGACTTGATAAGTCCATCGGTACAGAGCCTTATCGACAATTATAATTCCGCCCTTTCAATTGCAGGCATTGATGGCAACACAATGATAGCATCACATTAATGGAGCAATATTTAATATGATCCAAAATGATTTAAATTTAATTTTGCCTGAAATACTTCTGTCTATTTTTGCAATGCTGGCATTAATATTTGGTGTTTATAGAGGTCAGGATAAAAAAACAGCAACTTTAACCTTAGCCACTGCAGGGCTTATGTTGATTGTTGGCATGTGGATGATATTCGGTGGCTCATCAAGTGAAGCCGCTTTTAATAACATGTTTATTAGTGATGCATTTTCCAGATACGCAAAAGCGCTGATTTTGCTGTCTTCGGCTGCTGTTCTGATTATGAGCTTAGGCTACATGCTTAGACATGATTTGGGACGTTTTGAATATCCAATTTTAATAATTTTTTCAGTTGTTGGAATGATGTTTATGGTGTCTGCTAACGATCTTATGGTATTATATCTAGGTTTAGAATTGCAGTCGTTGGCACTCTATGTGGTTGCTTCCATTAGACGTGAAAGTCTCAAGTCTACAGAAGCCGGTATGAAGTATTTTGTTTTGGGGGCATTGTCGTCTGGTTTATTGTTGTACGGAGCGTCCTTGATATATGGTTATTCAGGATCAACAAACTTTCAGTCTATAATTATATCTTTGGATTCTGGCAGTGTTAGCCTTGGTCTAATGTTTGGAATGATTTTATTAGTCGCAGGGCTTGCATTTAAGATTTCAGCGGTACCATTTCACATGTGGACACCAGATGTTTACGAGGGATCCCCAACTCCAGTGACAGCTTTTTTATCGACAGCCCCTAAGATTGCCGCAATGGCTCTTTTTGCACGGGTTGTTTATGATGCCTTTTATGTTTTAATTTCTGACTGGCAGCAGGTTGTTGCTCTGATGTCTGTTCTTTCGATGTTTGTTGGGGCAATCGCGGCAATTGGGCAGACAAATATTAAGCGTTTGATGGCTTACTCGTCTATTGCGCACATGGGTTATGCTATGATTGGACTTGCCTCAGGAACGTTATTAGGCCTCCAGGCAATGCTGGTTTACATGGCGATATACTTAGCGATGAATATTGGCACTTTTGCATTCATAATGTCGATGGAAAGAGATGGGCAGCCTGTAACTGACATTGGTTCCTTATCACAGTTAGGCGTAAAGCAACCTGGGAGAGCGTTAGCTATGTTGGTACTTCTTTTTAGCCTTGCCGGTGTTCCCCCTCTGGTAGGATTTTTTGGTAAACTGTACGTTTTAAGGGCCGCTTATGATGCAGGGCTGATTTGGTTGGCGGTTATGGGTGTTTTGGCTTCCGTTATTGGGGCATATTACTATCTAAGACTTGTGTATTTGATGTACTTTGGCGAGAAACAAGATCTTTCTTTAGATATAGTGAAGTCACCAATATTGTCAGGTTTTGCTGCAACTGCAGCAGTTGTCATGGTACTTGGCATTATCAATCTTTTTGGAATAGAGGCTGCTGCAAGTTTAGCGGCGAGTTCTTTGATTAATTAGGTATTAATATTTCTTACGACATAATAGTATTAGATAAAATTGATAGTACTATGCTGGAAGCCCGTAGACGGGTATCTAGCGGGTCTGGTCCCTGCTGGATATTTGCTCATATTCAATTGGCAGGTAAAGGTCGGCGCGGTAGAATGTGGGTTGATCCCACCGGGAATTTTGCGTGTACGTATGTATTTTTTCCAGACAGAACCATAGATAGATATGCTCTAAGCTCGTTTACCGCCGCATTATCCGTATATGACTGTTTGAGTGATTTCACAGAAGGTAGTGCTCCGGTATCCATAAAGTGGCCAAATGATATTTTGTTAAATCAAAAAAAGGTTGCTGGAATTCTGCTCGAAACGATAGCAGTTGGTAAAAATAAAATAGCCCTATCAATTGGTTTTGGAGTTAACTTATTGTCATACCCAGGGGCTTCTGAGCTGGAAGAAAGTGCCTTCAGTCCTACATCTATTTTGACCGAAACTGGAGTTGCCATAGATCCAATTGAATTATTGAATAAGCTAGCGGTTAATTTTTCTAAATATGAAGGTACTTTACAAGATAAAGGTTTCACGGAATTGAGAAGTCTTCTGATGGATCGTATTCACGGGATTGGAAGCCAGATTATTGTGAGAACGACAAATGAGACACTAAGTGGAGTATTTAGTGACATTAACATGGACGGGCATTTGATTTTAAAAGCAGGGCGCACTAAACGGGCAATAGCTGCGGCCGACGTTTATTTTGACTAGAGAGGTTTCTTATGCTTTTAGCAATTGATTGTGGAAATACAAACACTGTCTTTTCTATCTGGGACGGAGACAAATTTATTGCTACCTGGCGAACTGCAACTGAGCATCAAAGGACAGCGGATCAGTATTATGTTTGGCTCTCATCTCTTATGCAATTGAATAAGATTGAGGTAAAAATTAGAAATGTTATAGTTTCATCGACTGTTCCTCGAGTGGTTTTCAATTTAAGAGTACTCGCTGACCGTTACTTCGCTACTCGCGCAATGGTGGTGGGAAGGCCAGAATGTCACCTTCCCCTTGATGTGCGAGTAGACAGTGGAGCTGGAGTAGGGCCTGATAGGTTAGTTAATACTATTGCTGGTTATGACTTGTTCGGTGGGAATTTGATCATAGTTGATTTTGGCACGGCTACAACATTCGATGTGGTTGATCATGATGGTGCTTACATTGGGGGAGTGATAGCTCCAGGCGTAAATCTATCTCTAGAGGCACTTCATCAAGAAGCTGCGGCACTTCCACATGTCGATATTGCAAGGCCAGATAAAGTCATAGGTAAAAATACAGTGATGTGTATGCAATCAGGAGTATTTTGGGGTTATATTGGATTGCTAAAAGAAATTTGTGAGCGCATAAAAACTGAACACGGTTCCAAAATGAAAATAATTTCTACCGGTGGGTTGGGGCCTTTATTTCAGTCAGCAGAAAAAGTATTTGATGAGTGGAAAGATGATCTTACGATGCATGGTTTGCGGTTGATCTTTGAGCATAATAAGAGTTCAGAAGTCAAATGAGCGAAAATCACTTAATCTATCTGCCGCTAGGCGGAGCGGGTGAAATTGGACTAAATTCATATATCTATGGGTACGGTCCACCAGATAAAGAACGTTTTATTATCGTTGATTTGGGCGTCTCCTTTCCAGATATGGAAACTACTCCTGGTGTAGACTTAATTCTACCAGACATATCATGGATAAAGGAGCGGCGCGATAGAATAGAGGGAATTTTGATCACCCATGCCCATGAGGATCATATTGGTGCCCTTGGGCATTTATGGAATGAGTTGCGGGCACCTATATACTGCCGAGCATTTACTGCGCATATAGCACGTTTAAAGTTGAATGACGCCTTATTGACAGATCATTCCGTTCATACCTTGCAACCATGGCCTGAAATGAAAAAATTAGGGCCCTTTGAAGTAGGGTTTGTACCTGTTTCTCATTCGATACCAGAGAGTAGCAGTCTCGTCATAGACACTCCGGCTGGCCGATTAGTTCATACGGGTGATTTCAAAATTGATGAAACACCAGGTGTTGGTGAGCCCTTTAATAGAGAAGTGTGGCGAAATATTTCCAAAGGTGGCATAAAAGCTCTTATCTGTGATAGTACTAATGTTTTTTCAAAACAGGAGGGCCGTTCAGAGCTATCAATTAGCATGCCGCTGCAGGGACTGATAGAAAATGCTGAACGGCTCGTCGTCGCCACAACGTTTGGATCTAATGTTGCTCGATTAAAGACATTAGCTGAAGCAGGTGTGAGATCTGGCCGCTCTGTATGCATTCTTGGGAGAGCCATGAGAAGAATGATAGATGCTTCAGTGGAAACTGGAGTTTTAAGTGATTTTCCTCCGCTCATAAGTCCAGAGGATGCATTACAAGTTCCGCGAGAAAATCTATTGATATTGGCAACTGGATCACAAGGAGAACGCAGAGCAGCCACTGCGCAGTTAGCGAATGGAAAATATAGGGGTTTTTCATTACAAGAGGGCGATCTCTTTATATTTTCATCGAAAACAATCCCTGGTAATGAAAAAGGCGTTTCTAAAATAATTAATCAATTTTCAGAAATGGGTGTTGATGTTGTCGATGATGAGTCGGGTTTTTATCATGTGTCTGGTCACGCAAATAGACCTGACTTGGAGGAAATGCATAAAATTATTCAACCTCAATTTCTTATACCAATGCACGGGGAGCATCGGCACTTGCGAGAGCATTCTAAGTTGGCATCTCAGAATGGATTTTCATCATTTGTTTGCACTAATGGTAATATTTTAAATATATCTGCTAATGAGCCAAAGTTTGTGGATAAAATAGAGATCGGGCGGTTATATTTAGATGGAAGTTCTAAAATTACTTCAACAGAGGGTATAGTACGAGATCGTATACGTATGGCGTTAAACGGTTTGGTTGTTGTGACTATTCTGCTAGATGAGAACGATGATCTTGTTGGGGAGCCATGGTGTGAAACCAGGGGTTTACCTTCCGTTACAAATTCAAGTGCACCTTTGGTTGATTGCTTGGAGGAAGACCTAAGTCAATTAATAGGGCGAGCAGGCTCAGATGTAATGTTGGATAATGGACTGTTAGAAGAAGTAGTCAGAAGGTGTGCTAGGCAAACGTGCAAATCCGAAGTAGGGAAGAAGCCAGAAGTTTCCGTTATCGTTAGTCGTTTAGTTTGATCTAGTGCTTTAACTAACTGTAAACAAACGGTTATGAAGTAAAATATTGTTTTATTTTAGAGTGATAGCCGCTCCACGAAACTCTTTGTTATAAAGTTTGGAAGTTGAAATTCATCTTTATATTCTGATGAAGTAGTCGGCTCATTTTGATTTGTTGCCAATGATTTTGAAAACCTGTTACTAACCTTATTATCTTTTGCTGATGGTTTGCCTTTGGTATTTCTCTTGGCAACGTTTTTCTGAATTTCCTTCCTATTCTCGTTCTGAATATTGAGGGAGGAATTTTCGATTTTTGGAATTTCTATCTGTATTAGTTTTTCAATAGCATTTAAGTTTTTTTCATCTCTTGGAGTGGAAATCATTAAGGCTTTCCCATTACGACCGGCTCGCCCAGTTCTGCCAATTCTATGAACATAATCTTCCGCGTTGGTGGGTACGTCAAAATTATAAACATGGCTAACTCTTGGTATATCTAATCCGCGAGCAGCTACAT
>LUQC01000004.1 GCA_001627925.1 Rhodobacteraceae bacterium REDSEA-S34_B6 | reverse complement strand
CGCCTATTTGCTGGGATTTCTACCTCAATATCATCTGCTGAAATACCGACAGGCAAAGTAGTAAAAAAATCATCCAGCCCTGCTACTGCAAGCTTTTCCGCGTTGTCAAATAAGGTTAGACCCCAAACCGGACCGTCGGTGATATGAAAATCATTTTGTAATGAACTGCTTGCCATATCTGCAATTACAACCCTTCCTCCCGCGGTGCCAAATGCAAGCTTTTGAAAAACTGGATGATATTGTATTGATAGTACTGGATCTTTACCACTTGCCATTGTGACTGAAACATCATTCTCGTCAAGAGATTGGATTTTCATTGCGCCATCTGCAGTTCCGTAAGCGATAAACCTGAGTTTCTCGTCAACGTGCATTACATTGACACCCCAACCATTTCTAACAAGTGAACGGGTATTCCTCTTTTCTTTTAGATCCCATAATCTGATGTGACCATCCCTGCCTGCACTTAATAGCTGGGTATTGTCATTTAAAAATTGAACTGCGTTCACGGGTCCTTGATGTCCGGCCAACTCAGCAATTAAACTCATATCTTCCAAGGACCAAACACGTAAATATCCATCCCAACTGGCACTCGCCATCAATTTCGAGTCCGCAGAAAATGTAATATTTGCGATTTTACCTTTGTGCAAAAATTTAGCTGCAGGGGATGGATCTTCCAAACCCCAAATAACGCTCATATCCCAGACGAGTGTGTAGAAATCATCTCCGCCCGTTGCTAAAAATCTTCCGTCGGGAGAGAAAGCTGCCGTTACTACAGACGCATCGTGACCCAGTAAACGGTGGCTCTCCTGAAATGATTGTGTGTCCCATAGAACAACCGAGTAGTCAAAGCTAACACTGGCTAAAAGTTGGTCATTCGGAGAAACAACAAGATCTTTAACTGGCCCGCCGTGGCCCATGATCCGGTCTAAAGCAACAGCGGGCAAAGTGCTTATAACTAAAAACGATATATAAACGCTTGCACTTTTTAGAAACCTATACGTCATATAAGATCCCAGACTCATCAACTTTTCTATGCTAGCATATCCAAAGCTGACCGCTCAAACCTTTTTTGGTATGACTTAAGCGACTTCTTGTCCTAGGCTGGCTTCGTATAATCTAAACCAATCCTGGCGATCTAATTCTACTTTAGTCGCATCAGAAATCGAAGAAATTCTATCGATGTTGTTTGTTCCCAGGATGGGTAGGATTTTTGCAGGATGTGCTAATAAGAAAGCTACCGCGATTGCGGCCCGGTCGACCTGATTTTTTTTGGCAATTTCATCAAGTACTTCCTGAATTTTCCCGTTGCCAGTTAGCAGATCACCGCCTCCAAGTGGTGACCAAGCCATAATACTATGACCACGCATCTGATGAAATGCTAAATCCCCATTGGTAAATGCACCCAATTCTTTTAGACTTATTTCAATTTGGTTTGTGATTAGTTTGTTATTCATTGCAGATTGTAATAAATCCCAATCCCACGGTCTGAAATTTGATACTCCGATTGAACCTACTTTCCCGACGGCTACTAATTCATCAAGCGCCGCGCCGGTAAGGTGGTGGTTCATGAACGGGTCGGGTCTATGTATTAAGAGTAGATCAATATATTCAATACCCATTTCTACGAGTGAGGCGTCAACACTGGCATGAATGTGCTCTCTAGAGGTGTCATAGTGTTTTACTTTGGCTCCAGAGTGTCTTCCGGCATCAATAACGATATCACATTTTGTAACAATTTCCATTTGATCCCGTAACGCTGGTTTTTTCTTCAAAGCCTGTCCCAGAACTGCTTCAGCAGTATACCCTCCGTAAATATCTGCCTGATCAAAAGTTGTTATTCCCTGTTCTAGGCATTTGTTTATTTTAGTTTCCACATGCGATACTGATGTATCGACGTCATCTGCTAGTCTCCACATTCCGTAAATTAAACGACTAAATTCAAGTTTTTCAGATAGTTTTACTCTTTCCATCAGACTCGTTCTCCTGTCCCGAGGGGTGTTTTGGGTGTTCCATTAGGTACTCGCCCATATGCGTGGGGTAAGGAGCAGGTGTCCATATTGGGCATCACGAGTTTTCCAAAATATTCAGCTTCATCTATGTGAGGATACCCTGACAGTATAAATGCTCTTATACCCATTTTTTTATAGCTCTCCAATTTTGAACAAACTTGATCGGCTGAACCTACTATTGCTGCCCCACAGCCTGATCTTGCTCGTCCTACACCGGTCCAAAGGTTCTCTTCGACATATCCGTATTTGTCTGCTAGTTCTCTATTTTTTGCTTGATGAGCAACCCCAAGTGAGGTTGAATCAAGCGCTCTATCCCTAATTATTCTACCATATTCGTCATCCAGCTTTGAAACTATATAATCCGCGTATTCTCTCGCTTCTTGCTCGGTTTCACGGACGATCATATGTACTCTTAATCCATAATCTAATGTTCGTTTGTATCTCTCTGCAACGGCATGGACAGCTTTCATTCGGTTTTTAAGTTCATCAATTTTTTCTGGCCACATTAGATAAACATCACAGTGTTGCCCGCATAATTCCAAAGCATCTGGAGAATAGCCACCAAAATATAATAGGGGACCCCCATTTTGATATGGCTTAACTGGATCTGTGCTTAATCCCTTAAAATTATAAATATCTCCTTCAAAATTTATTTCGTCTTGTGTCCACGCTTGTTTTAATATTTCCACAACTTCTCGTGATCTTTGATAACGATATGGGCTAGGTTCAGTTTGACCGGGAAAGTCTGAACTTATTATGTTTACAGTAAGTCGCCCCTCCAGCATATGATCAAGAGTTGAGAGCGTTCTACCAAGCATAATCGGCTGCATTTCTCCACATCGCACTGCTGCTAGCAAATTGATGCTTTTTGTTATTGGTGCGCAACCCGCCACAAACGAAAGCGTGTCTTGGCCCACTTGATAAGATGATGGGCACAAAACATTTCTGAAGCCCTGAGCTTCCGCCGTTTTTACAATATTTGAACAGTGAGCCCAATTTGATCTTAAACTTCCATCGGGAACACCTAAAAACTGATAGTCATCTGAGCACAAAGCGGAAAACCAAGCAACTTCACTTGACTTGAGATCTGCGGAAGTAATTGGAACAATGCTCATGGGTACCTCTAATTACTGGTCGGCTTTCTATTTGCTAGCATCAGAAAAAAGGTATATCAATAGTATATCAATCTTACACTTAATGAATTTGAAAGATAATAAAATTGATTGAGCATAATTTTAATATCGGCCCAAATTCTTTGCCCAAATACGTACAAATCTCAGAGTATTTAGCTCGTGAGATTGCATCGGGCAGACTCGTATCGGGAGA
The DNA here is from genome assembly GCA_001627925.1 of Rhodobacteraceae bacterium REDSEA-S34_B6. Lineage (GTDB taxonomy): Bacteria > Pseudomonadota > Alphaproteobacteria > Rhodobacterales > Rhodobacteraceae > Salinivivens. Next base: position 14,624 of record LUQC01000004.1, on the reverse strand, counting down.
GCGCTTGGCACCTGAACGTCAAATGGCTAAAAATTTTAAAACATCAGTGATGACTTTGAGAAAAGCACTGAGCCGTCTGGATGACTTGGGACTTTTGAAGCGCGTTCATGGATCGGGTAATTATGTTAAGCAAAACAATTTGGACGGAAGCGTTTACGCCATGTTTAGGCTTGAGCTACTTGGCGGAGGCGGATTACCACGGGCCGATATATTAGCTGTAAATTTGATGAGAAAGCCCAAAGATTTAATTCCATTTGGACTTTCAGATAATGCGACCCGTGTAAGGCGTTTAAGGTATTTAAATGATTTAGTTATTGCCCTTGAAGAGATCTGGTTAGACGACAGTGTCGGTATTGTGCAAGGGAAAAATTTATCAGACTCACTTTATAATTATTATCGTGAATATTTAGGTTTGTGGATTTCGAAAGCTGAAGACTATGTATCGTTAGAAAAGGTGCCCTCATGGTCGCCCAAAACTTTTTTATTAGATAGAGGGACTGTAACAGGGTATGTTGAAAGACTAAGTTGGGGTCAGTTTGAGTATCCAGTAGAATATTCTCGAACATGGTTTGACACTTCGCGGTCAAGGTATGTGCAAAGGATGAAGTGAGAAATAGATGATAAATTATGGAATTATTGGATGTGGAATGATGGGTCATGAGCATCTAAATAATATTAAACTACTGGGCGGAACTAACATCTCTGTAATATTTGAGCCAAATAAGGATATGGCACAGTCGGCATTAAAAGTCGCCCCTGAGGCCGTATTTACTGATAATCTGGAAGGGTTATTGGAGTTTTCAGATCTTGATTGTCTTGTCATAGCAAGCCCAAATCATTGTCACCTCCCACAACTAAAAAAAATTGCCGAAATGCGAAGCCTTCCTATTATGGTTGAAAAGCCACTTTTCACAGCCGTTGAGGATAAACAGCTAATTTTAAATTTTGCTCGAGATTACAAATCACCTGTTTGGGTTGCCATGGAATACAGGTATATGCCTCCAATTTCGTCATTTATGGACGTAGTAGAGACAGTAACCGGTGGTATTAAGATGTTAACTATCCGTGAACATCGTTTTCCATTTCTGCGTAAGGTTGGAGATTGGAACAGATTCAACATTAACTCAGGTGGAACTTTTGTTGAAAAATGTTGCCATTTTTTTGATCTAATGCGGTTAATAACAAAGTCAGAACCAAAGCGGATAATGGCAAGTGCGGGTCAGAATGTTAATCATTTAGATGAAATATATGATGGCGAAAAACCCGATATTTTGGATAATGGTTATGTCCTTGTAGATTTTGAGAATGGTATAAGGGCTATGCTGGAACTTTGTATGTTTGCAGAGGGCTCCAAGTATCAAGAAGAGATAATTGCTGTAGGTCCTAAGGGAAAGCTTGAAACAAAAATACCTGGTCCAGCGCGGTTTTGGCCAAAAAAACTAGGAGACCCTCCAGTGCCGTTGGTTATACAAAGCCCTCGATATCCTATGGACCCTAAGGTTACTGAGGTTACTGTCGATCCAGTTTTACTTGAGGCCGGTGACCACCATGGTTCTACTTATTACCAGCATAAAAGGTTTCTAGATCTTGTGCTTGGAAAAATTCAAAAGCCCGATGTTACCCTTGAGGATGGCTATAAAGCTGTGATCATGGGTATGGCAGCGCAGGAAAGCGCTAAGGAGGGTCGTGCTGTTGAGTTCGATTAGCCGAAACGCTATTGACCTACACCATGGCCGCTGCTTGGCACATTATTTTTAATTTTTCCTCGGCTATTTTGGGTGGTAGCAGGCCCAATCCACAGTCTGGTGCTACTATTAATCGTTCTCTGTCTATATGACTAAGCGCTTGTTTGAGGCGATTAACTACCTCGTCTAAAGTTTCGATCTTACTTGACGCGATGGCAATACTTCCAAAAATCACTGCCTTCTTTTTAAATTTTTCGAGAAGGTCAAGATCATTGCAGCAGTGTTTGTCTTCAATTGAAATTTGATCAAACTCAGCATCATCTATCATCGAACTAAGATCAATATAGCTCTGAGGGTCGGCCTTCTTGTATTCTGAATCGTCTAAATGATCAGGATATCCACAACACATATGCACTATGCGTTTTACTGAATTTGGAACTTTATGAAAACATCTGTCGATCCCTTCAAACCCAAATAACAAAGCGTCATTTACCTGTCTTGCAAAAAGTGGTTCGTCTACCTGAATATGCTTGCAACCTGCGTCTACTAGAGCAAGAATTTCTTTATTGATTGTCTCTGCCAAGACTTTGTTCAGCCTTGGTCTGTCGTCATAAAAACAATCTGCAGTTGTATCCATAATCGTCAGTGGACCAGGCAATGTGAACTTTAAGGGCTTTGATGACAGTTTTTGAGCTGTTTTAAAGTCACTCACGGAATAGGCTGATCCGCTATGTGATATATCGCTTCTTATGGCAGGCAGGTCCGTCTCATAAGCGCCATCTCGCAAAATTCGATGTTCAAGTTTACTAAAATCAAATCCTGACAAGTGTCTACAATGATAATGAATGTAGTTTTCTCGTCGGACTTCTCCATCTGTCGGAATATCAATACCGGCTCTTATTTGGATATCGATCACTTCTTTTGCAGCTTTTACAAATAATTCCTCGTTTTTTTCCTTATTTTTTGAAAGGTCTGCTGCATAATTTCGGGTTGTTTGTGCGCAATTCATACCACCTTTTTCCCGAGAGATATCAAACCAATCTCTTATTGGTGTGAATTTGGGCTTGGGAAATGAACCAATCGTTGTCGTTAGGAGCGGGAGAGGCATTTTAATTCCGTTTAGTTTGTGAGTCCCTGTTTATTACAAATTTCAAAAAAGGCTATTCAAAATTTGTATCCAGTTTAAAATTTTAATTGATTTTTATGCCTATTAGTAACAAGGTTTAACGGGACTACTCGACTAACTAAACCTGGAGGTAAATTTATGACAAAAAACAAAAACTCTTCGCTATCCACTGGGATGGCCGCTAAAGAGTTCAATCGTAGAACTCTAATAAAGCGAGGTGCTGCGCTAGCTGCTTTCGCACCTGTGGCTCCTATGTTCGTCAAAAACGCTTTTGCTGCTACCAGCGGTGAGGTGAATGTTTTGATGTGGGGGGAGTATCTACCTGACTCAGTACTTGCAGATTTCAAAGCAAAAACTGGTATCACAGTAAACCATACAAAGATTGGTGATAATGGTGAAATTATCGCTAAAATGAAAGCAGGTGGAGGCGCTGGTTTTGATTTGGCAAGTCCTACAAACATGAGAGCGTTGCAATGGGAAAATCTTGGTGTTTTAGCTCCATTCGATATGAACAAAATTACCAATATCGGAAATGTGAACCCAGGAATGGTCGCTGTTGGTGAAAGAGATTGGAACTTTGGTGGTAAGGGCTCTCACTGGGTTCCTCAGTTATGGGGAACAGAGTCAATTTCATGGCGTACCGACAAATGGACTCCGGATGGACTTCCTAGTTTTGGAGATCTTTGGGAACCAAACCCAGGTATTGATGGCGCATTTATGATGGGTCGAACATACTCAATGATGACAGGCTGCGGTATTTGGATGCATCATCAGGGTAAAATGGATTTTTGGTCTTCCTACAAAGACGAAGACACAATGCGCAAAAACTGGGAAATAATTACAGAATACTGTATTGCAAAAAAAGGTAACTTGGTAAAATTCTGGTCAGGCGCTGATCCTCAGAAACAAGGCTTTACATCTGATGGTGTAGTTGTTGGACAAACATGGGATGGACCAATTGTTTCAATGATGAAAGCTGGTGAGCCTGTCGCTTATCAAACAACGGAAGAGGGCGCTTTAGCCTGGGTTGACGGAATTACGCTTTCAGCCAAGGCGGAAAATATTGATGAGGCTTATGAGCTAATAAATTATAGCTTTACCCCAGAAGTTGGTGGGCAAACTATTAATGAGATAGGCTATAATTCAGCTGTTATCGGAGCTTCAGATTTCTATTCCGATGAAACTAAAGCGATTTCTCAGGCCATTTATCCTGGTGATACAGCGTCTAAATTGAACGCGTGGCCACCTGAGCCACCTTGGTTTGCAGATGCGCGCGCCGAGTATGCTAACAAATTTGAAACAGCATAAGTTGTAAACATAAAAATAAGCGGGCGCCAAGTTTATGCTTGGCGCTCGTTTAGTTTATCGGTATCCAAAATATACTGAGGAATAGAATTAATGAGTGCAGACGTTGAACTCCAAGGCGTATCAATCGCATTTGGCGATTTTTATGCCGCAAAAAACGTAAATGTTAAAATAGAGGCAGGTGAGTTTTTTAGTTTCCTTGGGCCTTCTGGTTGTGGCAAAACTACTCTTCTGAGGGCAGTTTCGGGTTTTCTTGAACCGTCTGAAGGTAAAGTTCTTATCGGTGGGCAAAATATGTCAGGCATTGGGCCAAATAAGCGCCCAACATCTTTGATTTTCCAAAATTTAGCATTGTTTCCATTAATGTCTGTGGCGGATAATATTGCCTTTTCTTTAGAGGTTAGAGGCGTAAGCAAGCAGGCAAGACGCAAAAGAGCGGATGAATTGCTTGATTTGGTAGCGTTAAATGGACAGGGCGATAAAAAAGTTCATGAACTATCTGGGGGCCAGAAGCAAAGAGTAGCAATAGCGAGAGCTCTGGCAGTAGAGCCGGAAGTTCTTTTGCTTGATGAACCGCTATCTGCACTCGATCTTAAATTACGTCAAAAAATGAGAACTGAACTCAGAGCAATACAGCAGAGAGTTGGAATTACATTCATCTACATTACCCATGATCAAGGCGAGGCTCTGACCATGTCTGACAGAGTTGGCGTTATGAACGATGGTCAACTTGAGCAAGTGGGTTCGTGTTATGAAGTATATCAAGCTCCGAGTACTCCGTTTGTTGCAACTTTTGTTGGAGAAAATAATGCCTTTTCAGGAAAGGTAGAGAAGGTTTCCAAAAGCATCGCCAAGGTGAATGTTGAAGGCACCTCCTTTAGTGGGTCCGTTGGCAGGACAACTTTGGGTGACCCACACCCAGTCGGCGTTGGAGACGACGTAATTATTTTTGTCAGACCAGAGTCTCTGAGTTTGGCAAAAGGTGCCAAGGCTCCAAAAAATAATTTTTCTGCAGATATTGAAACTATCGAATTCGAGGGAAATTTGAAGAATATTTATTTAAAATCGAATAAAAATAAAAGTATTCGATTTAGCGTGCCAAGTGTATTTGACACATCTGATCTAACACCAGGCTCTACGATCGAGCTGTCTTTTGCGACTGAGAGTGCGATTGTTTTGCCAAGCGGCCCGCTGGCCCTTGACTGAGGTACTGGCGTGATGGGTGGTTTTTTCAAAAAAAATGGATCAATTATTTCCACGTTTTTTTTAATTGCGATAACGTTCTGGTTGATTTTTTTAATCTTAATTCCACAGCTATATATGCTGGACCTATCATTTCGACCTAACTTACCACCGTTATTAAGAGGCGGTCCAGATGATGTCTACACTCTGACACATTATAAGCATTTTGTTTTTGGATCTGAAACTAGTAAGGACGCATACAACTATGTGGATATTGGAGTATTTGTTGATACTATTGGGACCGCCATTTTAGTCACAATTATAAATTTGTGCTTTTGTTATCCAATCGCTTTTTATATCGCAAAACTAGCTACACCAAACGCAACACGCCTTCTTATACTGGCTCTTATTATACCTTTCTGGATAAATGAACTTCTTCGCTCTTTTGCAATTCGAATTCTATTTGCCGGAGAAGGTGTAATAAATAATTTGTTGTTGGAAATGGGTCTACTGGACGCCGCGGTCAACTTTATAGCTCTGGACGTCGCTCTTTATACTGGCCTTACATATGCTTATATCCTTTTGATGATTTTCCCGCTTTACAATGCGTTAGAAACTTTGGATACTAATCAGCTTGAGGCGGCTAAAGATTTGGGTTCCTCAACAATACGAACCCATTGGCGTATTGTAATTCCTCATGCTAAAGCTGGTATCGCTTCTGGATCTACTATGGTCTTTATGCTTACCGCGGGAGCATTGGCTACGCCCGTAGTTCTGAGTAGCCCCAATACATTTTGGTTCACACAACTTATTTATCAATGGTTCAATATGAATGATAATTGGTCACGTGGATCGGCGTATTCTATTATTTTGTTGGTTGTTTCAGTGGCTTTTGTGCTTTTGATGATGCGTATATTTAGGGTTGCAATCGGTGAGGTTGTGAGATGACCTCAAACCGCACATTCCAAATATTTCTTGGCCTATATATTTCTATATTTTTTCTATATTTATTTGGCCCTTTAATTATTATGAGCGTTACAGCATTTAATTCGGCTGAATTTCCATCAATAACTCCATGGGAGTGTTTTAGCTTTAGGTGGTTCAATGAAGGAAAAATTGCATATGATGGGCAGCGATTAGCTGGTTTAGCAGCTGACAGGGATTTACACGTTGGTTTGATTACGAGCCTATTTATTGCGCTTGGAGTTGTAGCTTTGTCTGTTCCAATTGGAATGTCTGCTGCAATAGTTCTAACTCAGGTGCACAGTAAGTTGCGCACTCTCTTTTACTCTATGTCCATCATGCCTGTATTATTTCCTGGGGTTGTTATTGGGATTTCAACGGTTGTTTTATGGGATCGAATTGCCACGATTGGTGGTGAAGGAATTATTTCAGAGCTAGGCAGAAATGGTATCTTTTTGACGATCTTAGGTCAAACTTGCTTCATATCTACATATTGCTTTCTTATTTTTGTTGCTCGACTTCAACGCTTTGATACGACCCAAGAAGAGGCGGCATTAGACTTGGGTGCCAGCCAGACGCAAGTATTTATGAAGATACTGATTCCATATCTTATGCCTGCTATAGGATCGTCTGCTGTTATAGCGTTTCTAGCTTCTTTTGAAAATTACAATACAACTGTATTTAGTATACTATCCGAGCAAACACTCACCACGGTTATTGCAACAAAAGTGCGTTTAGGAATTAGTCCTGCGATTAGCGCACTTGCTTTTGTAATCATCTGTCTGACCCTTGTAGCAGCTGTGTTATACGAGTTCTTTCGGCGCCGTCAGGAAAAGAAAAAGGCTTTAGAGAGCGCAGCAAAAATGTATAAAGAAATCAGCAGCGATCGGTTGAAGGAAGATAGCAAAAAAGCATTTATTTTTCCAAAATCAATTTTTGTTATTTTATTTCTCTTTTTAATGGCGATCCTAGGTTGGCAGCAGATTATCAAAAATAATCTGTATGGAGGTGAATGCATCGCGAAGGCGGAGGATGCTAAAAAATCTAATTTCGCAGACCAATTAAAACTTCTTCAAAATAACGCTGATACGCTTGAATCTGAAGGTGGTGACGGGGGAACTGGAAGTACAAACGAATATAATGATATTTTCGGTGATCCAAATTTATTTAAGAATTTTGGCGGTTTTGATAACTAATATTTTAAGCTGTTGTAAAAATTCTTCGTAAGTCTAAAGAGTATCGAACTACAGCTTAAGTTATATTGATCCTGTTGACACTTTCAATTAACCGTGTGATTTTGGGCTACTAAAATGTTTAAAAATTAGCACCGGTAGCTCAGCTGGATAGAGCACTTGACTTCGAATCAAGGGGCCGTGGGTTCGAATCCTACCCGGTGCGCCATTACTTTCAATGACTGAGGTATACGAGGGTAGGATGCAAACTTCTGTGAGGAAACACAGGGGAAACATTTGCTTTTAGAAAGCGCTATTCTTTTTGTTTATTTACTTCTTCACTCAGAGTTAAGCTGGGAAGTCTTAACAATAAATCTTCCAGTCCTTTGCTCCATGCATTACTTACATCAACAAAGTAGGGATCGTTTGCCTTCAAACGGCCCTCAACGCCAGATTTTAGAGTATTGGAAAAGTAAATCTGAAAATCTAGTGGAAAACCAACTGTTAAATTGGCTTTCAAGGTGGAGTCAAAGCTTACTATTAAAAGTTTAAAAATATCCTTCATACTGAGGTCTTGCCGATAGGCTCTTACAAGGATTGGGCGCCCATATTTTATTTCACCAATTTGAAAAAAAGGCGTATCTTCTGTCGCTTCTATAAAATTTCCCTCTGGGTATATAAGAAAAAGAGAAGGTTTTGATCCTTTAATTTGACCACCTAATATTAAATTAGCCTGAAAGGTACTTTCACCATTAACCCCGTTCTCTGAGTGCTGTTTCACTTTTTGACTTAATTGGTCTCCTACAAATTCTGCTATTTCAAACATAGATTTGCACTTAAGTAACTGACTTTTTTTATTTTTAAAATCTTGGTCTATTGCCGATACGACTGCTTGCGTTGTAGCAAGATTGCCGGCGCTTAGGATTGTGAGCAGTCGGTCATCTGATCGGCTCCAAGTAAAGAGTTTTTTGAATTGCGAGAGATCGTCTAAGCCGGCGTTTGTTCTTGTATCGGACATAAAAGCTAGTCCATATTTTGTCGATATTCCAACGCAGTAGCTCATGCCTTTATTGCTCCGAAATCAAAATGGATACAGATAAGCACTCATGTTGAACGCCAAGTGTCACACCTTTAATCGGGGCCGCATCAGAGTAGTCTCGACCAATTGCCACTCGGATATATCTGTCATCTGGTGAAATTTTATTTGCTGTATCAAAACCTACCCAACCCAAACCGTCGACAAAAACCTCAGCCCACGCATGCATGGCTTCTTGAATTTGTTTGTTCTCTAAAAGTAGAAAACCAGACACATAACGAGCTGGTAGCCCGTGTAGCCTACAACAAGCTATAAATATGTTTGTAAAATCCTGGCAAACACCAGAACCTTTTTTGAGTGCTTCCTCAGCAGTAGTTTCTACGTCGGTAGTGTTTTTCTGAAATTCTAGGGAACTGTTAATTAGCTCCATAAGCGTATGAAAATCACTGATATCATCTTTTAATGGCAAGCTCTTTGCCAATTTTCTAATTCCTGGTCCAGGCTTGCTCAAATTGGTTTGCTCAGTCCAAACCCACAAAGGTATATTGCTTGTTTCATAACCAAGTATTCCAGACCTATCTGTAACCTCCACATGTCCTTCGCATTCTATTACAAGGTCTTTTATTCCTGGTTCAATTCTTATCAAATTAACATTATTGTTGAATGAATCTGTAAATGTTAGTTCTTCTTTTGCTCCTGTAAGTGATAGAGACCAATTTACAACTTTTTGGCAGGAATCTGAAAAGGGAGTTTTTTTAATTTGTTGCAGGCCGCTTAACGGTCCTGCTTCAAATGAGTATTTTGTTTTATGACTAACGTTCAACTTCTTCATTCGTAAAATCTATAATCAATTTCAATTTGATCACTTAAATCTGCAAAAAGAGAAATCATTTTTTGCAAAAAGTCATGCAACCCAAATTTAAAAATTGCTTCAATATCATGAGTTAAAAACCTCTTTTGTAACTGCATTATTTGTGAAAAAGATGCCGGTTTATTGCGATAAGTGGAACATAAACTTGAAAGATGAAGTTTTAGGATCTCGCAACAATAAATTAAACTTCTAGGCATGCGTTTATCTAAAATAAGGAACTTGGCAATATCACCAGGCCCAGCTTCATGTCCATATTCCAGTCTGAATCCGCCGTAAGCAGATACTGATCTCAAAATTGTTTCCCATTGAACATTGTCAATTGAAGTGCCTACAGCTTTTGCAGAGGGTAGTAATACATAGTACTTTACATCAAGAATTCGTGCTGTATTATCTGCACGTTCAATAAATGTGCCTAGACGGCAAAAATCATACTCTTCATTTCTCAACATTGTTCCATAAGTTGCACCACGGACAAGAGCAGCGCTCTGTTTAATTGTGCGAAGAACTATTGGGAGATCTCTCTCTCTAATCTTAGTTTTGAGAAGATTTTGAATATCAAGGAAAGATCCATTAATTGCTTCCCAAACATCGGTAGTTAGAGCGTGTCGAACCATCTTTGCATTTTGCCGTGCAGAAGTAATACTAGATAAAATAGATGATTTATTTTCAGGATGTTTTAACATCCAATCCAGAGCAGCCTCTTTTTCTATTTTACTATAATATCTTTTATATTCTGAAGCTACTGCTGCGGTTTGCATAACGTATAACCATTGTTCATCAGAGCTATTTAGTCTTGTCAAGGCTATCCTTTGCCCGGTTTCTATCAAACGAGACATATTTTCAGCTCTTTCCAACAGTCGATAGGTCCAAAAAAGTCCATTAGCCGTATTGCCCAACATCAGTTTTCTAGAACCCAAGTATCCTTGGTTCCTCCGCCCTGTGAAGAATTAACTACCAACGATCCCTTTGACATAGCGACCCGTGTTAGCCCGCCAGGAACAATATTTATTTTTTCTGGTGACATTTGAACGAATGGTCTTAAATCGACATGTCGTGGAGCAAAGCCCTTGCTTGTTAAAATTGGCACGGTGGACAAACTCAATGTCGGTTGGGCTATGTAATCTTGAGGTGTTGATAGCAACTTTCTTCTAAAATTTGCTATATCTTTCTTAGTGGCCGTTGGCCCTATCAGCATGCCATATCCGCCAGAACCGTGAACCCGTTTAATCACTAACTCATGTATGTTATCTAATACATAATTTAATTGATCCTTAATGGCGCATCGCCATGTTGGCACATTTTGCAGTAGTGGAAATTCCCCGCTGTAAAACTGCACGATTTCTGGCATGAATGAATACATGGCCTTATCATCGGCAATGCCTGTTCCTGGTGCGTTTGCAATCGTAACCCGACCTTTTCTATAGACGTCAAATAGACCTGGCACGCCTAAACTACTTTTTTCATTAAAATTTAATGGGTCGAGGAATTCGTCATCAAGGCGTTTGTATACTACATCTACTTTGCGATGACCTTGTGTAGTGCGCATAGCCAAAAAACCATCTACCACCTTCAAATCGTTTCCTTGTACTAGTTCTATTCCCATTTGGTCTGCTAAAAATGCATGTTCGAAATATGCAGAGTTGTATAGTCCTGGTGTAAGCAAACAGACAGTCGGTTTATTTTCCGCAGTCTCCGGCAGTGTGTGTTTCAAAGAATAGAGCAATTCTTGTGGATAATTTTGTATTGGCTGAACCCTGTTTTTAGTAAATAACTCTGGAAACATTTGCAGCATAGTTTCTCTATTTTCCAACATGTAACTCACGCCTGAAGGCGTTCTCACGTTATCCTCAAGAACATAAAATTCGTTTTCTGCTGTTCGAATTATATCAACACCTGATATGTGTGTATAAATTTGACCGGGTGGATTTACCCCCATCATCTGTAATAAAAATGCTGGGTTGTTCTTAAGCATCTCAAGCGGTAATACGCCTGCTTTTACGATTTCTTGATCATGGTAGATATCGTATAAAAATGCATTAATTGCTCGGACTCTCTGTTCCAGGCCTTTGCAAATTTTAGTCCATTCGTTAGAAGTTAGCACTCTGGGAACAATGTCAAACGGTATAAGCCTTTCCTCGCCCTCTTCTGAGCCGTATACATTGAAAGTGATGCCTGTGAGTCTAAATAAATCGTTAGCGTCCCGACGTTTTGCTTTAAGAGAACTTCGTTCCTCACCATCAAGCCAAGTCTTGATATTTTTATAAGGGCGCCGAATCGAAGATCCGTCAGCCCACATTTCATCAAACACCGTGCCAACTTTCATACTTGATCAGTACGTCTAAAGGCTCAAAAGTAAAACTGTGGCTGGCAAACCTGTAGTTATCAACAATTAATATCCTTTTTATGAGGCAAAACTTACCTTAAGTCCTAATTTTTGGGCAATCTTTTAACATCTATCAATAAGCAAATTTTTTTGTTTCTTTTTGCCATGAATATTGTAGCATTATTCTGTAGCCAGCAGATAAACCGTTGTTCCATGAAGGAGCTCAAACTTTGTTTGTTGGTAATAAAGCCCAGAAGATTATTGTGATTAATCACTGTAAGCGTGTTGGTAAGACTGACCATTTGAAAAGGGCGGTTCAGATCGCTAGAGATGAAGGCCTATTGGATAAAAAGTATCGTCTCACTAAAGATGGGTATATAATGGCGTTGGTATCTAATTTTAACGAACATGTTTCAGCGAAACCTTGGAAAGATTATTGGTCAAAGTAAACGTAAGCAGTTCATGCTACCTTCAAACAAATAATCAAACGTCAGATTACTAAGCAGCTAATCCGTCTTCTATATACTGAGCTATCCGGCGGCCCATTGGCGTGAGTTTGTTATCAGTAGTGAAATAACCGCTCAACTGCCCGTAGTGTACAGCTTGCTCGTGATTGTTCTTTGTTTTTTTACAACAATACCTAAGTACAGCTTCGTACTCTATGAAATCCTTGCGTGCGTTCATTGCTCGTCTCCTGTTTATAGAGGTAATTACGCTAGCAAATAGAAATTGGATTGAATTATTGGCTGTAATTTTATTACGACTGCACGATGTGTAGTTGTCGGCGAGCAAAACCTCGTTGCATCGTATAAGAGAATTGTTGGCGTAAGTTGACCTTTGATATCGTGGTATCGCACGTTAATTTCTTTGGTAATAACTTTGTTAAACCAGGTTAAGTTCGTTACAGAGGTCCGTCTTTAAACAAAAAAACGCCAACAACCTGGTCTTAGGAGTATCGGCGTTTTTAGTTAAAGGGTGGAAAATTGGGAGGAACCACCCTATCTACCCTTCGATATGCTGCATTGCAGCACAAATCAAGGTTGACTTTGCGTAAGGAGATTTAATTCTGTTGTGTAACAGCTTTCAGCCAGTTTATGATGAAAATATCAGCTATATATGCTAAATCTTGCGCATATCAAAAAAGGAAAAGGTAATGCTTAGAAGGCTACATAAAGCATTAATGTTGTTAAATGCTGCAAATGCAGCCGGGAAAAATACCTCAGAAATAAATTTTAACTAAAATTAAAATAGCGACTCTACAATTAATGCCTTCCCAAAACGAATTAACTGGAGTCGCCTAGTCTCATAATAACCTTTTTATAAAACACAGTTGCAGTTGAGGAGCCAACAATACTAAGCTCGTTTAATATGCCCGGGTAAAATGTGATAAATGTTAATCTTAAAGAGGTGCCATAATGAATTCGGATGTTTCTGACTTCAATCCTGAAGATTTCAAGCTTCTTCCTGAAGTCGTAAAGGCTCTCGAAGAACCTCGAAGGCCACGCAGTGTCCTGAATTACATGTGTGGCTGTGATACCGCAGATCCTGTAATCAGGCTATCTCTAGATACTGAAGAAAAGGTGAGATCTCTTTTACTGATTTGGTTTGCGAGTGGCAGTTCGTTGGATGCTTTATGCCAACCGTTTGCTCCCGTAATTCGTGAGCTAAAGGCCCAGCCACCAACGTTAATCGGAGAAGATTGGGATAGTCTAGAGGGTAAAGTGGCGAAAGTGTTATTGGCAGATCAGCTTTCTAGATCCTGTTTTAGAGGAACTGCCGAAGCCTTTTCTTACGATCAAATCGCTAAAAAATTAGTACGTGAATTAGTCGCTGTGGACTTGATAGAAGAAACCTTGGAACTTCCAGCAGCTTTTTTGTATTTATTACCATGGGCCTTGGCACATTCAGAAGATTTAGAAGACCTTGATTATGCTCGTGAGCTTATCGATAAGGCTGCAGCATCTTCCCCTAGTTTTTCTTTATTTTCTGATCGGAACAGAAGGGCAGTCGAACAACACCGTCAAGTATTGGAAAAATTTGGACGTTACCCCCACAGAAACAAACAGCTTGGCAGAAATAATACTCCCGAAGAAAAGGCTTGGCTTGAAGATACAGAGAACTTACCGGTCTGGGCAGGCGGAAACCTATCGATTGAGGAAAATATCACGTAGAAATTGTTAGGATGGTTCGTACGGGACTTACTCTTCTAAACGTTCTTCTAGTTCATCAATACGGTGGCTAATATATTCTAACTTTTCATATAATTCTTCAACATAACCGTAATCATGCTCGTCGTCGTGGTAATGGCCCTCGAATATTAAGCTGCCAACTAGCAACAAGGTAACTACAACAACGCATACAGTTATAATGGTCACCATTGTTTTCGTGTATGTATCCATTTGTGCCTCCAAATTTAACTCAACAGTAACCCAAGTTAAAAATCATGCAATATAAGACGCTACGGACATAGCAACTGATCTAATTCGTATAAAAGTCTTTGTGAGTGAGCAGGGGTATTGTGAGTTGGGGTGTAAAAAGAATAATATTAGCTTGTTGCGTATTACCTCGGAGGTTGCAGCGTAAGATATGGTAGATCACATTGAGTACTGGCTTGAGATATACATTGACAGACTAAAAGTAGACGCAAAATATGCTTCAGAGGACGAAGATTATATTAAAGAGGTGGGCGTGGATTAGTACCTAGAGGAGTTAAAGCAAGGGATTTCTAATTAGTCTGTAATGGGTCGTAATTCGCCTCATAAATTTCCCGATTTTAAAAGTGCTTTGGCGCAGATAGGAAGTGCGGTAAACAACGATAGTATTAAAGATGTAGAGAATATTTGGTGAAGGGTAAATGCGAAAAGGTTTCGATATTAGACCATTAGAAGAGCACGACAGAGAGCAATGGCAGTACATTTGGGGAGAATACCTTAGGTTTTATGAAACAAAACTACCCCTCGG
>LUQC01000039.1 GCA_001627925.1 Rhodobacteraceae bacterium REDSEA-S34_B6 | reverse complement strand
GGAGCAGAACCATGAACTGGCTCGTACAACGCATATCTTTTTTGGGTCGTATCATCAACTGCTCCCAAAGAAGCAGACGGCAACATACCGAGCGAACCCGTTAGCATAGCTGCGCAGTCCGATAGCATATCGCCAAATAGGTTATCCGTTACGATAACATCAAATTGTTTCGGATTTCTTACCAACTGCATCCCACAGTTATCTGCATACATATGTTCTGTTTCAAGACCGTGGGCTTCGTTTTCAAATAACTCGGTCATAACATCACGCCAAAGCACGCCCGACATCATGACGTTGGCCTTTTCAACAGATGTAACTTTATTGCGCCTTTTACGCGCTAGATCCATTGCAACTCGGCCTATTCTCTCTATTTCTGGCGTCGTGTATAAGTTTGTGTCGAAGCCTTTCTTTGTTCCATCCGATAAATCTTCAATACCTCTCGGCTCTGCAAAGTAAATCCCGCCTGTTAATTCCCTGAGAATAAGAATATCTAATCCCTCGATAACTTCCTTTTTCAATGTTGATGAGTCGACCATTGCATCAAAAACCATAGCCGGCCTCAAGTTAGCAAAAAGATCCATTTCTTTTCTAAGTCGAAGCAAGCCACGCTCAGGCTTTAGCTCGAAGGGTAAATCATCATATTGAGGTCCACCTACCGATCCAAAGAGTATCGCATCAGCTGCCAAAGCGTCTGAAAGCGTCTCGTCGGTTAATGGAGTACCATGTGAATCATAGGCAGCGCCTCCCACCAGTCCCTCCTGCAGATCGAACGACACAGACCGTTTTGCTGCCAGCCAATCCACGACCCTTAAGACTTGGGAGACCACCTCGGGACCAATTCCGTCGCCGGGGAGGACTAATAACTTCCTATTAGATGCCAACTTTCCATCCCTTTTCTAATATTACTGACTGAAGTCAAAGCTATCTAAGGTTAATTTAGACCCACGGTTGTTCAGCAGCTCGTCTCTTTTCAAAGTTATCTATATTTTCTTCTTTCTCCATTGTCAGTCCGATATCATCCAAGCCATTGATTAAACAATGTTTTCGGAACTCATCAATTTCAAAAGTCACTTTCTCTCCACTTGGTCTGATGATCTCTTGGGCTTCCAAGTCTACATCGAGAACTGCGTTCGCACCATTTTCGGCGTCATCCATTAATTGATCCAATTGTTGTTTATTAACAACAATTGGCAGAATACCGTTCTTGAAACAATTATTGTAAAAAATATCTGCAAAGCTTGTGGAAATAACGCACTTTATCCCAAAGTCTAAAAGGGCCCATGGCGCGTGTTCACGGGACGATCCGCACCCAAAATTATCTCCCGCTACAATAATACTCGCCTCTCGATATGCAGACTTATTTAACACGAAGTCCTGTTTTTCTGATCCGTCTTCGTTAAAGCGCATTTCATTAAATAAATGCTTGCCCAATCCTGTACGTTTAATCGTTTTCAAAAATTGTTTCGGGATCAATTTATCAGTATCTATGTTGATCATATTAAGAGGCGCTGCCACACCCCTTAACTTAGTAAACTTGTCCATATCTTATCCAACTCTTGCCGTTATTTTCCTAAAGGTCTCTCACATCTGTTAGAGAACCCGCGATCGCTGCTGCCGCCGCCATTGCTGGGCTGACTAAATGGGTTCGACTACCAAAACCTTGTCGACCCTCAAAATTACGATTGGACGTTGAAGCACATCTTTGACCCGGCTCCAGTTTGTCGGCATTCATCGCAAGACACATAGAGCACCCAGGCTCTTGGCGCCAATCAAACCCAGCTTCTTCGAAGATAGTTCCTAATCCTTCTTGTTCCGCCTGTTCTCTGACCAAACCAGAGCCCGCAACGATCATTGCATGAACACCACTTGCTACTTTTCGCCCTTTCGCAATTTCTGCAACTGCTCTGAGATCTTCAATACGTCCGTTAGTGCATGATCCAATGAAGACTTTATCAATTTTGACATCCGATATTAATCCCCCAGCCTCGAGGCCCATATAGTCAATAGACCGCTGCAACTTTGCCCGCCGGATTGGGTCCTCTATTTCAGCTGGTTCTGGGATACGACCGGTTATCGGAACCACTTCCTCAGGGTTGGTTCCCCAGGTCACCTGCGGGACAATTTCAGCCGCTTTTAAAACAATCTCTTTGTCGTATTTAGCTCCAGGATCAGATGGTAATGTTTTCCAATATGCTACTGCTTGTTCGAATGAGCCTGCTTTTGGCGACATAGGTTTTCCCTTGAGATATTCAAAGGTTACGTCGTCTGGAGCGATCATTCCAGCTCTAGCGCCGGCTTCTATTGCCATATTGCATACTGTCATGCGGGATTCCATTGATAATGATGTTACCGCCTCCCCAGCAAACTCGATTACGTGCCCAGTGCCTCCGGCAGTGCCAATTTTTCCAATTATAGCCAGAATGACGTCTTTTGCGGTAACACCAAGTGGTAACTCTCCCTCTACTGTAACACGCATGTTTTTTGCTGGTTTTTGAAGCAGGGTTTGAGTAGCCAATACGTGTTCCACTTCCGACGTTCCTATCCCAAAAGCAAGGGCACCAAAAGCTCCGTGAGTTGCAGTGTGACTATCTCCACAAACAATGGTCATCCCAGGCAAAGTAAAGCCCTGTTCTGGTCCAATAATATGGACAATACCTCTCCTAGTGTCTGTTAAACCAATATATGGGACCCCAAATTCTTTTACATTACTTTCTAGGGTTTCGACTTGTATTCTCGACTCTTCTTCAGCAATACCTTCAGAGATATCCGTCGTAGGCGTATTATGATCCGCAACAGCTAAGGTCAAGTCAGGTCGTCTAACTTTCCTACCCGCATTTCGCAAGCCCTCAAATGCCTGGGGACTTGTTACCTCATGCACAAGATGTCTATCAATATAGATTAGACAGGTGCCGTCCTCTTGGGTATCTACCAGGTGATTTTTCCAAATTTTATCAAATAGCGTTTGCGGGTTAGCCATCTTCAATTTCCCCTTTAATCAACTAAAGCCGGATAGTTAAGGTCGAGCTAGAATTAGATGTTTCCAAGCATGACAAATTACCAGTCTGTCCGGCAAAACGTAATCTGCTAAGCGA
>LUQC01000038.1:20163-33523 GCA_001627925.1 Rhodobacteraceae bacterium REDSEA-S34_B6 | reverse complement strand
GATATACGTAGTTGCACTCGTACACAGATAGGGTGTTGTGCAGCTAACTCTTGCAAAGCAGTTAAACATTAGCGGTATGAGTGTGTATCGTAGTTTGCAGGGTTAAAACCTAGTTGCGGTCATGGGCCGTACAGAGATGACCCAAAAGTTGCCGAAAGAGTGATGCGCTCTTTTCTGGCTGATAACAGCTAGCCATATCATTCTGAGTTGGAGGGCAAATTCATTGGCATCTCAGGCGAGACTTTATGATGTTGAAGTACAGTTCCTACACTATCGCAAGTTCGTTATAACTATAGATTAGCCTTCTGTTTACAAGGATTAGGAGAGAAGAATGACACCAAAAGAAGTAGTTCAAAAAGGATATGATTGTTTTACATCAGGCGACATGGAAACATTTGTAGGTCTTTTCCACGATGACTGCGTTATTACCATGAATGGAATGCACAAGTTTTCTGGCACCTATCATGGAATAAACGAATTTATGGGGGTTCTTGCACAGATCCCCTCACACTTTGATAATTTTTCGGTAAAAGTTACAAATATGGGACATTTTCATAAACTTCAGGACGGCAAGATAAAAGAATTTTGGATTTATGATGACAGTCAAAAGATGGCACGTGTAATGAAAGCTGTGTAACTTTGTAGCTGATTACAAAATAGGGGCGCAGACTTGGGAGATGCCTGTGCCCCTTTAATTTGAAATATAGGGAGTTGTTAACTGACCTTGGTTACTCGCACTATTTGTGTCGTGATACATAGAATATACGCGCTGTCATTAAGTTTGGATCATAACTAAACCTTCTTTAGAAAAAATGTGAGAGCAGTATATTTGCATATCTTACCTCCTCGACTTTTGACCCCCCCTATCTCTCAGGATGGTCCACATAGTCCACTCGTCCACAGGTAACCTCACCCCAACTCACAATACCTCTGCTCACTCACTAAGGTGTTTATTTGAGTTAGCTTATTTGTTACGAACGCAGCGTCTTGTTTTACAAGATCAATAATCTCCTTCACATTAGATATAATTTGGAGGTAACTATGAAACCAAAAACTTCTTTAACAATAACCGCTCTAATAGGGCTAGTTTTTTCATCGGTTATGTACATCGCACCAGAATTTGTAACCCGTGAGCAGTTTCCAAATGCAGAAGGCCAAGGCTTTGCCGACCTCGTTACAGTCCGATATGCAATCGCAAGTTTAATCCTTGCTTTGGTGATCATAACTTATCATTTGCGAAATGTTGAAGGTCGAGCCTTCCAAGCGCATGTAATGAGAGGCTATACTTTGGCGTTCAGCGTAGTTTGTATTACCACTCTTATATTGCAAATTTTGGGAAAAATATCAGCAGTACCACCAATTGTAGGCACTGGCATTGTTGTCATTCTTTCCTTTATATCATGGCGTAGTTTAGCAAAAGATCCTGACTAAAATAAGGTTTTTAATATGTTGCAAAGTAAGGAACAGATCTATGGCAATTACCCCAGTAAGCACACTTGTCTCTCAGGCCAAGGAACAGATTGAGACACTTTTACAAGAAGACGCCGAGGCACAGGTTGAGGCGGGCACTGCGCAGTTCGTAGATATTCGCGACATCCGTGAATTGAAACGCGATGGCCGCATACCGAGCGCTCTCCACGCCCCGAGGGGTATGCTAGAATTCTGGTTAGATCCTGCCAGCCCATATCATAAACCAGAATTTATCACGGACAAAAAGCTAATTTTATTCTGTGCTAGCGCCTGGCGTTCAGCACTAGCCGTAAAGACCTTACAGGACATGGGCTTTGAGAACATTGCCGAAATGGAGGGTGGATTTGGGGCGTGGAAAAAACGCGGTGCGCTGATTGAAGAATAACCTAAGAAAAATATCTTTTTCAAAAAACTTGCGATAGCAGCATCTTAGGCAAACTAACCACTGCCAGATTTTAACCCTAACACAGTACTCCTCTTCACACACAAAGGCGTTTATTTGGATCAGGTCATTTGCTACCAGTGTAGCATTTTTTATATTAACTGACTCAATTAGACTTCTTGTAATATGTTATAACATAACATATAAACCCCTTCATATTTTGCAGGAGTATAAAATGAATGACCCTCGCCTACCCGTAACAGTCTTGTCTGGCTTTCTAGGAGCTGGAAAAACTACTTTACTAAATAAAATATTGAATAATCGCAAGGGCCGCCGAGTTGCCGTGATTGTTAATGATATGTCAGAAGTTAATATCGATGCCGATCTTGTGCAGGCTCAGACGGAACTAAGTCGGACAGATGAAACCTTGGTTGAGATGTCAAATGGATGTATTTGCTGCACCTTAAGAGATGATTTACTTGAAGAAGTACGAAGGCTGGCTTTGGAGGGCCGATTTGACTACCTACTAATTGAATCAACAGGTATCTCTGAACCATTACCCGTAGCCGCCACTTTTGAGTTTCGCGATGAGCAAGGTGTGAGCTTAGCTGACGTAGCTCGCCTCGACACAATGGTAACAGTTGTTGATGCCGTAAATCTGTTAAATGACTTTTCATCTCACGATTTTCTCAAAGATCGTAGAGAAAGTTTGGCGCAAGACGATGAGAGAACTCTAGTACACCTACTGACCGAACAAATCGAGTTTGCAGATGTGGTAATTTTGAATAAAACTTACGATGCAGGTACTTCAAAAACAGACGCTGCTCGCAAAATTATAAGAAGTCTTAATGCAGATACAGAAATAATAGAAACTAACTACTCCAGAGTTCAAATTGATAAAATAATGGATACTGGACTTTTTGACTTTGAAAAAGCTCACGAACATCCGCTATGGGCAAAAGAACTTTATGGCTTCGCTGATCACATTCCAGAAACTGAAGAGTATGGTGTAAATTCGTATGTTTATCGAGCAAGATTACCTTTCATCCCAGAAAAAATACTTGAAGTTTTAAATGGAAACTTGCCTGGGGTTATTAGAGCAAAGGGACATTTTTGGATCTCGACCCGCCCAGAATGGGTTGCAGAGTTTTCCCTAGCCGGGTCTCTATCAAGTATAAAACCTCTCGGTATCTGGTGGGCTACAGTACCAGAAGAACGACTACCAAAAGATGAAAACACTAAAGCCTATATTAAAACACATTGGAGCGAGCCTTGGGGTGACAGGCGTCAAGAACTTGTGTTCATCGGATCGGGTATAGATTGGCAGCAAATAAAAACAAAACTTGACGAATGCCTCGTGCCAAAAACACAAGCTTCGAGCCTTGAGGATCTGCCAAATTTTAAAGATCCCTTTCCTATTTGGCGACGTGAGGAAGATGCAGCGTGAATATCAATTCAAAGAATTTTGTAACGCAACCTGCAGGTGTAAGCTCAGTATCAGACCCTAAACTCTTTGATACATTTAATGACACCGATTGTTCTGCTGCTATTTGGGCCCGCGATGTCCCCTTAAATAAACAAGCATGGATAAATGGGTTAGAGCGTACGGTGCTTCCTACAGGACGCGTAATTATTCCAACCAACTTAGTTACCGAAACAGTGACCAACTTGTTTGATATTTCAGGCTTACCACCTGGGCCCAATCGAACATGGTTTGAACGCGATATCACCAGTTTGGCAACAATATTTTCTGAAGTAGTAAAATCCAAATACCTTAAATTACGCTTTAATGTAGTAGAGACATGTATGTGTCCAAAATTTCACTTAGACTCAATAACTGCTCGCCTCATCTGTACTTACAGGGGTTTGGGAACTCAGTATGGTATATCTGAGCGTGGAGAAGATCCAAAACATGTTTATACACTCAAAACTGGCGTTCCAATTTTGCTCAAAGGACTTTTATGGCCAACTACACCAACAATTGATTTGCTTCATAGATCACCACCAACCAATGGAAAAGAAGAAACGAGATTAATAATGGTTTTAGACCACGTGATTGATCCAGAAGATGAGTTTTAGATCCCTTTTTGATCCAAGAAGTAAAACTTCAACCAAATCTGACTAAGTGGTCCCGAAAGCGGTCCCGATAAATGGCCTAACCCACTGTTATCACTGAATTTATTCAGAAAAAGTAAGGAAAATGGCGCACCGGGGATGCAACCAAACTGATATAAGGTTGTTTATTATCAATAACTTATTGAGGTGACATTTTCAAAAAGCGGTCCAGAAAACGGTCCAAGGGCGTACGAAGAAGCTTTTTGATCTCGCCCACGCAGGTTTGACTCAGAAGAGTTCCTTTTTGACGTATTTCGAGTTCCCTTTTTGAACAAATAAGAAACTAAAGCCATATTTTAAAAGGAAATAGTAAAATTATCTGGTACCCACGGCCAGAACTTACGTAAATCTTACTACATTGTTTTTATGAGGTTTTTCACGTCAAAAACTAATCCGTGAGTTCCCTTTTGGTGAGCTGTGAGTTCCTTTTTCTAAGTTGACATATAGTAGTGTCAATCTCATCTGGGGAAAGTTGAACTCCAGAACAGGGCATAGCCGTTAAGGAAGTAAATATCAGCAAGATGTCAGTGTATCGTAAATGGCTAAGCTAGTCTGAACAGGCGGTAATCAAGGCTCAACAACCCAGGGTTGATTTACGAACGGCTGGCTTCATTTACATCATGTCTGACCCTGCATTTGATGGTTTACTGAAAATAGGGAAATCAAAAAGCAGAATTACGACCCATTACAGACTAATTAGAGATCCCATGCTTTAACTCCTTTAGGTACTGATCCACACCTACTTCTTTAATATAATCTTCGTCCTCTGGGCTATATCTAACGTCTACTTTTAATCTGTCAGTGTATAACTCAAGCCAGTAATCGATATGATCTAACATATCTTCTGCCGCAACCTCTGAGGTAATGCGCAGCAAGCTAATATTATTCTTTTTACACCACAGCGATTTTATTGCGTGCCTACGCTTTGCGATGACTACATTATGCCTATTCTTTGCTTCATCTTCAGACCAGTGACTTAATTTGAGCTGCTGATGACCATCGTACTCTATGGCCGTAAAGTATTTTGGTAAGTAAAAATCGAAACGTAGTTTGCCAATATCTATGCAATCGTGATCCGTCCACTTTTCAATATATTCAACACCAAGCTCACTTAATGCCATTGCGACAGCAGCAGCTCCCTCATATTCTGTATTCACTTTTTACGTGGAATTTTAATCATGGCTTAAGTGCGTTTATACGCTTTTCAGCACTGAGTTGGTTAGCAAATGGAGCAACAGATAGTATGGCTAGTAGTTTTTTCATTTGTCTAGCGTCCTGATCTGCTTTGTATTTGTTTGGCACAGCGTAAAGGAACAGAAGAGTCAACTGAAGAGACTCCCTCTATGGTTGTCAGCTTCTCGGTCAAAAACCTTTCGAAATCTTGAACATCCTCGGTTATAATCTTCAAAAGATAGTCCTGAGATCCTGTCATGAGCCAACATTCAATAACTTCTGGGAATATTTTAATTTTCTTTTCAAAAAAAGCAAAGTTCTCTGCTCTTTGTTTCTCAAGTCTGACAAAAACAAATACTGGAAAACTAAAGCCCAGTTTATTTTCATTAATTTTAACTGTGTAACCATCAATTACATTTTTTGTTTCCATAGAGTGAATTCTGCGCCCTACAGAACTTATGCTTAGACCAACCTTTTCACTTATACGTTGATAAGACATTCTTGCGTCAGATTTTAGGCATTCGAGAATCTTATAATCAAATTCATCCATAGAGCAATCTTACCGCTATATAGATCAAATGTAAAATTTTTTCTCATATTATCGTAAAATATAGTCAAAATTAATCACAATTATCAAATTATAAGGAATATAAATGTTGAAACAAAAAAACGGTATTTGCCTATTTTGAAAAGAGTAACGAATAAATTTTATTTCAGGGATGAATCCACTAATGAAAAACGTTTTAATTGATAGGTTAAGTTATTCCTTAAATGAAATGCAACGAGAAGGGCTTTTTAAAAATGAAATAGAGATCCGCTCTCCCCAAGCTGCGCGCGTTGATGTTGGGCATCAGAATAAAGTTCTAAATTTGTGCGCAAACAATTATTTGGGTCTGGCAGATAATGATCGCTTAATTAGTGCTGCTAAAAATGCGCTGGATACCTACGGTTTTGGAATGGCGTCAGTCAGGTTTATTTGTGGGACGCAAGATAAACACAAGGAACTTGAAGAAAAACTTGCTGAATTTCTTGGCAAGGATGATGCGATATTATTTGCTTCCTGTTTTGATGCTAATTGTGGTTTATTTGAGGCGCTATTGGGACCTCAAGACGCAGTTGTTTCAGATAACCTCAATCACGCCTCAATTATTGATGGAATTCGCTTATCCAAAGCTCAACGTTATCGTTATCATAATAATGATCCAGTTGACCTGGAAATTAAACTTAAGCAAGCCCGGACTGCGGGATCAGAGAATATTATTATAGCCACAGACGGCGTTTTTTCGATGGACGGGACCTATGCCAATCTTCCTGAAATATCCCGTCTGGCTAAAATTTATGACGCTTTAGTTATGGTTGACGACTGTCACGCAACTGGGTTCGTTGGAACTAAAGGAAAGGGAACCTCAGAATATTTTGGGGTAAACGTAGACATTTTAACGGGCACCCTAGGGAAAGCCTTGGGTGGTGCAATTGGAGGATACATTGCGGGCCCTCAGAGAGTAATCGATATGCTGCGGCAACGTGCTAGGCCCTATCTATTTTCGAATTCACTTCCACCTGTAGCCATAGCAGCCGGTTTAGAAGCAATAAATATTATTAATGAAAGTGATTATCTTCGCAAAAAACTACACAAAAACTCCATTTATTGGAGAAAGGGGCTGAAAGCTCTTGGATTTGATTTAATTGAAGGTGAGCATCCAATCATACCAGTCATGCTTGGCGATGCGCTTTTATCACAAAAGATGGCAGAGAGACTATTTGCGTTGGGTGTCTATGTGGCAGGTTTCTTTTTTCCCGTTGTTCCAAAAGGTCAGTCTCGAATAAGGACGCAGATGAATGCGGCCTTCACAACTGAAGATCTTGATCAAGCTTTACATGCCTTTGAAAAAGTGGGCCGAGAATTGGGCGTTATCACATGACCGAAATGATGCGATGCTTAGTTAAGAACAAGTCTGAAGTAGGGCTTTGGATGCATGAAAGGCCTATTCCTAAGATTGGTCCTGACGATGTTCTTATTCGCGTTCTTAAAACTGGAATATGTGGAACCGATTTGCATATTTGGGATTGGGACGATTGGTCCCGTAAAGCAGTGAGCTTAGGCATAATTACAGGTCATGAGTTTTCTGGAGAAATTGTAGAAATAGGCGCAAATGTAAAAGATCTTAAAGTAGCTCAACGCTGTTCGGGTGAGGGCCATTTGATAGGAAATAAATCTCGTCAGGCGCGTGCGGGTACGTTTCATCTAGATCCTGAAACAATGGGTGTTGGAGTTAACACGGATGGAGCTTTTGCTGAATATATTCGGCTTCCAGCATTCAATACCATAGCCTTGCCGGACAGTATCTCAGACGAAATAGGAGCTATTCTTGATCCTTTAGGAAATGCAGTTCACACGGCGTTGTCTTTTAATTTAGTTGGAGAAGATGTTTTGATTACTGGAGCAGGTCCCATTGGGATAATGGCTGCGGCTGTTGCTAGATTTGCGGGTGCGCGAAATATTGTAATTACAGATATTAACCAAGAGAGATTAGAGCTTGCGAATAACGTTGTAGATGCTGTGACGGTCAACGTAATGTCGGAATCTTTAACTGGCATCATGGCCAAGTTGAGTCTAAAACAGGGCTTTGATATTGGTCTGGAAATGTCAGGGAATTCAGCTGCATTCAATCAAATGGTAGGTGCCCTTGTGACAGGTGGAAAAATTGCAATGCTGGGCATACCAGCGAGTAAGACTGAGGTCGATTGGAGCCAAATAGTTTTTAAATCAATTACAATTAAAGGTATCTATGGAAGAGAAATTTTTGAGACTTGGTACAAAATGATCGTGATGCTGGAAAGAGGACTTGATATAAGTAAAGTAATTACAAAAAAAGTAGCAGCTGATGAATACCAGAATGCATTCGATCTTATGTCATCTGGCCAAGCTGGAAAAATAGTTATGGATTGGACTGTTTAAATTATGATCTCGGAAGTCAAATCTGATCATATTTCATATCAGAAAAAACGCTTTGCGATAGTACTTCTTGAAGAATTTGCGATATCTTCCTACGGCCCTTTGCTTGATGTATTAAGGATCGCAAATCATGTGTCAAAGAAAGAATTATATCACTGGATTACAATTGCCGAAAATGAAGGCCCAATAGAGAGCTCAGCTAGAACTAAAATTCAGCCAGATTTTGGTCTGATTGATCTTCGGAGGGGAGATATTGCATTAATATGCGGTGGGCTAAATGTAGAAAAGAATACCACGAAAAGAATTCTCAACTGGATACGGAGACAGTCGCGCAGGGGAATTCTTTTTGGAGGTGTTGATACTGGATCATATACGGTTGCTAAAGCAGGTCTTTTGGAAGGGAAAAACGCTACTATCCATTGGGAAAACCAGGATAGTTTTCGAGAAATTTTTCACAAAGTTAATTTGAACAGATCGATTTTCTGTATTGACAATCCCTCTTTTACTAGTGCGGGTGGCTGCACTTCAATCGATATGATCCTTAAGCTAATCGAAACCGATCACGGTGAGGAAATTGCGAGTTCAGTATCTGACCAATTAATTTATAAATGCCATGCAGATGACGATTTTGCGCAGCGCTTATCAACATCGACTGACATTGGGCAACGAAATCCAATTGTCCTTAACGCCATCAGAATTATGGAGAAGAATCTTGAAGACCCCATGAGCATAAAGATATTGTCGAAAATGTTAAATATTTCGCACAGAATGCTTGAAAGGAAGTTTCAACGATTCCTAAACATAAGCCCATATAAATTTTACTTAGAATTACGTTTGCGAAAAGCCAAAAATCTATTGCTTCAAACCGACATCAGCGTGATAAACGTTGCTTTTGCCTGTGGTTTTGTTTCCCCTGGACATTTCTCAAAATCCTATAAATCGAAATATGGTCTTTCGCCATTTGCTGAAAGAAAATCACGTTAAATTTATATTTCTAAAAAAAACTAATCATCAAAATATTTCATGGGCAGTTTTTAAAGACGTTTATTTGGATCGTTTTACTTGCTACTCGTGTAGCAAGATTTCATAATGTTTTCATGATTAGGTCAGTGTCTTTAAACAAATTCAACAATCCCGATTATACAATTTCAGGCGAACGCCGCGCAAAAGTTGAGCTCAAGTCATTAAAAACTTTATGGTTCAATACTGGTACACTTTGCAACATTGAATGCAAAAATTGCTACATCCAAAGCTCGCCTACAAATGATGACTTAGTCTACATTAAAGTAGCCGAAGTACAAAAATTCATTAATGAAATCTTAAAGTTATCATTGCCTGTTCAGGAAATAGGGTTAACCGGTGGAGAGCCGTTCATGAACCCAGACATCACCAAAATAATTGAGCTATGCGTATGTGAAGGATTCAATGTGCTTGTTCTCTCAAATGCCATGGCACCAATGATGCGTAAAAAAATCAAGTCGGACCTAATAAAACTTAATGACCAATTTGGTGATCAAATAGTAATTAGAGTCTCATTGGATCACTGGGACTGCGTCAAACATGATGCAGAACGTGGACTTGGAACATTCGAAAAAACAATCGAAGGAATGCGTTGGCTTAACGAACACAATATTAAAATGGCAGTAGCAGGCCGCTCTGAGTTTTCAGACAATGAGCAAACTGCAAGGATGGCATATGAAGAATTATTTAGGTTACATAATTTTAAAATTGATGCGTTTAACCCATCTGAAACAGTACTTTTTCCTGAACTTGAGGAAAATGCTGAGGTTCCAGAAATAACTGAATCTTGCTGGAATATTTTGAATAAGTCACCCAACGATTTGATGTGTTCTAACTCTCGTATGGTCGTAAAACGAAAGAGAGCAAGTCTCCCAAGTGTTGTCGCTTGTACATTACTGCCCTATGATCCCGAGTTTGATTTAGGCACTGAGTTAAAAAACTCATTAAAGGATGTAGCATTAAATCACGTACATTGTTCAAAGTTCTGCGTATTAGGTGGCGCATCTTGCTCCGCTTGAATTTCTTTAGTCATTGAAACTTTTATTACTCCAATTTTTTACCCCAACTCACAATACCCCTACTCACTCACAAAGACGTTTATTTGGATCAGGTCATTTGCTACGTGTGTAGCATTTTTTATATTGCGGACTAGAACATAATTTACGTTCTTAGAATCTAGGAAAATAGAATGTTAAAGAAATATTTATTTATAGTTTCTGCTTTTGTAGCCGCTATGGCTTACTTTGTTTTTTATGAAGAAACCGAAAATGGCCCTATTGAACAAAATTCACCAATTGTTAGCGTTGAAATCCCAAATGAATTTTCAGAATTGGCACAAATTGGTAAATTAAACTACCAAAGCAATTGTGCTGATTGTCATGGAGAAAATGCCGTGGGGCAACAAGGTATTGCACCGCCACTTGTTCATAAAATTTACGAACCCAGTCATCACGGTGACGAAAGCTTTCAAATTGCTGTTGCTATGGGAGTACGTTCACATCATTGGAAGTTTGGAAATATGCCTGCAATCGAAAATTTAACTAGATCTGACGTTACAGCCATTGTTGCATATGTTAGGGAACTGCAAAGGGCTAATGGAATATTTTAGTTTTAGGGCGACGAAGTTAATCCAAAGTGACAGCATCTCCCTCTCCTTATTACACATTATTAAAGTAAAGACGTTAAAAAGATGTATAGAGCTAAAAAGTCATTAATAGATTTAGTCTTTTCTATAATACTTTTTACGTGTGCATATAGCTTTTCTAAGGCTGGTAACGGCTTATTTCGGCTTATTTACGACAATTGAGAAAGTCCCACTACCATCCGAAGTTGGTGCACAAGAAGCCTCCCTTACAAGTAAAGATGGCATTTTGTACATGACTTGGATGGAAAAGGTTAATACTAAAACTAAAGTTATGTTCTCAATGAAAACTGCGAGTGGATGGTCCGAACCTACTTCTGTTCACATTGGTTACGACCTATTTGTGAATTGGGCTGATTTTCCCAGTATTGCAGTACTTAGTAATAAAACAATTGCTGTTCACTGGTTACAGAAAGTTGGCAACTCGGGCTTTGATTATCAAATTAACATAGCGTTATCGTCAGATAATGGTCAAACTTGGAGCAGCCCAAAAATCTTGCATGAGGATCGTTCTCCAGTGCAGCATGGCTTTGTGTCAATGACACCTAGCAAAGAAAAATTACTTACAATTATCTGGCTCGATGGACGTACTTATGGTGTAAAGTTGGGAGAAACAAAAAACGTAACCGAGGCTATGCAGTTACGTGCCACAACTATCACAAGTGACGGTATTATAGGTAAGGAAGTAGCAATTGATAAGCGCACATGTTCATGTTGCCAGACTAGTATTACAGTTACAGATAAGGGAACAGTAATCGCTGCTTACAGAGATCGGTCCGAGGATGAAATACGTGATATTTCGATTGCACGATTGGAAGGGAATGGTTGGCAAGAGCCCTTTAGTCTAAACGACGATGGGTGGGAAATATCAGGATGCCCAGTTAACGGACCAGCGATCTCGTCAATAGATAAGTTAGTAGCAGTTGCTTGGTTTACGAGGGCAAAGGGAGTTTCTGCGGTTAAGATTGCGTTTTCTGATGACGACGGAAAGAGCTTTGCTACACCACTTAGTATAGAACACCAAGATCCGATTGGAAGAGTAGACTTAGAAATGCTCCCAGGCGGTAGTGCGCTGGTTAGTTGGGTGGAATGGATAGATGGTAACGAAGTAATTTCAATCTGCAGAGCAAGCCAAAAACACGGATGCAAAACTCAGCAGCGGCTCGTTCTAAATGCAGACAATGAGTCTTTAAATTTCCCTAAATTAGAACGCGTCAACGAAGACATTTACCTTGTTTGGACCCAACCAGATGAAAATGGAGATAACCTATCAATGCTTCGTTTGTCTCTAAAGCCAATCGATCCATTTATATAGTTGTAACTCAGGAAAGTGTTAATTGATGTTGAGGTACAGTTCCTACACTATCACAAGTTCATTGTAATTATAGAATAGGTTTTTTTATAATTTACAGGAGAATAGCATGCTTGGAGAAAAAGCGGGAACATTGACTTTAAAAGAAACCACCAAACCCATTGAGTCAGGTAAATACGGTCTGCCTGCCATGGAAACGCACAACGTTGGTAGCGGTACGCTTGTAGGTCATGAGGTACAAGGTATGGCAACCTTTACCGCTGAGATGAGACCCGATGGTTCATGGAAAGGTCATTGCCCAGCAGGAGTGATCATGTGTGCCGGAGGTGTTGCCACCTTTACTTGCATGGGTGTTGGTAACATGACTGAAACTGGTGGTGTGATGTTTCACGGAGGTGCTTCATTTGAAACAACATCTGAAGCTTTATCTGAACTAAATGGTAAATATTATATGTTCTCTTATGAGTCAGATCCAGAGGGTAATGCCGAATGGAACCTATACCCATGCGTTTAGCATCGGTTTGATTAAAACGACGTAAATCCTGAGATGCAATTGTTAAATGATATAAAACAAGGAAAACGATATGATAGTTATGTTAACTCAAGATCTTTCAAAAGGCTTCGCGCCTTGGAAAGAGATGTATTTAGAAAATAAAAACCAACTAAACTCACTCGGGGGTAAGCTGATTTTTGCAGGACCTCATAAGGATGATAACAATAAAATGATGGTACTTATGGAGTTCGACTCTCCGGAGTCTATGAAAGCATTCGCTGGACATGAGGAACTTAGAGCCAAAAGAGCTGCTGCTGGAGCAATTTTGGAGTCTAATGTTGTAACTGTAATGGGTGATGAATCTTTTACTGAGTGAATTGTATGCATTATTTACCCTAACTCAATCACGAAGGCGTTTAATTGGATCTACTGATTTAACATCTATGCAATGTTATGCGCATCGTTCTGTCAAATAAGAGTTTCAGGGGTTTAGTTGCAATTATCGTTACAAGTCTTTATTGGAAAAGGTGGGGACTGCGCACGGACTCTCGCCTAGACTAGCCATCTTAGACGAAGTGGGACAAGTTCGTAGTTTCCACGATAACTAGCAACTCAAGCGCTCAAGGTTTTGCCCCCCCTACCTCTCAGGATGGTCCACAGGTAGCCCCACCTCAACTCACAAGACCCCTACTCACTCAAAAAGACGCTTATTTGGATCAGGTCATTTGCCATGTGTGTGGCGTCTTGTGGGGCTTATTGATCACTACAGACGCACTCTGGAGCTAACTGAGATAGAA
>LUQC01000038.1:0-20123 GCA_001627925.1 Rhodobacteraceae bacterium REDSEA-S34_B6 | reverse complement strand
GTTCTTCTATTTCTTCTACAAATACCCCATCCACTTTCGCTTTTGGTGGGTGGGGTCTGTCGGGCAATAAACATCATGCAAAGCACACCATGGCGAATCAATCCGTTTGTTTATGTGACTTTTGAAATGATATTTGAGCGTGGGATGGCTGTGAGACGTGACCAGTTGATGCAAGACGAACTTAAGAGAATGCATATGCAACACAAAGCAGGTTTCGCTATTCTCACAGGTCATAACTTACAGGATAATAGTGGTTCTACTTATAGGTGGTAACCTCCTACCTGACCTTCTAAAAAGACAAATAATATGGTTGCACTATAAGAGTAACCTAAAGGTCTGACTAAAGATAAAATAAAGAAGGAAGAGGAAGGAAGTAACTTATAAGTAACCTATAGGTTCTACTAGGCAGCAGTAGTATCTTTATAGAAATTTGCAGTCACTTTGTGAAAGCCTTTATCCGTTAATTGGCCAAATTCAGTTAACCACTCTTTTTCTATGCAGTACTGGTAAGCCGCAACGCGATCCGATGCATGAAGTTTTTTGACAGCAATATTGAGAAGCGCGTCTGTGTAGTCACTTTGTGGATAATTCTTTGCCATACAAAAAGGATAGAATTGTATCTAAGTGCGTCAAATAAATACTTTTGTGTACAATACTAGCTAGTTCTCTCTAGGTTTTGAAGGTGTACCTGCTGGTATCGCTTGGGCACTATTTCTACGCCTTTTTCGATCGCTTTTGTACACTCTGAGTAAGTTGGTTTTTCCATTATCTTGCCCTGAAAAAAAGAATGATAAGCAGCACTCGTCTGAGTTGCAAATGTCATAAATATGATTGCTAGGATGGTTCGCATGATTAATTACCTGAAAACACGGATAGGGTTTGATCATATAAAAGTTTGCAGTAGTCCAAATCATCCCCAATGACAGGATCACCGCCAAAAGCCTGTCCTGATGCAGCGAAGTTATTATTCATGCGCGTCTCATACAGATCGGCAGTTCGACCCTCAAACAATTACTCGGCAGGACCAACGCCGCATGTCAAACTGTCTGCAAGCAGCTGGCTGGGAGCGAGCAGGAAAATACAGCTCAGGAAGCAAACGAAACCAAGTCAGATTTGTGCGTCTCACTAGTGCGTCTGACCCCCAAAAAACATGCTAATTTTGCCATTAGAAAATATGCGTCTGTGCGTCTGGCTTTTTATTGAAACTTAACTTTTATGTAATGAGTGGCGACCCGTTTTTAATAGGCGACATACTGGCGACAATAAAAAATCTAAAAATACTGCCTTTACCCGTGCAAGAAGTGACCTTGTAAGCAAAGGAATTCTGCAAGTTGAGGATGATTATTACAGCTTTGGCGACAAGGCGACATTTGGCGACAAACGTTGATTTGTCGTCGGCACGCGCCGCTAATAAAGGCGACACGACAAACACACCCTTTATAGGGTGTTGTAATGTCGCCAAGCGTTAGGCTGAAAATAAAAGGTTTAGGCCGAGTTAAACAATTCTGCCTTGTGATAACTGATCGAAACGATGGGTAACCGCAGGGTCGACATCAAAACTCATTACAGACCCTTTTTTTATATTTTCTGGGTCAGTCGTTTTGACGATGAACGGACTGCCTCGAACAGTTTCACAATGCACAAGAGCGTACTCGCCCAGGGGTTCAACTAAATTTGGTTTTCCTTGAATAACACCTGAACCTGTCGGAACAACAATAAAATGTTCAGGCCGGATCCCCAGAATATCTGCTCTTGAATTAATCAATGCGCGGCCAGCATCCGTCAAGTCATCTGAATCAAAAAAATTCATTTTCGGGCTTCCAATAAATTGTGCCACAAACATATTTGAAGGATTACGATATAATTCGATTGGTGAGCCAATTTGTTCAATGTTACCATCCCGCAAGACCACGATTTTATCTGCTAAGGTCATCGCCTCGACCTGATCATGCGTGACATAGATCATAGTCGTGCCTAGCCGCTCATGCAAACGAGCGATTTCAATGCGCGTTTGAACACGGAGTGCAGCATCCAAATTCGAAAGCGGTTCGTCAAATAAAAACACTTCTGGTTCGCGAACAATCGCACGACCAATCGCAACGCGTTGTCTTTGACCACCGGACAGGGCCTTGGGCGTTCGATCTAAAAGGCTGGAAATCTCCAAAATCTCTGCGGCGTTACGTACACGCTGATCGATTTCATCTTTTGGGGTTTTTGCCTGTTTCAGTCCAAACGCCATATTCTTATATACCGTCATATGGGGATAAAGGGCATATGTTTGAAAAACCATTGAAACACCACGCTTAGCGGGTGCAACTTCATTCACTATTTGATCGCCAATTGTGATTGTACCGCTGCTGATTTCCTCTAGGCCCGCAATCATGCGTAATAGCGTTGATTTTCCACAACCTGAAGGCCCCACAAATACAACAAATTCTCCATCTTTAATTTCCAAATCAATGCTTTCAATTACTTTTGTTGCTTCATAGGATTTTGCAACGTTTCGTAGAATTAAGCCCGCCATTTCTTATCCATCTCTTCAATTGCTGCAACAAGTGCAGGCACAAATTCATTGTATCGGTTTGGAAGGTCGCCCCAAAGTTCGTTGTCATTCGCCAATCGCGTTTCATTTCCCTCGGCCACAAGTGGTGCGACACGGTCCCATAGTGGTTCGTGGTAAGGTACTTTGCAGAGACCTTCTTGTACGCACCGTGTGTAGACAACCCAAGATGCAATGCAATCAAATCCCGCTTTTGGCAACACGCCTAATTTCAAACATGCCGACAGAGTTGGTCGAATATAAATCGACATTTTGGAGTAACCGTCCATGCAAATGCGTTCCAAACCGTCGGCGATCCCAGCGTTTTCAAATCTGCGTGAGATCTCCCCAAGATAGGCAACAGTATCGAAAGGGATATTTTTATCAAGGCCAATGAGGACCTCATCACGCTCCCATGCATCAAAATGTGCACGAATTTCTTGATCTTGCATGGCTTGATCAAATGTTTCGTGACCTGCCAAAGCACCAAGATAAGCAAGTCCCGTATGCCCACCATTCAATATTCGGATTTTGGTTTCTTCATATGGAACAACATCTGCGACGATCTCAACGCCGACCTGTGACAAATCAGGGAAATCAGAGGCAAAACGATCTTCCAAAACCCATTGGATAAATGCTTCTGCATGCACCGGTGATTGGGCGTCATGACCCCAATATGTCTCGATTTCTGTTTCTAACGCTTCTGTCGTGCGTGGCGTAATTCTATCAACCATCGAACAAGGGAAGGTTACATTTTCCTGTATCCAGGAAACAAGGCGATCATTTCTCTGCGCAGCCAAATACGCAATCAACGCGTTCTTTAGAACATGACCATTATCGCGAATATTATCACAACATAATACTGAAACCGGCCCGGCATCCGACAAGGAACGTGCTTGTAACGCGGCAGCAAGAAAATCATAAATTGTTTCGACTTGTTCGCCTCTCAGGCCCGCTGCAATAGGTCCTGCGCTCAGATTGAGCGACCAGTCATTTTTAAAATAATATCCACTTTCCGTAACCGTAGCAGAGATAACTTTCACTTGCTCTTCACAAATTTTCTCAATTGCCCGCGCACGCGAAGTCGTCGCATCGATATACTCGGCATGTGATCTAACCAAACGATAAGTTGGCGTTCCATTGGTATCGATCTCCTTTAAAACGTAATTTGATTTAGCACCTGCTGCTTTAGCAAAAGTACCAGAATCGGATGAGCGCAAATTAATCGCAGTAATCGCCCAATTAAGATCACCTGTTTTTTCCATATAGTCATCAATATAAACTGATTGGTGCGCACGATGAAACGCACCATAGCCAAGATGGACTATCCCAGTTTTACAATTTGCTAGGTCATAGTTCGTTTTATATAGCATTGGAGATGTCATCGTTTTGCCGCCATACCTGCTAGCAATTCGCGTCGCACGAAATCGCGATAATTTGATGGGGTCATCTCTTTAACTTTAAGAAAATGACGATTGAAATTGGCGAGATTGTTGTAGCCAACTTCATGACAAATTGTAGCGACTGTTAAATCTGTAGCCTGCAGCATGGAGCAGGCTTGACCTATTCGAACGCGGATCACAAATTCGCTAAATTTACTTCCTGTAAACTTTTGGAAATTACGCGCAAAAGCCGTTTTACTCATCGCAGCCATATCAGAAGCCTTGCTCAATGAAATATTTTCAGCAAAGTTTTCAGTAATGAAATCTATGACCTTAGCGATGCCAGATGTACTATTATTGAAATTTGGGTAATTCACATTTGTGACAGACAAACGTTTTTGGTTTGGATGATCCTTGATAAGTAACAAAAAGCTCATCGCTTTAAGAACTCGTGCTGCACCATGAGCATTTCTTATTTCGATGAGTGATTTTTTTGCAAATGCCAAGTCAAAATTTACAAATTCAATGCCGCCTTTCGAACGTTCCAACAATTGATCTAGTTCACGAAATTCTGGAAAACCATGTTTTAAGTTATCAATACTGTCTTGATTGAATTGAAATAACATATCACGGACATCTACGGGTTTGGACGCGCATATTTCGTCGGTCACCCAGTTATGTGGCAAATTAGGCCCACATAAGAATAGTGACCCAGGACGAAACTCGCCTATGTAATCTCCAACAAAGGCTTTGCCTTGGGTCGCTACCATTAAGTGCAATTCATATTCTTCATGGCTGTGCCAACGACAAAGGTCTGTAGGCCAACCGTGTTCTAAATACCGAACAGATTCCACAGCTCGATCGACATATTCAAATTCTGGCGTCAAATTGGACATCGCACTACCTCAAAACACTTCCACCATCGACACCGATAGTTTGTGCAGTCATATATTGCGATTGAGCGCTAGCCAGAAAAACAGCAACACGCGCAACTTCAAAGGGGCGCCCCATGTAACCTAGCGGAACAGCCTCACCCACTTCGAGTTTCTTTTGACCAATTTCCTTTCCTTCAAATTTTGCAAATAGGCCATCGACCGTTTCCCACATTGGCGTATCAATTACACCTGGTGAAATCGCGTTCACACGAATCTTGTATGGAGCAAGGGCCAATGCTGCAGATTGAGTGTAACTTATTACGGCTGCTTTCGTTGCACAATAATGTGCCACTAAGGCCTCACCTCGATGCCCAGCTTGACTAGCCAAATTTATTATAGAGCCCGCCATATCATGCTCTGTTAACGTCCTAGCAACAATTTGCATCACCGCATACATAGCGCGCACATTTACGTCGAACAGGCGATCAAACTGATCCAGGCCAGCATCCAAGACGGAACCCATATCAAAAAGCGCTGCATTATTGAAAAGCACTTGGGGGCGTTCAGCGGCAACCCACTTGGCCAAATCATTAAGTCCACCTTCGCTTGTTAAATCAATTCTGTGATATTCGTGAGCGCAGTCGCCGGGAAAGGTGTCTGTGATATCGGTCACCAGTACGCGCGCGCCATGGGCCGCAAAATGTTCAGCGGTCGCCTGACCTATACCACCACACGCACCCGTCACTAAACAGGTTTTTCCACTTAAATCTGTTGCAACTAAATTTTTTTGGTTCATTTAACTGCCCCAAATGTGAGACCTTGCACTAATTGTTTTTGACAAAACCAACCAAGTACTACAATCGGTCCAACTGCTGCGGTCGAGACCGCAGAAAGGCGGCCGAAAAATAACCCCTCTGGCGCCCGATTGCCCTCAATCAATTTGGAAAGTGTTGCGGCATCTATAGTGGTCAAACGGACCGTCCAATATGCCTCGTTCCAACAAAATATGAAGCAAAGAAGCGCAGTCGAGGCAAGGCCGCCCCATGCAAGCGGCAGAACAATATCTTTAATTTCGCCCCAAATAGACACACCATCCATCTTTCCTGCTTCGATGATTTCTTTGGGAATTTCTTTAAAATACGTGAACAACATCCAGATGACGATGGGCAAATTGATCAAACTTAATACAATAATGATTAAGAAATGCGTATCGAATAAGCCTAAGATGTTTTTGGTTAAAAAGGTCATCGGATATAAAACTGCGGCCGCGGGTAGCATTTTAGTAGAAAGCATCCAAATAAGAATATCTTTGGTATGCCGCGATGGATTAAATGCCATTGCATAAGCCGCAGGTACTCCGACAAAAAGTGTAAAAGTCGTTGCAAAAAGGGATGTAATTACCGAATTCTTGGCAAATCTCCAAAAATCGTAGTTTTCGATCATGTTCAAATAATTCTCTAGCGTTGGCGTGAACACTATTAAATGTTCAGGTTTTACCGCATCTGCATCAGTTTTAAAGCTGGTCAGAACCATCCAGAAAATCGGAAAAAAAAACACAATCGCCACTGTCCAAGCAAGTACAGGCCAGAACACTTTGGAGAATGTGGATTTATTTACAACTGCAACCATCTTTTTTCCTAATCCATCAAGCTTTTGCCAATAATGCGGAGCAAAAATATCGCCACTATATTGGCCAAAATTACCGCAAATATGCCTGTTGCGCTCGCCGCACCTATGTTATTTGAGGCAAATTCTCCAATCAAATAGGGTAGGTTTTTATTGCCGTTTCCACGCGATACAATTTCAATTTCTGCATAAAGTGAAAGATGAAAAATCGCTTGGATCATGATCACAATAGCGATTGGGCGCGCTAGATGCGGTATTGTTAGGTTCACAAACTGCGACCATGCGCTTGCACCATCTAAAATTGCGGCCTCTTTTTGCTGTTGATCCTCAGATTGTAATGAAGTCATAAAGATCAGAATGGCGAAGGGTGTCCATTGCCACGTCACCATAACAATAACGGCATAAGCAGAAGTTTGCGTTGCACGAAATGAGATTGGTTGAAGCTCCGGCCAAAAGGAAAAGAAATTTCCAAGTAGTGGAAAATCGCGCAATCCATCGATTACACCGTTCAAACCATTCACTATCAAACCATTTAGACCCAAAACAGGGTCAAGCAGCATGTTGATCCAAAGTACCGCGTTCACGGCCGGCATCACAAAAAATGGAGATATCAAAAGAACCCTAACCATGCCACGACCAGGGAAAGACCGATTGATTAATACCGCGATGGCGAGCCCTAGAGCAACGGTAAGCACAATAATAGAGCCAACGATGAAAACACTATTTTGAACTGCAAACCAAAAATCTTTGGATTTATACAAAACATACTCGTAATTTCCAAAACCGCGCCAGTTATCAATGCTGGGTGTCGTCCATTCAGGCTTGCGCAGATTGTTCAAAACATAGCGAATGAATGAGAAGAAAATTGTCATTCCAAGCGGTACTAGCATCCACACCAGTAAAAGTAGGACAGCTGGGGTCTGCATAAGGCGTGGCAAGGTGCGCTGAGACATGAGAATGGAGAATACCTTTTATGAAACATCAGCTCTTGCGGCTGAATTTGTGGAAGGGCCAAGCGTATCCGGCCCTCCCGTTTCTTGGTAGAATGATTAGTAGTAACCTGCTTCTGACATGATTGCGTCAGCCGCTGATTGTGATGCAGCAAGTGCATCTTTCACAGATTTTGCACCTGACAATGCTGCCGCCATTTCCTGTGCAACTGCAATGCCGACTTCTGGGAATTCTGGAATCGCCGCAAACTGGACACCAACGTATGGTTTTAAGTCAGTTGCTGCTGGCGCTGCTGATTCAATCGCTGCCATCTCAGCTGCTGCAAAACCTGCAACCGCTTGGAATTCTGGCAATGCATATGTCGATGCACGTTGACCTGTTGGTACAGAACCCCAACCAAAGTCTGGATGATTGCCAACTGCCTGGACGTAGTCTTTTGATGTGGCCCATTCGATAAATGCTTTTGCCGCGTCTGCGTTTGGTGACCCCGCTGGAACCGCCATCGCCCACGCCCACAACCAATTTGCACCAACTGGGTTACCAGCATTGGGTGATTGTGCATATGCAACGCCGTCGACTGTTAGGAATGATGCAGCAATTGTTGCATCAATCCACATGCCACATTTGCCTTCATTATAGAGCGCAAGGATTTCATTGAACGAGTTACCTTCGGAACCGGGAGGTCCATAGTTACCCAATAGATCAACATAAAAATTTATCGCTTCTTCCCAAGCAGCCGTGTCAATTGTCGGACGCATATCTGCAGCAAACCATGCTCCACCGAATGAGTTCACAACAGTTGTGATGAACGCCATGTTATCACCCCAACCCGGCTTACCGCGCAAACACGCACCGTAAACACCGTTGTCTGGGTCATGCATCGCTGCTGCAGCACCTTTGATGTTTGCCCATGAATCGTTGTCACGAATTGTTACACCTGCAGCGTCAGTTAGGTCTTTACGGTACATAACCATGGATGATTCACCATAGAACGGTGCGGCATACATAGTTCCTTCGTGCGACAAACCTGCACGGATCGCGGGTAGAATGTCATCCATGTCGTAGCTTGAGCCAAAGTTCAATGGTTCAATCCATCCTGCAGCACCCCAGATTGGGGCTTCTTGCATACCTATGTTGATTATATCGTACTGGCCACCACCCGTTGCCGTATCAGAAGTTACTTGCTCACGAAGAACACCTTCTTCTAGAGCGACCCAATTCAAAGAAACGCCTGTCTCAGCAGTATACGCCTCAGCGACCTTTTGCATGTTGATCATATGACCGTTGTTCACGATCGCAATTGTTAGTTCAGTTGCATTTGCAGAAATAGCCAGCCCAAGCGCGGCTGTCGCTGCCAATGCAGATGTACGAATTGTTTTCATTATTTTCTCCCTTAGAACAGACCAGTATTGGCCCAATGCTACAAATGTCGCAAAAATTTACCAAACGAAACTAGTACAAATTATCCTATCGATGATACTATATTCGTAATCTTATTAAAATAACAAATCGATTTATCAAATATTGTATTGCTTAGGGTATGAACATAGTATCTTTTTACCTTTCAGCGGTCAAAAGATTCGTGGGGCGGAAGTGCTCAATCGTCAGTTTTACCCTTGCTCACACACATAAGCGACAGGCCGCGCACGGACGCGCGCATCTGCCATTATTTGGCTTAAGCGTCAACAAAAAGGTGGATGATATGCATCTTTGCTGCCCAACTAATTGTTTTTAATAAGTAATTTTTATTATTTGGTGCGGTCGAGAAGACTCGAACTTTCACTCTTGTTACAGAATAGCGACCTCAACGCTTTATCTTTTAGTCGCTTTTTATCAGTAACTTACGTCAATTCCTTAATGTCAGAATCACACAGCTTTTACTGCCTGTCAATCCACGATGTGTACCATTTAAGGTCAAATGTGTACCAAATGTGTCCACGACAGATAGGGGTAGCATGGATCACCCATGCCGACAGCGGATAGTTATAATACAGCTTTGCCAGAATCCGTTAATTTAGATTTCTGACAAAAATCAAGATAGATAATCACAAAGCCAAGCCAAAATACACACATAACCGGGAAAACCTATCTTACACATATAGTTTATTTTAAAAACCAATGGTTCCTCTATTTGGTTGAATAAGATTTCTGCAGTAAACAATCGCTTTTACATTAGTTTCTATTCTTATTGCTTTGCTCGTCACTTTATGTAATCTAATATTATGGCAAATAGTACAACTTCTTACAAACTTTATGGCATACCTTATTTAGGCTCTATGGCTATTGAATTATTAATGGAAGAGGCTGGTATAAAATATGACATTATTTTTGCAACTCCAGAGGAAAGAAACTCCGAAGAGTTTAAAATGATTTCGCCTAGAGGATTAGTGCCTGTTCTAATTACTCCAAGTGGGCAATCTATTTTTGAAGGACCTGCAATTATTAATTTTCTGTTAGAAACACATCATACCGATTTAATCGCCCCTATTGGCAACCCAGATAGAGCCACATGTTTTCAATGGCTTTCTTTCCTTTCTACAGCATTAGGAAATGCCAACAACCGTTTTTTCTTTCCTGATCGATATGGCTCTTCAGAAATTGATATCAAAGAAAAAGCTGAGTTAGATAGGAAGGCTTGTTACGATATCTTGGAGAAACACGTTGATGGTTTTTTATCAGGAAAAACTTGTGGAATTGCAGACTTCTACTTTTATGTTTTAATGAACTGGGATGACAATAAAACTGATGAACTAGCCAAAAGACCAAATCTTGAGAAAATATTTAATCAGGTTAACGAAACCCCATCAGTTCAAAAAGTGCTAAAAAATCAAACTTCTTAGCATTAGGTCTAATTATATATCCTTTAGAACCAACTTGTTTGAGGATAGTTTTTAGATAGGCCATGTGCTGTATATTTGCATGGTCTATTCGCTTGTATTCTGGAGCTACTTCCATGTTATATACTTTTTGCCTTTTCAGAGTTTAAATACCTCTGTCCAAGTATTAATTGAGTCTCAGGAGAGCTTAGATGACTGAAGATCGGATTATTCGCAAAATCGCAGTGATATTTGTGACAGACGTTGTCAGTTTTAGCACGCTCATGGAAAGAAATGAGAATTCTACACTTAGAAGTCTTCGGGCCTGTCGTGATATCATGGACCAACTTTTCAAGAAATATGATGCTCGTATTTTTAATACAGCAGGAGATTCAGTTCTTGCCGAATTTCCGAGTGCAGTAACTGCATTAGTTTGTGCTACTGAATTTCAGAAAATGATTAATAAACGCAATCTTTCCGTATCAGAAGATTTACAGATGCAGTTTCGTATTGGTCTTAATATAGGTGATGTTATTGTAGAGGGGACAAACCTTTATGGTGAGGGGGTAAATAATGCCGCACGGCTAGAAGTATTAAGCCAACCAGGGGGTGTGTCGTTATCAAAAGCAATATATGATTTTGTAAATAAAAAAGTAGAATTTAAATTTAATGACCTTGGTACTCAGAAAATAAAAAATACTGAATTACACGCTTATGACGTGATAATAGAAGGTTTAGAACAGCGGGCATTAGGTTCTTCAATTGGATCAAGCGAAATAACTGAAAGCAAGCCACCAACAATTGCTGTAATGCCGTTCAAAAATATGACTAATGATGAAGAACAAGAATACTTTGTTGATGGGGTTACAGAAGATATCATTGCTAATCTCTCTTCTTGGAAATCTTTTCCAGTTATCGCTAGAAACTCTACCTTTAGCTTCAAAGGACAAGAAATAAAATCCTCAGAATTGGGTCAGCGATTGGGGGCAGATTATATCGTTGAGGGCAGCATACGGAAAGGTGGCAATAAGATACGAATTTCAGCAAGCTTAGTAGATTCAAAAGATGATCAACAAGTTTGGTCTAAACGCTGGGATCGCTCGTTGGATGATATTTTTGAGGTCCAAGACGAGGTATCACAGGAGGTTGCAACATTGATTTTTCCAGCTCTTAAAGGAAAAGAGCACGAACGCATACGAACCAAGTCGCCTTCATCTTTGTCTGCCTGGGACAACTATTTGAAAGCGCTTGCTATATATAACCAGACATGGGCTGGGGACGATCCAGATGAAGTTGCGAACAAGGCATTTTTCGAACTTTGCGATAATGCAATAGCTATGGATCCAGATTTGTGTGACGCTTACGTACTTAAAGCCAGACGCATTTATGGCAACTTATTTATATCTATACATCAACATAAGCGCAAAGAAAACGAGTCATTATTTCATGATCTGTCTTTCAAAGCTTATTCTATCGATCCTAATAATCCTGAAGCGGTCGCTATGTATAGTAGATCTTTTAATCTTAAAAAAGATTACCCACAGCGATTGAAATATGCCAGACAGGCATTGGACCTGAACCCAAGCCACGATGGATCAAATAATGACTATGGCTGGGCTTTATGTAACGAAAAGCGTTTTGAAGAAGCAGAATATTATCTATTAAAAGCAATGGACATGAACCCAATTGGCAGGAGAAGCTATGAGGGATTAATGCCTTTTCTTTACATGGCAATGGCTGATTCTAATAAGAGCTTAGAGTGGTGCAATACTCTGTATGATAGGGGTTCGCACAGTCGTTATGATGGTTGGAGGGCAGCAATCTATGTTCATCTGGGAGATTTTGAGCGTGCTAGAATATTTTTGACAAAATTTCGTAAAAAACGTCCAGAAGTTAAGACAATAGAAGATTATAAAAAGGTTGCCCCGTCTATTTGTAAGGACTACCTAATTGACGGACTTAGTCAAATTTGGAACGATTAAGAACATTATTAATACACGCAGTGCAATAACTAGCAGCTAAATCTAATATAAATACTTATTAAATAGCAGTAAAAAACGGAAGTGTTTTAATATGTGATACGACTTCTGACTTTGCTCGATGGGCCGAAACAAACTCCCATGTAAAGCCACCTTGTCCTGCTGAGTGGCGGTGGAAACCTGCTCTTTTTGACTCAGTATTGGATCAAGACGCTTTACAATGCAAACAAAAGATGGCTACCGGAGCAGGCTAATTAAACACCAGTCTAGTAGTTTCTTGCACCTAATGATTTCATCTATTGTCAGAAATAGTGCTCTATCACACACAAAAAGCACAAGATGCGCGCGGGCGCGCGGACGTGCCATAAAAGCAGTAATAAGTCAATAATGTGGGGGCGAATATGGGGGCGAATATTAATTAATATCCACAACATATTGTTTCTATTATATTAAATATAATTTACTGGCGGAGACGGTGGGATTCGAACCCACGAGACGGTTTCCCGCCTACACACTTTCCAGGCGTGCGCCTTCGACCACTCGGCCACGTCTCCTTAAGCTCGCTCATATATACCTTTATCAAGTTTGTAAAAGGGATAAAGTATTATGCAGCCTCAATCAATAAAATGAATATTTACACGCCTGTTTTGTCTGCCTTTCTTTTCAATTTTTCCAAAGCGCATTGACCCAATCTCTGATGTACTGGCGACATGAGTTCCACCGCACGGTTGTAAATCAATTTGTTGATCATCAGAGCCGATCCTGACCAGTCTCACTCTTCCACTTCCCATCGGCGGTTTAACCGACATAGTTTTTACAAGACCAGGTTGAGCTGCTAATTCTTCATCTGTGATCCACGAATTTGTGATTTTATAGCCTCCTTCAATCAACTCGTTGAGGTCACTTTCAAGCTCCTCTTTATTGGATAAAGATTCTGGCATATTAAAATCTAGCCTACCCTTTTTATCACTTATAGAACCACCAGTTACAGGCAATGGAATTACTACAGATAACAAGTGAAGAGCTGAATGCACTCTCATATGATTGTAACGAGTTTCCCAATCAATAGATTGCTCAACAGTATCACCTAATTTGGGTAAATAATCATTAGTTAAGGGCACTAAATTTATTTTGCCATTCTCGCCTTTACGAGTTGTTACTATCTCACAGCGACCACTACCGAATTGTAAA
Source organism: Rhodobacteraceae bacterium REDSEA-S34_B6 (assembly GCA_001627925.1). Taxonomy (GTDB): domain Bacteria; phylum Pseudomonadota; class Alphaproteobacteria; order Rhodobacterales; family Rhodobacteraceae; genus Salinivivens. The sequence goes on along the minus strand of LUQC01000038.1, from coordinate 6,764 downwards.
AAGCCCTTATCTCCCGGCTGACCCCCAGAGGTTGGATAAAAAATGCTTTTATCCAAAATAATTGACTTATCTTCACCAATTTCAACAACGCTACCTGAACAGGTTCTTAAATAACTGTCTTGTAGATATAATGGAATGGTCAATCAAACATCCTTCAAAGCTTCAGGGTTTCGTATCCAAACATCACGCTGTGCAAAAGGAATTTCAATTCCTTCTTTCGTAAACCGCTTTACAATCTCATGATTAACATCTGATTTGACCGATAGCATATAATTAACATCGGAAAGAATTGCACGAATTTCAAAATCCATACTATCTGCACCAAATCCTTGAAAAATAACTCCGGGTGCCGGTTCCTTTGCAACATGCTCAATTTTAGAGATTATATCCCTTAGAATTTTTTCCACCTTTTTAGTATCGGAACCATAAGCCACACCAACTGGAATAATAACACGACCTATCGTATTTCCACGCGTCCAATTTGTAACAACTCCAGATACTAAATCCGCATTAGGAATTATTACGTCAGTTCTATCAAATGTCTCTATTCTGGTTGAACGAACAGAAATATCACGAACATACCCCATTTTGCCGCTCACCTCGATCCAATCGCCTTGGCTAATTGGTCGCTCAATAAGAAGAATTACACCCGATACAAAATTTGAAACAATGTTTTGAAGTCCAAAACCAATCCCTACAGATAAGGCACCAGCTACAATTGCGAGTGAAGATAAATCCAGTCCAGTGCTTGAGATTGCAACGAGTGCTGCAATAAAAATCCCAATGTAGCCAAGACCTGCAACCAACGCATTCTGCGCACCGGCATCAAGATTAGTTTTTGGTAAGATACTTCCTCTTAGTGCGGATTGAATTACTCGGGTCAACATGTATCCGATGGTAAATAATAAGACAAAAGTGAGAAAATCTAATGGAGAAATTCTACTGTCTCCAACCTTGATACCATCTTGAAACTGTATCCATAGCTCGGTTAGGCTCGAGACACGGGCACCCCATATAATCGCTAAAAACGGCAATACAGAAATTGTTATTATAAACCCAATCAATACCGGGGCTAACGCGTCCGTCTCCTCTTCAGATTTATTTAAAATTGCAGCATATAGATCAAATGTTAATCTCTGCAAAATTACAATTAGGGCTAAAAAACCAAGAGTCTTAACCATAGGAACTGCAATCGCAGAACCAGCATTTACATAGCCTATAGCAGCGATCAGCGGAGATATTATTGCGACGCCAACTATTATACGTCTAAGAAAACCTAAAAGCTTTAATCTTAAACTGCCTGAGGATGAGTCACCGGAGATAACTAATTTAATTGACGCGGAAATTCGCCACAACATAATTCCCGCCAATACAGTTATTGCGCTAGTATAAACCTCATAAGACTGTTGCTCTATTAATTGCAAACGTGAGACTTCGGACCCGTACTCCTGAGCCACTAATATTAAAGCACCCAAAACTGCAAAGTTTTCTATATTTCTGTCATTTAGGTTGTCTGCTTCAAATACGTGCCAAGCCATTTGTAGTCTTTCAGCTAGCCAAAGCGCTAATATAAAATAGCCTACCCAGACATAAAAGTTTTCAGCAATTAGGTCACCTCGAATGCCAAAAATATTTAATGACTGCGCTAAATGAATTAACGAGTAAAGGGCAACATAACGTAATAAATATTTAACAGAGGAAGATAAAAATCCTGCTACTTTCGCAAACCGTTTTGCTGTTGCATTTAACTGATTGGAAATAACACCTGAATAAATAAAGAGCAAAACAGAAAAAAAAGATATTAATAATACAGATATTAATCTGTTACTAAACTGCTCTTGAAAATAGTTTGATGACAGAACGTCGGCAGTCTCTTTTGATAGTGTTAAGAAGCTATTAACTAGATCTCCAAGGGTTGTTCCCCATAATAGCGGATTTAGTATGCTTGGACCCAATTTGAGAAATTCTAAAGCCTGCCTCTGCGAAATTAAGTTATCAATCTCACTGACCATACCATCAGCGCGATTAAAGGCCTCCTGAGCTCGGACTATTGGTTCATTTAATTTTGCAAGCTGCTTATCTAAAGCAAGCCGACGATCCTTCAATGGATCAGTGCCATTCTCGGGCTTCGGCCCAAGTGACTCAATCTGTGTCCTTATTGTTTCAATTCTATCCTGATTTTCATTTTGCAGCTGCTGAAATGATGTACGCCATTGTACCAATTGCTCTCGCAGCTTTTCTAATGCCTCTACAGATGCTTTGTCTGTTTCGATTACCGTTTCTGCCCTGAGCGCATTTAACTCCCACTTCTCATAGTCAGCAACTTCTTCCGCCCAATTAAAATTGAAGGAAATTAAAACAAAAATAAGTGTTAAAAACAGTTTCCGCATAAGGGTTATTCCTCAAAAACACTCGGCATACTTACTGGATTATCCAATAACCACTTGGGTACCGGCAAACCCTTACTCTTCAAAAACGAAGGATTGAACAACTTTGATTGGTATCTCGTGCCATAATCACACAAGATCGTAACAATTGTATGATTTGGACCTAATTCCTTGGCTAAATGCATTGCACCGGCAATATTTATTCCGCTGGAGCCTCCTAGACAGAGTCCTTCATTTTCTAATAAATCGAACACAATTGGGATTGCTTCATCATCTCCTATTTGGAAAACGTAATCAGGTTGTAAATCTCGCAGGTTTTCCGTTATCCTACCCTGCCCTATACCCTCTGTAATTGAACTTCCATCAGATTTTAATTCCCCGTATTTATAGTGGGAATAAAGTGCTGCTCCCATAGGATCTGCAAGGCCAATTTTCACACCTTTAGGCTGTAATGCCAAAGCAACACCCGCTAAAGTGCCTCCAGAGCCACATGAACATACAAATCCATCCACCTTACCGTCCGTTTGCGACCAAATCTCAGGACCGGTGGTTTCGACATGGGCCTGTCTATTAGCTACGTTATCGAACTGATTTGCCCAGACAGCACCATTTACTTCAGTTTTATTCAATTCCTCTGCTAGTCTTTGTGAATATTTTACATAATTGTTGGGATCACGGTAAGGAACAGCTGGTACCTGGACAAGCCTGGCCCCTGTAAGCCTCAACATTTCTTTTTTTTCCTCACTTTGCGTTTCGGGTATTACAATAACAGATTTATAACCCATAGAAGCCCCAACGAGAGCGATACCAATGCCTGTATTTCCAGCCGTTCCCTCAACGATTGTGCCTCCTGGACGAAGAAGACCTTTTTCTTCAGCATCTCGTATTATAAATAAAGCGGCTCTATCCTTTACAGATTGCCCAGGATTTACAAACTCTGCCTTGCCTAAAATTGAACAACCGGTAGCCTCTGAAGCCGCCCTAAGTTTGATTAGAGGAGTATTTCCAATGCTAGAAGCCAGATCTTTCGCAATCATATTTTATCAATCTATCAAAAAATTTAAGGATAATCCAAAACGGTTAATTAAAAGAAAGTCTATTCTTGTTCAATGCTAACCACAATATCATAGTGTTTAAAGGTAAAACGCGAAGTTTGTCCGATCTACACCAGTCTAAAACCAATTCAAAATCAAAGATATGTGTTCGTATATCTTCACCTTCTTCTTTTAGACCATAAATGCCTGGGGAATAATCTGACAAATCAACTAATCCAACATAATTATAAAAATAAGTAGTCGCCTCGCCCGGATTTGGATAACCAGAGTTAATTTTCACCAATTTATTAACTTGAATTCCTGCTTCCTCGTAGACTTCTCTTTTTGCCGCCTCCTCTGGTTTTTCACCGAATTCAATCATACCCGCAACAGGTTCATAAACCCATGGAGCTCTATCACCTCTACAAAAAGGCCCAATACGAAACTGCTCAATTAAAAGAACTTTATCATTTACTGGATCATATGGAAGTATTAATGAAGCCTCCGAACCCATTAAAATAACCCGTTTTTTTGTATCTGGTAATGTCTGGCTGAAATATGGATATTTAAGATTAATTTGGTTCAAGGCAAAAAAACCTAAATATTCTCGCGAAAGACTTTCTACCTGTGCTTTTGCGTGCTTGCTTGGCCCACCTTCAATTGCTTTGCGTACACTAGATCTCTCTTTTACGTATATTTCTGCCCTTTTTAATATACTATTATACATTCGTTGCGCGGTATCACCAAATTTTGTACCAAAAAAATCCATAAATTCAGTAGTCGCTAGATACTGGATTTCGGAATGTTTGGTAAGCCAATCGTCAAAGCTCCATAAGTTTTTAGAAGCCATATCTGAACTTTTACAAAAATATGCAAAAACATCTTGCAGGCAATCATTTGTTTCAACCAACGCTTCTTTTAAAACATAACCAAACCCAAGCTCATAATAATTTAAACGTTCAATATCGTGTTCATTTAAATCTTTAAGAACAATCCCGTGAACTTCTGCCCCATTTTGCGGAACAATCACAGGAAATGGACCACCTTCAGCCCAGTAAACGCAAAAATTCTTTAACGAGGCAGTGCAAATATGCTCAGAATGTAATTCACGGCCAAGAACTATTTTACGAAAAGTTTCGGAGAGAAGCGTTCCAAAGACAAAAATATTCATGAATTAAACTTAATTAATAACGGAACTATTGTAATCTTTAGCAATCTAATCAATTGTTGTCAGGTTTTTGCAGCGTGATCTGAGTTACGTCACAATTACCACTCTCAAAAGTAGCAGCGCAGGATGTTAAATAAAAATTCCACATCCGACGGAAACGATCATCGAAGCCCATAGCACTTATAGTGTCCCACTTATTGTTGAAAACTTCAAACCAGCGGCGTAAAGTTTGGGAATAACTTTTTCCAAATTCAATAGAATGCTGCACACTTAAACCGGCTCTATGCACCTCTTTCCGGAGAACGGATGGACTTGGTAACATACCTCCAGGGAATATATACTTTTGGATAAAATCGACGCTTTTTCTGTATACTTCCCATCTGGCATCCTGAATGGTGATTATCTGTAATGTTGCCTGCTTGCCAGGCTTGAGACATTGTTTAATTTTATCGAAATATACCGGCCAATACTTTTCACCAACTGCCTCAAACATCTCAATACTAGCAACACCGTCGTAAACTCCAGTTTCATCTCTGTAGTCTTGCAGTTTTAGATTAACTTTATCACTTAAACCCTTTCTTTTAATTCTTTTTTGTGCATATTCCAGTTGCTCTTTTGAGATTGTTAAACCGGTTACTTTTAAGCCTCTTTCCTTTGCTGCATACTCTGCAAATCCACCCCACCCACAGCCAATTTCCAAAACATGATCGCCAGGCTTAACACCCATCTGATCAACCATACTAGCATATTTAGCAATTTGAGCTTTTTCTAAGCTTTCTTGGCTAGTATTAAAAAGCGCAGAAGAGTATGTCATAGTTTCGTCGAGCCACAAGCTGTAGAAATCATTTCCCAAATCGTAATGATAGCTTATATTTTTCAGAGCTTGACGTTTAGTGTTTGATTGAAACCAAAACCTAGCTTTCTCCCAAGCTTGAACTAAGGCCATTCCTGGAAAACCATCATACATATCATCATTGTCTGCATGAATAAAATCCATAAACGCCTGCAAGTCTGGTGTCGTCCACCAACCATCGAGATAAGCATCGCAGAAACCTAGATCGCCTTCACGAACCAATCTAGCAAAAACATCGGGATTATTGATTGTAACCTCGGCAACAGGGCCCGGCTTCAATCCTTCAGCCCTAAACCTTCTTCCATCTGGCAAAATAAAATCTACCCGACCCGAATTAAGCTTACCAACGAGATCAAATACTCGGGCAAAATATCGAGGTAAATTTTGTTGATTATTCGTTGATGTCAAAACTGAAATATTTCAAAAACCCCTATTCGAATATACTTCCAATGCTCTTTTTCGCCCCTCCTCAGGAGACATTATAGCTGGAGGATAGACAGATTCTTTATCAAATTTCCAGTGTTTTGGTATTGCATTGAAGTAAGATAAAGAAGTGTCAGATGGAGTGTCTGATAATTCAGCAATCCAGCGCTTAGTATAGATACCCTTAGGATCAAATTTTTGCAGTTGAGTGACGGGGTTAAAAACTCGAAAATAAGGCGTGGCATCAGGGCCCGAGCCCGCCGACCATTGCCAACCCATTGCATTAGAAGCAGGATCCCAATCAATTAGACAATCACTAAACCACTCTAAACCAATGCGCCAGTGGGTCATAAGGTGCTTTGTCAAGAATGAAGCTACCATCATCCTGCCACGATTATGCATACGACCAGTCACATACATTTCGCGCATCGCAGCATCGACGAATGGAATACCAGTTCTTCCTTGTTTCCATGCGACTACATCCTCGTGGTTTGAATCTGTGCGCCAAGGAAAAGCCTCCCACTCCTGTCTCCAACTTATGCTTACAATATGAGGTGTATGATAAATCAAGTGATAAGCAAATTCACGCCAAACTAATTCCTTTAAAAATGTCTCAGCTCCCATAACCCCATCTAAAAAAGTGGGAAAAGCGCTATTCCAGCATTGATTTGGACTTATTTCACCCCATGCAAGATGATCTGATAGAAGCGAGGTAGCATTCAAATGGGGAATATTTCTATCTTCTGAATAATTAGCAACTGGCCCTTTGAGAAAATTTTTAAGTTTGGTCTGGGCAGCAAGCTCCCCGGCTTCTATATACTTACCTAAAATATTGCTTCCACGGGACATAGCAGCCCCCAGATTGAGATCTTCTACCGTTAATGTAGAGGGCCTTTCAC
>LUQC01000037.1 GCA_001627925.1 Rhodobacteraceae bacterium REDSEA-S34_B6 | reverse complement strand
CCCTGAGATGAATGAAAGTACAACGGATACAACAATTGACATTGTTAAAGCCCAGAGTGTCCCGATAGTTAAAGCTGTGAGAGAAATATTCTTTTTATAGATCACAGCCCTTCCTCCTTACTAAAAAATTTAAAGAAGAAAAGTGAAAAGATCAGAAGAAAAATAAAAATAACTACGGCTACAGCAGCCCCGGCGCCTATATTTGATACTGCGAACGCCTGCTCATAGACATTTACTGTCAGTGTCCGAGTACCTGAAGCTCCACCAGTTAAAAGAAAAATATCGTCAAATTTATTAAAAGTCCAAATGAAGCGAAGCAAAAAGAGGATACTCATTATACCAATAAGCATCGGAAGGCTTATGTACCAGAATTTCTGAAGTGGACTGGCGCCATCCATATCTGCTGCTTCATACATTTCGGTATCTATCGACTGCATTCTTGCAAGAATAAATAGAAAGGATAAAGGAAAGTATCGCCATATCTCGAATATCGTTACCATTATTAGAGCATTGGGTCTTTGGCCAAAAAAGTTAATTGGGCTATCCAAAACATTCATTTGCAGTAATAAGTTATTTACAGATCCTGAAAATGGATCGAATAGATTTATCCATGAAAAGGCTACTGCTATTACAGGAGCAACATAGGGAAAAAGATATAACCCTCTCACCAGTCCCTTGCCACGAAAGTTAATATTCAAAAGTAGTGCTGCGAAGAGGCCAACTACAACAGCTCCTACAGTTCCAAAAACAGTATAAAAAAGAGTCGTAAGAATAACGGTTATAAATTCTTCACTATCAAAAATCTTATGGAAATTTTCAAAGGTTAATTCAGAGTTAGTTAATATGTTGTCTCCAACACTCGAGGTACTTGGCTCCGATAATTTGTACTCTTTTTCAGATCCAAAAAACGAATCTTTAACCAGAACCTCAGCTTCGATAACCTCGCGCTGGCCACCTTCCAAAACACCTATCATGCAGTATATTAGATTAGTCTCATCAACTGAACATCTGTCATCAGTACTTTGAATATCAAATGAATTAGGAATTATATCTGAAACTGTTACATCATTCAGTGTCTTGGTTTGACTAGAATTCCTAATTCTGTAGCGGATTTTTGCAGCATCACCTGCTGCATTGATCTGACCTTTTAGTTGCTCTTTAATCAAAACTGTAGGTGGGCGTAAATCTGCTAACGAAATTGGTTTGAAGCTAATCCAGAAAATTGCGCACAGTGGTAATATAATTATTAATGAGACTGATAAGATGGTTGGGAGTAGCATACCCCACGCCAATCTTTCCTCGCGCTTTCCCAAGGGGCCCAGCCCTGATGGCGGCACTTCTTGCATTGTGCGCTCCAAAATAATTTAATGGATAAGTGCTTTATTTTTTGGAAGGCGGCAAGCTAAAACACCGCCTTCCAAGAGGAAGTTCTAATATACCTAATTTATTTTAGATAGCTCTGAGTTCATCTTTGCTACAGCTGCGTCAGCTGCAATACCTCCATCAATAAATTCCCTAACAACGCGGTTTATCACCTGGCTGTTAATAATTTTTGATGCTAGGCCCAGTTGGCCTTCTGTGACACCCCATCTCTGCGCTACATCTAAGCCTTCTACAATACTCGATATCACGTCAGCAGGATACAAGTCAGATAATGGGGCTCTGCGATCAACTCCAACGTCTAGTTTTGCCCATCCATCAATATATTCAGTTGGATTACTAGAAGTCCCGTTTCTGCTTGGAAACTTTCCTTCTGGTGCAATAGCTAGAGTGTCTAAATAACCATCGCCCACAGCAAATTTCACGAAATCTTGTGCTGCCTCAGTATCGGCATCGACAGTTATCCCAAAATACCTAGAGTCGGCCCATGCAGCACCGGCTGGGTTAGACGGCCCGGAGAAGTTTGTTACGAAGCCAGTGGCACTTGCTAATTCACGACTTGTTGGATCAGAATTAATAGTGGGTGGAGCAGAGTCTCTTAATCCAGCCAACTCATCCATAATAAATGGTGACCAAATAATCATTGCTGCTTTCCCGGCAAAATAAAGTTCACGCGATTGCTGCCAAAATAGCTCACCATCAGGAGATGCATCTGCTATCGCCTTATAAAATTCTAATGCTTCGATTGTTTTGCTTTCCTCAAAACCAGAAAATCCCGAGCTATTTACAGGCGTTGCCCCATTTGCCAGAAGGACATGTTCTAAAACCTGGCTCATAAAGTTTTCATCAACTTTGGTGGCTGCAACAAATCCGAACATGCTTGGAGGATTGTGCAGCTTTGAAAGTGCCTTAGTCACATTTTCGTAGCTTGAAGGAGCTTCAAGTCCGTTCGCTTCAAAAAGATCTTTGCGGTAAACAACCATTTGGGTCCAGCCGTCAACTGGTACACCTGCCACGCCGTTTGGAGTGGAGGCCATTTGAATAGGACCTGGTGCAAATGTATCAGAGCCAAGCGCATCTACAACTTCCTGAGTTGCTTCTGGATCAAGTATTCCTGCCTCAGTCCACGGTAATGCGTATTGTAATCCGTAATAAATAACGTCAGGAAGATCGCCTGCAGCGAATGCAGCGGTGGCCCGCGTTCCCATATCTTTTTCCTCTACCGGTATCATTTCAACTTTCACACCGGTTGAGGCTTCATATTCTGCCGCCATTTTTGCTTGTCTTTCTAATCGGGCTGGCTGCGTTTCTGTTGTCCACACCTTAATTTCTTGACCAATCACTGTGGTGGCTGAAGCAATCATCGTAATTAACGAAATTGCACCAGTTATTTTTTTTTGTAATTTCATAAATTCCTCCCAATATTAACTACTAAAATATATTTTTAGTCCCGTAATAATACTTAAGTATGATATAACGTTATATCATGAGTCAAATATAAAAAGTCCATTTAAATTAATATATTAGAGATTTTTATAGAATATAAATTTGCATAATTTAATATTTTAGATATAACGATCTTGCATTCAAGACGTATATAATGAAAAATAAACCTAACTTAAAATCCGTTGCAAAACTCGCTGAAGTATCTGTTCCAACCGCCAGTCAGGTGATGCGTGGAACAGGGCGTATTTCAGAAAATACGCGTAAAAAAGTTTTGGAAGCTGCAAAAACCTTACACTATGTTCCAGACGGCCGCGCTGCCGCCATGAGATCTGGAGAAAATAGAGAGATTGGCATGATCATCCATCAGATAGCTAATCCCTTTAACGCGGAGGTAGTAAGCGGCTTAAGCGACCTATTAGACCGTAATAATTATTTGCTCTCCGTTCTGGACTCGCGAGATGAAATAGATCGGCAACAACGAAACCTTGAAGCCTTTATTAGAAGTTCGCGAGGTGGACTGATCTGGGTGCCTGCGCATGACACACCTAAAGAAACTATTGATATGGTGAAAGCATATGAAATCCCCACTATAACGTTTTTGAGACAGGTAGGTCATGCAAATTTTGATCATATTGGCATTCACAACTTGGAGGCAGTAAAAAATGCTACTCAGTATCTAATTGATTATGGACACAAAAAAATTGCGTTTCTAGGTGGCTGGCAAAACTCAGCCGTGCGTCAGGAAAGGGTTTTGGGATACAAAATGTCGCTTGAGGCAAATGACATAGTTTGGAGTGCTATAATAGATTCCGATGAGAATAAAAGGTCAGGTAAAGAAGCGATGGTGCACTTACTAACACGTCATCCCGATGTATCGGGTGTTATTTGTAATGGTGATATGGTAGCTCTAGGGGGATGTTATGCGTTACAAGAACGGGACATTGTTCCAGGACGAGAAATTTCGATAATAGGTTTTGATGATGTAGCGGATGCTTCTTTTGCGACGCCAAGCTTAACTACCATTCAAACTCAGCCCTACAAGCTAGGACAACTCCTTGCGAAAACTATAATGGATAGAATTGAGAACCCTGAAAACCCAATTTGCACAGTGCTTACTGATGCAAATCTTGTAGAACGGCTGACTACAGGTCCACTAATAGCAAAAAATTAATGCATTGATACGTTGAAGTTAAAGTCATTGCTTTATCTTTAACAGAAATTTATCCACTTCTTTTTTATCGACAATACTTGGGTCAAATTTCAATGAAATTCCCTCTTCTTTTACCGTAACTAGGCTTCTTTTTGAAACTTTATTGGTCAAAATATATCCAATTATTGGCCGATCAATTCCTTTCGCTTTCACCTCAATCGAGTCACTTACTTGGAAAGTGTCCCCGAGAAGTGATTTGGTCGAATTAGAAAAAAGCATCGAATTCTTCGGGGCAGCTTGCTCAAGTCTTGCCGCTACATTTACTGCTCGACCAATCACAGTGTAATCTAGCCTTTGATCACTCCCAAAGTTACCAACACTACATACGCCACTATGCACACCAATTCGAATTTCTAATTTTTCTGGAAAGTTAAATTGTTCTTTAAATAATTCCTCGTTTTTTTCCACGAAAGCCAGCATTTCAAGTCCCATATTACAACACGCTAAGGCATCTTGCTCAGGCCCTTTGGATTGTGGATCGCCGAAAAAAATCATTACAGAGTCACCAATAAATTTATCTATTGTGCCACCGTATTTAAGTGCAATTTCACACATGTTGGTTAGATAAAAATTTAAAAATCCACTTAATTCTTCCGCCTCCATACTCTCAGTGATAGACGTAAAGTTAACTATATCAGAAAAAAATATAGTTAACTTTTTTCGACCAGTTCCAGTATCGAATTCTATATCAGAGAAAATTTGCTCACAGATCTGTGGCGATAAATATTTTGATAGCCTGTCGGATGCTTTTTGGAGTAGCTGCTGCTGTTTTTCTGCTTCCTCTTTGGCCGCTTGAACAATACCCTTTTGACGCTCAAGCTCAACAGATAATGACTTTCTTAAGCGGGCTTCTAGCTTTAGCTTGCTGTTTTCTTTCTTAAGTAATTTTAGTTCTTCATCATCAGTCAATATTCTTATCCAAACTAAAGAAAATATTTAGGTGTTAACAACTTCCAGATTTGAATGTTTCGCCATATGTGCTTTGTCTCGCCAGCGATACCAAGAAACGACAGCCGGTAAAAACCATGGGTTTCCACCATAAAATGGTCGAGTAGGAAAAGGCAGATCGTCAAACGGAGTTATCCCCTCCTTTGCGCCAATAACCTTTTGTCCAAGTCGCATTCCTAAATAGCTTGCCATGGAAACGCCTGACCCGCAGTATCCCATTGAGTAGAACATTCCATCATGGCATCCGGTGTGTGCTAATTCGTCAAATGTATAGGCGACGGTTCCAAACCAAGAATGTGATATTTTTGTTTTACTCAATTCTGGGAATATACGGCACATATCGTAGTGAAGTTTTGGTCCACTCACGCTCGGGTTGGTTTCCTTTGCAGATACCCTCCCTCCAAAAAGTACTCTGGTGCGATCTGGTGAAGGTCTGTAATAATAAACCACTTTGCATGTATCACTAACAATGCGGTCAGTAGGGAAAAGTTGGTCCATTAGTTTCTTATCGAGGGGCTCAGTCGCAATAATGTAGCTTCCGATTGGTATAACGCGCCGCTGCAGCCATGGTGTCAGTTTACTAGTGTATCCATTGGTTGCAATTACCAGTTTTTTGCAAGAAATTTTACCTTTTGATGTAAGCACTTCGAAGCCCGTTAGGACTTTATTAATTTTCTCAGCATGGCAGTTGCCAGCTATCTTGGCTCCTGCCTTAATGGCCAAATTTAATAATCCACGGTGATATTTTGCAGGATCTACAGAGGCATGTCGGGGGAAAATAACTCCACCGTTATATAAATCAGTACCAAGTTCCTTTCTCTGATCTTGCTTCGAAACTATCTCAACTGGGATACCCTCCTCCTTTGATAACTTTTGAGCATCGTTTACAAGAATATTGAACTGCTCCTGTGAATGAGCAGCGTGAAATCTACCACTTCTTTTAAAAGAGCAATCTAGTCCCTCTGTTTTGATAAATTCTTCAATCCATTCAAGGGCATTTTCACCTTCTTGTCTGATCGCACGAGCCTGATCTTGTCCATATTTTGCTTCTAATTTTCCTTGAGATGGTTTCACGCTAGTGCTGATTTGCCCTCCATTTCTGGTACTGCAACCGTAGCCTGGTTCTCCTGAGTCAATAACAAGAACCTCTCGACCGGCCCTTGCTATTTGGATTGATGCATGTAGACCTGTGTATCCTGACCCAATGATCAGTACATCAACATTTGTTGCGATCGTTTCAAAAGACTTTTCAATGGGTTCAAGCCCATCTAACCAGTATGATCGATTTTGCCAACTTTCAGCCCACATAGCATAATTCCATTTTGTCTCCTTTAGTATAAACTTATCGCCCTAAAAAATTAATACAATTAGTTTCGGTGTTCCTTGCAACTTAGATCTCGCTGCATTGATACGTTGATTTTTCAAGCCAATCTGACCTTATTTCTATTCCCCAACCCGGCATATCAGAAATAGTTACCTTACCATCGTCAACAGAGTAGGGGTCCTCAAGAAACAAGTCTTGTTGCCATGGGTAGTAATCTGCACCTTCAATAGAGAACTCCAAATATTTTCCAGCATTTGGGATTGCCTTTAGTAAATGCATTGTAAAAAGTGTCACAAGGGAAAGATTTGCGCAGTGAGGGGTTATCGGAATACCAGCCGATTTTGCTAAATCCACAACACGCAGGGTTCGATTGATGCCTCCAAGATATAAAATATCTGGTTGTGCAATATTTACAGCGCCCATTTCAAGCATTCTACGCCAAGTTGGTATATCGCAGTCTTGCTCACCGCCGGTGACATCGATCTCTAGAGCATCGGTCACCGCCTTAGTTTGCTCGAGCTCCCAGTAAGGGCAAGGTTCTTCAAAATGGGAAAATCCATTGTCTTGTAGTAGCTTACCAATTTCAATCGCCCGGTCAACTGTGTAACAGCTATTTGCATCAATTAGAAGGTCAACTCGATCACCTAGCTCCGTACTTATGGTCGGAATTATTTCCTCAGTGCGACCTGGCCATTCATCCTTGTTCCGTCCAACTTCGGCACCTGCCCGAACTTTGAAAGCGTCGAAGCCAAATTCATCTCTCAATTTACAAAGACGGTATGCCTCATCTTTTGGCGTGATGTCTCGTTTCATAGATGAAGCATAAGCTCTTAGAGACCCAGGATCCCCTCCCAGTAGTTTTACAACGGGCTGGCCAGCGACCTTTCCTTTCATGTCCCAGATAGCAGTATCAAAGCCACCCATAGCTCGTCTCAGATATGATCCAGGAAATTTGTGTTCACGCTCTGTAACTAAATCTAATAGATCATCTAAATCTTCTGTTTTTTCACCTAACGTCCAAGGAGCTACCTGCCTATGTAGGATCTGACATGTTATATCGGAGTTATAAGTAGAAACTTGTCCCCATCCTTGTGCACCATCTTCATTAGTAAGCCGAACGAACCCTATATACTCATTACAAAAGCTTTCAATTTTTGTTATCTTAAACAAGTGATGTTCCTCATATTATTTATTTTCTTGAAGTATCAGTTCTGCTGCTTTTTCTCCTACCATAATTGACGGTGCGTTAATATTGCCTGATGGAATAGTAGGAAAAATAGAAGCATCAGCAATGCGTAAGCCATAGACACCTCTAACTTTTAGTTTTCCATCAACGACTGAATTTGCAGGATTATCGCCCATTCTGCATGTGCCACACTGATGAAAAACTGTTTCGCCATTGAGCCGTGCATATTCTAAGAGATCCGCATCACTTTTGACATCTTTTCCTGGGCTCATTTCTGTGTGGATTATTTTTTTTAAGGCTTTCGTTGCGGAGAGCTTGCGCATTAATTTCATTCCAGAAATCATAGTTTTTTGGTCATATCGAGTAGAGAGATAGTTTCCGAAAAATTTAGGTGGTACCGAACTGTCTACAGATTGTATCGATATGCTTCCCTCGCTAGTTGGCTTACATAGACTAAACCCCAATCTAACTGCGGGATATGGGTCAGGCATCATCAGAGGTCGCCTTCCATAGGGTGCTGTCGAATAACTTAAAGGAGAAAAATATAATTGTAGATCCGGCACATCAAGAGTTGGATTAGATTTAACAAATCCTCCTCCTTGGTTGAGGCTCATCGACAACGGCCCGTTACGGAAGAATAGATACTGTAATGCAACCTTGATTTTTCCAGAAAGTGGGCGCAGTAACTGATTTAGAGATGGTTGGTTTGTTAGGAGTGTATGATCGAGTCCGATATGATCCTTTAAATGTAAGCCTACATCCGGTAAGTCACTGAGAACTTTTATATTGAGATCTTTGAGTTTTTCAGCAGGCCCAATCCCCGAAATCTGCAAAAGTTGAGGTGAACCGAGCGCCCCCGCGGATAATATTATTTCTTTAGTCGCATGTACTACTATTGGGTTACCTTTATGTGAATATTCAACTCCAATCGCCCTTGCTCCTTCGAAAAGAATTTTTTTGACGAGAGCTCGTGTTATTACAACAAGATTCTTTTGTTTCTTAATTGTCGACAGATAAGCGTTCGAAGCGGATGATCTCAGTCCCTTGTGCGTATTTGTTTGATATACAAATGAACCTTCGATATTTCCGGTATTGTAGTCAGGGTTTTTGCTTATTCCTATTTGCTCAGTTGCCTCCAAAAAGCAATCTGTTAAAGGATGCGCTTGCGTTGAAACATCTGTAACTCTTACTGGCCCACTCTGACCACGACTTTGATCGCTTTTGCCTCTCCAAGTTTCCATTTTCCGGAAAAATGGCTCTATGTCTTGCCAGGACCAGCCACTAGCATGCGCGCCCCACTCATCGAAGTCATTTCTACTTCCTCGAGCAAAGACCATTGCATTTATTGAGCTTGACCCGCCCAGGACCTTTCCTCTGGGCCAATACATTTTCTTTCCATGAAGGTTTTCTTCTGGTTCCGTGTAATATTTCCAATTAACGGATTGATCGTAGAATAGCTTGCCGTATCCGATCGGTAATTTAATATAAGGGTTATAATCTTTTGGTCCGGCTTCTAGTAGAAGTATCTTACTATTTTTATTAGTCGCCAAGCGACCTGCAAGTGCCGAACCTGAGGAGCCCGCGCCAATAATTACGTAGTCATAAATGCTCATCTAAAGATTTTCCAACTATGATGATCAAGTGGATTTATCCTTATTTCCTAATAACTGTACTAAGATTAAAAGGCCGGATGAAACAATAATTAATATAGTTGAAATAGCGGCGATCGTAGGATCAATCTGATCCCTCAGCGCTAGAAACATACTTCTAGTAATTGTGGAGTTATCTCCACCTGCTACAAAAAGTGAGATAATTATCTCATCAAATGATGTTAGAAATGCAATAAGTGATGCGGAAACAATTGAAAACTTTATTTGTGGCAAAGTGATTTCTCTAAAAGCTCGAAATCTGGTCGCACCCAGTGAACGGGCAACTTTTTCTTGGTTCATATCGTAATTTTTTAGCGCAGAGAATACAATTATTAGAACTAATGGCATAGCTACGAGTGAATGACCTAAAACTAAACCGAAAACACTTCCTACAAGTTTAAACTGTACAAAGAAGTAAAAAAGGCCAATTGCCACAAGTATGATTGGGACCATCATTGGGGATATAAAGATTGGGAAAAGAATTTTGCTCAATCGAGAACTACCGTTAACTAGACCATAAGCCGCCATTGTTCCTATTGGGGTTGCGACAATGATTGTTAGTATTGCAACCTTTACGGATAGACCATTCTTTTGGAGGAAACTCCAAATATTGGCTCGCTGAAAACGACATAGGAATAACAACTAATGATGGAACGATAAGCAAGAATAAGACAATATAAGAGATGACATACAGCCAAAGCCTGTCCTTTAGGCGGATTTGGGTTTCTGAGACATTTCTATTTAGAAAGCTATTCGCCACTATCGACTTCCTAACTGATCAATTGATACTAGTTTGGATGCTATAAATAGAATTATTCCCGTAACTACCAGTAATACTACTCCTAAGGCACTTGCCGCGCCCCAACTAAAATACAGCTCAATGTTACTAGAGATTTTCATCGCCGCCATTATCACTTTTCCTCCACCAAGAATTGCTGGGGTGACATAGAAGCCGAGACACAAAACAAATACTATCAGTAATCCGGCGAGCAGACCTGGAAGCGACAAAGGCAAAAAGACTGTCCAAAAAGCTCGAGACGGCGCTGCTCCTAAGCTTGACGCAGCTTTCATACAGTCTTTATCTATTGCGCGCATGTTCGCATAAAGCGGCAGGATAAGAAATGGTAGCATTATGTGCACCATTCCGATTAGTGTTCCCGTTGTATTATGAACGAACTTAATGGGCTCAGATATGAGGCCCATATCAATGGCTATGTTATTCAATAATCCTTTCTTTTGAAGAAGAACCAACCAAGCATAAGTTCTCACCAGAAGACTGGTCCAAAAAGGGATCAATACACCAATCATACATATATTTGCCCACCGTCTAGATAACTGCGACATGAAATATGCAAGGGGGTAACCAATAGCAGCACAAATAATTGTGGTAAGAATACTAATTTTAAAAGTTGTGATAAATATTTTAATATAAGCTTTGCTTTTCCACATTCGTTCATAATTTTCGAACGAAAAAGTTCCATCACGTCCAATGAAAGATAGGTAAAATAACCATCCTACCGGTATAGCAATAAGAGCTGTTACCATTATGAGATAGGGGACGGTAAGTCCAAAGAAGGTGTAGCCCTCTCTTGCAGCGAGTTTCCGCAGCTCATTTTGATTGATATTATTCGTGGTCAAACTCATTTATTCAACTAACCACATAGCTGTCTGCAACTTTGAGAGCGATCGTGACCTTTTCGCCTATAGCGGGGAGGGCTTTATCTGTAACGCTTTGATTTGGAATTCGTACTCTAAGTTCCTGCGCCTCTCCACCTGCAGATTCCAAGTCAATAACTAGCAGCTGACTTTCTCCCTGAAAGATTGAGTCAAGCAACCTACCATTAAAGTAATTTTCGTCTTTCTTTTTTTTCGACGGCGCCAGAAAAACTTTTTCTGGCCTCACCACTAATGAAAAGTTTCCATCTTTGTCCAATGGTTGAGCCACTTTTATTTCTGTTTTTCCAATTGTTGCTTTTGAATTTTTTACTTGAACGGGAAGAAGTGTCGATTCCCCGATAAAATCAGCGATAAATCCGTTTTCTGGGTGCTCATAAATTTCGTTAGGTGTTCCTAATTGCATCAGCTCTCCACCGTTTATCACAGTAATCCTGTCCGACATAGTCAGTGCTTCTTTTTGGTCGTGGGTTACGTATACTGTGGTCATATTTAGGGTGTCATGAAGTTGACGGAGTTCAATTTGCATTTCTTCCCTGAGTTTTTTGTCAAGGGCTGAAAGAGGTTCATCCATCAGAAGAATTTTAGGTTTGAATACAATGGCCCTTGCAAGGGCCACCCTCTGCCTTTGCCCGCCAGATAGCTCATCTACTCTTCTATGCCCCAATCCTCCAAGCTTCACTGTTTCTAAGGCCTCATCAACAGTTCTTGAAGTCTCCGCTTTACTGACACCACGGAGTTTCTGTGGATAGCCGACATTTTGTTCTACGGTCATATGCGGAAACAGAGCATAATTTTGAAAAACCATTCCGATGCCTCTAAGATGAGGGGGTTTTAATATCACCTCTTCCTCTCCAAACTTTACACTGCCATAGTCCGGATTAGTAAAACCCGCTAAAACCATCAGTAAGGTCGTTTTCCCTGATCCCGATGGGCCAAGCAGTGTCATAAACTCACCTGAGGTTATATCAAGGCTGATATCTTTTAATGCGTAGAATTCATCATATTTCTTTGTCACATTTTTGATAGAAATGTTGAGTGAGGAGTTTTCCATAGTAACCTGATATTTTAATGAATGGGGGCCTGAACGTTTAAACGTTCAGGCCCTGGTGCTTAGTTGTAAACTTACTCTGTCATCATTTCGGTGTACATTTCGGCTGCAATAGTGCGCCATTTAGAATACCATTCTGTAGACAAAGTTAATTGATGTTTTGCATTGTCAGGATGACTAGGCATCATTTTGGCCCGGGACTCTTCCATAAGGCCAAGTTCGTACACCTTACCATTTGTTGGGCCATAAGTGATGTATTTTGCGAACTCTGCCATATATTCTGGCTTCATCATTTCTGCAATATACTTCATGGCCAAGTCTTTATTTTTGGCTCCTTTTGGAATTCCATAACCTTCCCAATCCATAATCCCTGTTCGCCAATCGTATGCAACTTTCGCTCCGTCGTCTTTAGCAACATCAAAGCGACCATTCCAACCTGTAGTCATATCTACTTCGCCGTCCTTCATTAGCTGCGCATGCTGCGCACCAGAAGACCACCAAACCGCAATATGTGGTTTAATCGTTCTAATTTTATCCAAAGCACGCTCGATCCCAGCTTCACTGTTTAGAACTTCATAGATTTGATCCATTGGGACGCCGTCTGCTAAAAGCGCAGTTTCAAGCTGTGCATCTACTTTATTACGCATTGCTCGTGTGCCAGGAAATTTTTCTACATCGTAGAAATCAGCCCATGTTCTTGGGCCATTGTCACCATAAGTCTCTGTATTCCATGCAGCAACAACTGAAAAGATGTCAGCACCAGCGCAATAGTCACTGTACATACCAGGTAAGTGATCGCTAACGTCGATAATTGAGTAGTCAAGTTTTTCGAGTACTCCTTCTGCTGCCCCAGATGCGCAGCTTCCAGCACCACTAGAAAAGATATCAAATTTATCCGCACCGGATTTTACCATAAGTTTTACATCTGATATGCCGCCATAGGTATCTTCTTTAACTGTGATACCCATAGCCTTTGCCGCTGGCTGAAAGATGCCTATGGATTGACCTTTTTGGTAAGCCCCTCCCCAAGACACAATACGTAGTTCATCAGCGAACGCAGTAGTACTCGAAAAAGCAAGTCCCGCCGCAGCTATTAAACCAACTGATCTTAAACCTTTCATCATAAAATTTTCCTCCCATGTTAACTGTTAATCCGTTTAGTCTAACAACTATGGGATAGTAATCAATAATTGATTTTGTTAAATTATGCTGCAGCACAGCATCATTGAGAATGCAAGTACTGCATAGCGGCTTTGCAAATTTACCTGATGAAAAATAAATATAAACAATTAGTTAAGGCTTAAATTAATGGAGACTAAACTATGTTTAAAAAAATGCTAAGGACCATAATGTTGGCACAGGCTGCAAGTGCAGCAAGAAAGACGTTACGTTATCTTTCGGACCGAGATCTGGACGATATGGGATTATCTCGGTCAACGTTTGTTGATGGCGTAGTTGAAAGTGTTAAAGCTGAGATTGAGTCAAATGTTAAAAATCAACCAATTTCAAAAAGCATAAAATGTGTTGTAAACCCAAATTTACTTGGTGCAGTATAAACCACTAAATATAAGATCTAGGACAATGAGTTAGCTAGCTCAGATCAATGGCCTCTAATGCGGCTTCGCCTTCGTAGTTAAAAATCATAACGCCCGGGAAACCACCCTCGCGGAAGGTAAAAGTCTTTCTAAGTTGGTCGATCAAGTTTGAAGCATATTTTTCGAATTGCTGTAGATCAGAATTGTTTTCAAACTTAGCGACGATAGAAAGACTTGCACATTTACCAATTGTGATACTTAGGGATTGGATGTTAAATTTGTCAATTTTATCACCCAACTCCATGGAGCAATGGTTTGCGGCTATTTTTGCTTGATCAAGGTTGGTAAATTTATACTCAAAAATTCTCGCAAACATTTACAATTCTCCCAATAATTCGTCAAGAAATGTGGGTTTGTTCTGGGTTTTGATTATAGATTTTTTCATTACTTTGGGCTGAAGCTTCATTTTCCTTTGAAGAGATTTTCCAGCCTCGCTCAAAAGCATTTCGCCGTTTTCAAACTTAGCTAAATCAAAGTCAACTAATTTTGAAAAAGAAGGCTCTGAGATGGGTTTTCCTGAGCACAGAGATAAAAAATCATTCAGGTCTGAGGTATCTGCTGACTTTGTAGCAGTCTTAAAAGCCTTCAATGCCGTTTGAACAGTCTCTGCAGTAATTTCCTTTTGCTCGGTTTGAGTATCAATTTGGTGAGCTATTCTTTCGCACATGCCTTTAACGAGAGTGATCTGCTTATCATTAAGTGCTAATGGTTCTCTGTTTAATAAACAAAAAGTACCAAGAGCATAATTGTCTTTATTTATAACTGGAAAGCCTGCGTATCCAAGCCATCTGTCCTCTTCTTGTAGACCTGGATGAGATTTCCATTTTTCATGTTTTGTCAGATCGGGTATCAGTGTGGGTTCAGAACTTAAGAGGACATAAGAGCAAATGTTGTATTCGTGACGCTCACTTTTATCGCCACTTACTCCATCTGTACTAGCTATTCCACACTGATAGTTTTCGTCAAAAAGACTAAATGAGACGTATTCAAATCCTGTAAGTTCTTTCGCCATCTCGCAAAATATAGAGAAATTATCAGCCTGTTTACCATCAATAATCCCAGTGCGTTTGACTGCGACTACCCGTCTTTCCTCGTTCTGAGGTCTTGGTGCTAAGGTGGTAGACATTATGGCCTCTCCTTTTGATCAATTATGCGGATGCTAATCATCATTAAAAGTAAAAGAAATAATTGATTTATCAACTAATAGTATTGTCTTTAGTTAAAATTTTTTTAGCATCTGATATTTATCCATATAGTCACATTGTTGCAGCTAAAGAAACAGTAATCAAGGAGCCAATTGAGGTATATAGTATGATTGGCGAAATTCGATCGACGGTAACATTATAATTCATTGCAAGCATGTATGCCATTACTCCGCTGGGCGCCGCAGCAACCATCAAGGCCGTTGAGTGATTTGCCGGATATGATCCACCGAAAAGAAAGGCAATGAGCAACCACGCTAAAATTGGATGTAAAATCAACTTTATAATTGTCATCGAAACAATTAGTTTGGTTGGAGCTATTTTATCTTGATAACTGAGCATAATGCCCAATGAAAATAAGAGAGCAGGGGTGGCAGTTCCCCCCATTTTTTCCAGAAAGAATAAAAAGCCACTCGGTAGTTCGAGATTGTTAAGACTTATAACTAGGCCAACTAAAATACCGATTAGAGGTGGGTTCGTAATTATTGCTTTGATTGTAACAAAAAATGGACGATTGGAATTGGATAAAATATCCATCGCGATTAATGTAAGGCTAAAGATAAGGAGTCCATCCATAGTTATTATAGAAACTATAGTGAGTGTATTTGATGTTCCAAATATTTCATTGGCGATGGGTAAAACAAACAAAACATGATTTGTGAGTGCTAATGCTAGGCCAATTAATATTGCTTCAGTATTCGACAATCTAAAAAAATATTTCGAAATAAATAACCCAATCAAAAAGAGTATAATTTCGGATAGAAAGTATCCAAATAAAAGCAAAAAATCAAAATGCTTAATGGGAGCTAGAGCTAAAAATTCGATGCATAATGCCGGCATGCAAACAAGCATGACAAACTTATTTATTGCAAAAGCTGCAGTGACGTCAAAAGTGCGTATTTTGCCAAGCAAAAAGCCCAATGCTCCTATTGCAAAGATTGGGAAGACAGCAGTACTTAAATGACCTAACAAATAATTTTTACCAGATTTCCAGCAGCTGAGTTACAGCCATGGCTCCAAAACTTATCACCAACAGACCTTTGAACAGATACCAAGGAGCCCCAAGTAGTTTTGCGCCTAATTTGGTTGAAGACTCTTCATCATCCATATCCGATGCAATAGCCTTTAAATCATCCATACAATCAAAACTGCTTACGAGCACGAAAACCAACGTTGCAATTAGTACCGCAGAAATTGCGAGGGCAGGGGTATCATCTATTGAGGAGATTATTGCCAAAGTTACTAAATTGGATATCATCCCAAGACTTATCGTCCAATAAAGATCCCTGCCTCGTATATAAGCATTACTTGCTCGTCTATCACGATCTGCTGCGTTAGCAAATTTATTTGTCATTAAAATATTCCTGCAATTATTACAATTTTAATAACTAGTGTTCTAGTTTATTGGGGTAGCGCCGGTTTCGCTTCGAATAATTTTTCCATCGCTAAGAGTAAAGCATACCAAGACGGCTTCACTTGTTCCGTCCGGAAAGCTTACAAACGAGTGGGAAATTAAAATGTCGTCGTTTTCATAAATACATCGGGAATTCGTTCTTGTTACTTTTCCGCTTTCCATCATGCCACTAATCACGTTCACCCAATCGCTTTTTGTCATTTCAGTATTTGTGGCATGCCGGACGAACTTAAAATCATCATGTAATAACTCCGCATATGCATTTACATCATTATTATCCATTGCAGTATTAAGTTTTTCATAAATTGACATCGGTTTCTCCAAGTTAAAGCGGTTAGGGTTTCTCAAATTTTTGTAAAAACGCTGACAGTTTGTTAGACTTTAATCGCAAAGATCTACAAGTACATAAATTGTACTGAGTAATTATGTGCTTAGTAATATTTTCGAATGCCTTTTGAAGATGTTTAGAGCGTCTGAAGAACTAATGCTTTTTAATGCGCCAGAATCGATTTCCTCTCGGCTCCACATCCAGCTACGTACTGGATCGTCACGCATCGCCCATTTTGGAAAAAGCCTTTTAGCATGCACCCCTTCTTTCAAGACCGTAATCTCAACATGACGATCGTCATGTTTTATCTTATTGAACGTTTCATCAATACTCTCAGTGGGTCCTTCAAGGTATTGTAGATATAAATCGGATCTACATATTAGAGCACCTGTTATTTGATCTCTTTTATTATTATTAACAGAAGTAACCATTATACCATTTAGAATACTTTGATCGAAACCAAATGGCCGGGAAGAGTAGATTAAATGTTTAAATAAATACTTAACTTCTCCGTTCAACTGTTATCCAATCGTTTTCATTTGCGGCAAAGTCACCTACTTTGGTGGCTGGGGATTGTTTGCTGGATTAGAATCTATAACCTTTACTTCGAGTAAGTCCTCACTTAGGCCTAAATTCAGTAGTTTTTCTTCCAACGATAGTGCCAATTCCTTTTCATATATTTGTTCAAAACCTCTGTAAAAAGCAAACGACTTCAAATGTTTTGCTTTTTTTTCAGGATTTTCGATTGTGGCCTTAGTCCAATCATACAAAGCATACTCCTCGATGCCGTTTTCTTCAGCTTCATCACAGTAACCTTTAAACGCATCGTATGTACATACTAAAGACATACCATGGTCGTTGGATATTTTGTCTAAATCACTTGCCAAATCTGTATGACGTCCGCTTCTTAAACTTTCAGACAATCTTTCTGAAACCCTAATTCTTACCTGGTAAAGCCAATCTGACATTTGCAACCTCTTTATTTTACCTCTAAAAGAAACTAGCTCTTTACATTTAAAATTCTAAACAAAAGTGGCTTTTAAAGGAATTTTAACTAAATAGGTAAATAAAGATTAAATGCACAAGGTGTTAGCGAATTATGTTTGAATCCTTTTTCCCGAAACCAAAACTCTTCTTCTTGTCATTATTTGGCTGGGTCGCGCTATTAATAATTTTTTGGTATACTTCTGGAGAATACGTTGGAACCGCGTTAGGTTTTAACTTAGAGGAAACTGCCCCTGTAATTGGTTTGGGGCATTTTATAACACCACAATTTTTGTGGTTCGATACATATTTTCTTATTGGATTGCTAGCATTTTATGGTTTTTGGCGTTACCACAGTCCTCACGAATGGCAGGATTGGGCCATCTTAGGCTCCGCTCTTTTAATTTTCCTATCTTATGCATCGGTGCAGGTATCGGTCGTTATAAATGCGTGGTACGGGCCATTTTATGACGACATACAAAAAGCCCTAGGGGGCGGTGGCGAGGTAACTGCCGGCCAGCTTTACGGGCATTTAGCTGTCTTCTGCACAATCGCTTTTCCGTATATCGCTTTCATCATTGGTAATAGGTTTTTTACTGCACATTTTATTTTTAGGTGGAGAACCGCTATGAATGATTTCTACACCGCCAGATGGAAGCAAGTAAGGCATATTGAGGGCGCATCTCAGAGGATCCAAGAAGATACTATGAGGTTTGCTGCAATTATGGAGGGACTTGGTGTCGCTTTTGTAGACTCAATAATGACCCTTATTGCCTTTTTGCCAGTTTTAGCAGCCCTTTCTATTCATGTAGAAACATTGCCAATCATAGGTGCTATCCCATACCCGCTTGTTACTTTGTCGATTGTTTGGTCAATTTTTGGTACTGTTTTACTGCTGGTTGCTGGTATAAAACTGCCTGGTCTTGAATTTAAAAATCAGAGAGTTGAGGCGGCGTTTCGTAAAGAACTGGTATTAGGTGAGGAAAGTGAAGACAGCGCTCAGCCAGTTACTTTAAAAGAGTTGTTTTCGAATGTCAGGAGAAATTATTTCAGAATTTACCTGCATTACACGTATTTTAACCTTTTTAGGTATCTATACTTGCAAGCGGATAATGTGATTGTTTACATCTTTTTGATACCTACAATAGTTTCGGGCCGCATAACTCTTGGAATAATGAACCAAATTTTGCGAGCTTTTGGGCAAGTTGCTTCTTCTTTTCAGTTTCTTGTTTCTTCATGGACAACGATTATTGAGCTGATCTCAATTTACAAAAGACTTCAAGCTTTTGAGGCATCAATTCGCGATCAACCATTACCGCAAATCGATCAAGAATTTATAGAATCTGGTTTAAAAGAGACCTAGTAGCCTTCCACAATTATAACGTCTGCTACGGAGTATTTATTTCTTATGGTTTTTGCTTTTTGATATTCTTGGCTCTCGTAACATAATTTCGCAGCTGAGAAATTAGGAAATTCTATTAAAACAGTTCTTGCTTTGCAGGACCCTTCAGGAACCTCTTGAGAACCTCCCCGAATTAAAAATTTGGCGCCAAATTTTGATAATGGTGATGCGATTGCGTTTCTATAATCCTCATATCCTTTTGCGTCTTTAACATCCACATGTGCAATCCAGTATCCTTTTGGCAAAGTCGTTTCTCCTAATCCTCGATATATTTCTGCAAGACGCTCTAAATTTATCTCAGAAGTTAATCTGCTCGCTTTCGATGACATTACATTAATCAAATATTGCAATTAATTTGGTACTATATGAGCAATCATATGAAATCCCACACTTAATTTATAGAAAAATCTTATTGCATGTCGCATTCTTCACAGCTCAACTCAAAATTAACTTTTATCCTAAGTAAATTGAGTGAACCAAAATCATTGGATTAGATATGCAAACTAAAAATTTGGCGACGGGCTTGGCCATTCTCTCGACGCTTGGTTTTGCAATTCAAGACATGGTGGTGAAACTCTTAAGTGAAATTGGCTCCTTGTGGCAATTGATGTTTTTAAGAGCCATCCTTGTAGTCTTAATTCTGGTAACCTGGGCGGTGCTAAAAAAGCGTTCAGATATTATAAAACCAAAACGATGGAAGTGGCCCATTATTCGGGCATTTTTAATGAGTTGTGCGTATTCTTTTTTCTACGCATCGCTTCCATTTGCCGCCCTTGCTCAAGCTGCTTCCTGCTTCTTTACCGCTCCAATTTTTACTTGTTTTTTTGCAGCTGTAATACTGAGGGAAAAAATTGGTTTCTGGAGAATATCCTCCATATTGATCGGTTTTTTGGGCGTGATTTATATTATTCAGCCTGGCACTTCAAATATGCAGGCTGTCTTGTTTCTACCTGTGCTGGCGGGTGCCTCTTATGCGCTTGCAGTGGTAATAACGAGAGGGTTTTGTGCGGATTATCCTTCCTTATCGCTTACAATAATTCATAATGCATTTTATGCATTAATCGGTGCTTTTATGGTAACATTTATTCCAGTGTTACCATTTTCAGCAGAACTTAAAGCTGCGAATCCCTTTGTTCTGTTAGGTTGGGTACAGCTTACTTCAGTCATACTAGTTATGATTGGGATTACATCTCTGACACATATACTAGCGATGACCTCCTCAATAAGAGCATACCAAATAGCTGAAAGTAGTTTTGTTGCTCCATTTGAGTACACCTACTTGGTTTTTGCTATATTAATTGATTACATAGTCTGGCAATATCTTCCTAATACTGAGGGTCTCATCGGGTTAACGATGGTTATCAGCGCCGGTGTATTGATTGCAATTAGGGAACGTAGCTTAGCACGATAACTTTAGAAGAAAACTTTTTTGATTATATTGCGTGTAGAATTGAATGTGTTTTTTATTAATGCTCCGGTTCGTCGCCTATTTCAGCCATCTTTCTTGTAAGCATGTCCTTCATATTTTGAACAATATCTTGATACTTTGGATCTGAATATACGTTAAATAACTCTAATGGGTCTTCTTTGCAGTCGAATAGTTCCCACTCCCTATCCTCTCCTCCATGATTTGTCCCTGGTAAGTCATATCCTTCGTTATACCAGTAGATTAGTTTGTACCTTTGGTCTCTAATGCCATAATGAGAATATGCGTTATGGTCAGGATCCCGATGCATCCAATATCTGTGATAGACTACTGACTGCCAATTTTTTGGAACCTTTCCATTCATAATGGGCATTAAACTGTGACCTTGCATGTAAGTTGGAATTTTGAGTTGAGCCGCATCAAGAAAAGTGGGGGCAAAATCAACATTACAGGCTAAATTCTTACTAATCTGCGCCCCGGCAATTTTTTTCGGAAAACGAGCAAGAAAGGGCATCTGTAGAGACTCTTCGTACATGAATCTTTTATCAAACCATCCATGCTCACCGAGGAAAAAACCTTGATCTGACGTATAGATAACCAGAGTATTTTCTGTAAGTTCATTATCATCCAGATAATCTAGCAAAACGCCAACACTTTCATCTATTGATGCAATTGTCCGTAAATACCGTTTTATGTATCTTTGATATTTGAACTGGCCCAGTTCCTCTTTACTTTTAAAAGTAAAAACCTCTCCACTATCCTTATCTATTAATCGTAATTTTGAGACATCATCGGGGTTTGGTATTTTCCTATGAGACATCTCGGGTCGAACCCGTTCACCGACTTCTGAACCACCTTCTGGTTGAGCAAGGCCCAAATCAGCATATTTCATGTCATCTTTAATGCGCATTTTGGCCTCTGCCGCGGCTTTTGCACGATTCTTGTAATTGTCATCAAAGGTTTCCGGTACTTTTATATCCTCGCCAAATAAATTTCGGTTTTTAGGGTGGGGTTCCCATTCTCTATGAGGTGCCTTGTGGTGGCACATCAGAAAAAAGGGTTTGCTCTCATCTCTAGAATTTAACCAATTTATACATTTGGACGTAATTATGTCTGTAACATAACCAAACTCTTCTCTCTCCGTGCCCATCTCAATCATAAACGGGTCAAAATACTCACCCTGACCTGGCAAAACTGACCAAAAGTTGAAACCCTTTGGTTCATGCAATTGACCCTCGCCTAGGTGCCATTTACCAACAATCGCGGTCTGATACCCGCCAGTTTGCAAATGTTTTGCAACGTGCGGTAAGTCGTTATCCATGTGTGTATCGAGTGTTTTAACAGAATTCACATGATTGTATGTACCAGTTAAGATCGCTGCACGGCTGGGTGTACAAATTGAATTTGTAACATAACAGTGGTCAAATCTTACGCCTTCATGGGCAATTCTGTCTATATTAGGAGTATCATTTAACCCACCACCGTAGCTACTAATAGCCTTGGCCGCATGATCATCGGCCATTATGAAAAGTATGTTTGGTTTTTTTGTCAACGTTAAACCGTTCCCTTATTGCGTTCATCGACACTAACCACAAATGGTCCGCCAAGCTTTGATGAACCATTTTATCTTTTCTTTCTAATTTTGTGATTGCAATACTTAATTTACAAAGCACCGGGGGTTATCCTGTTTTTTGAGTTAAGTTCGAAATTACTGATTTATTGACTGCGGCAAACTAGAGCTTTCTTTGAAGAAAATTTGCACTAATTCCCGTGGTAAGGAGAAAACACATGAAAAAACTTTTAGTACTAACTTGTACTATATTATTTTTGGCGCAGCCTCTCTTTTCAGCTGGTTACGGGAGTAGCGATACATCATCTTCGGGATCCAGTGTTGAGGATAAAAAAGCAGATCCTTTTGCAAACGTTTACAAGCTTATTGATCTTGAAAAATTTACCGAGGCTCATAACGCTCTAAAACTTCTAAATGTTCCGACAAAGCAAGCTGACAAGTTTAATTTGTTGGGGTTTACTGCCCGTAAAAGTGGTGATTTAGAAACTGCTAAAAGTTACTACTTGAGGGCCCTGGAGATTAATCCAAAGCACGTTCGTGCTCTTGAGTATCAAGGGGAGTTGTTTCTACAGCTAGGCAAAGTTGCAGACGCTAAGCAAAATCTTGAAAAAATACAACGGATTTGCTGGATTCCATGTAATGAAGAAAAGCAACTCGAAGAAGCTATCGAACTCGCTCTAAAAAATTCAGACTTTATAAGTCTTGTTCAACATCGGTTCCAGTATTTAGTCAGGGGTAAGATGAATTTGTCAGGCTACGGCTGCAGTAAAATGCTTTTGTGGGTAATTAGTTCACTATTGCTTATAAATCTTGCCTCAATAAGTTATGCTGAGTCCGAGTGTGATCAGTTGGCTGCGCTAGAAGCTGATCCGCTTTCAGTTTCGACACCCGTAAACTTTGCAGATCTTAAGGCTGAAAAAGTTATTGCCGCTTGTTCAGAGGCCATAATTACTAGCCAGGAAAAAATGGAAAAGGCTCGATTCACACTTCAGCGTGCTAGGGGTTATTTTCGCGCTGGAAACGCCGTCGCCGCATTCAACGATTTACTCGTGGCGTATGATCTAGGTTATCCTGCAGCATCTTTTGGACTCGCAACGGCACATTTTCTTGGGGATGGTGTAGAAAAGAACGTTTCGCGAGCTGAAACACTTTTTTTAGAGTCTTATCGTGAGGGAGTGACATGGTCTGCGCGTGGTCTAGCTCTAATATATAGTGAAGTCGGTTCTCACTTATATGACACTGAAAAATCAATTTTATGGGAAAATAAATTCAATGAAGAAATTAATTAACGTAATACTTTTGTCATTAGGTACTGTAGGTTTTTTTTCATTCTCGGTTGCTCAAAGTTCATCCGAACTAACATTTGAGATTATTGCAGCAGGAACAGGTGAACAGGCAAAGCCAGGTCAAAGGGCGACCCTTCATTATATTGGGAAATTGGAAGATGGTTCAGTTTTTGATAGTTCGCGTGACAGAGGTGAGCCGTTTTCATTCACCCTAGGTGCTGGGCAAGTTATTCAGGGATGGGAGCAAGGTGTTCTCGGAATGCAAATTGGGGAGATTCGAACCCTTAATATACCACCAGAATTAGGTTATGGAGAAAGAGGAGCTGGAGGGTCTATCCCACCCAACGCTCGGTTAATCTTTGAGGTAGAACTCCTGTCTTTGGATAATCCTCCAAAACTAGAGCATGCAAGTGTGTTAGAATTTAAAGATGCTCAGCAAAAAGGTCAGTTAATAATTGATATCAGGCGACCAGAGGAGTGGGCTGAAACTGGCATTTTAGAAGGCGCACAGACAATTACTGCCTTCACAGAAAGTGGTGCTTTACATCCTGATTTTCAGCGCAAGTTTTTTCCTTTGATCGAAGATGAAAATACTCCCGTTTACCTTTATTGTAGGACTGGAAATAGAACAGGTACCTTAGGTAACGCTCTTGTAAATCAAGTCGGTCTAAGGAATGTAACTCACTTGAAACCAGGGATCGTTGGATGGAAGAAAGACGGACTCATAACTGTGCCTTATAAATCAGATTAGTTAATTCTTAGGTATTCAAAATTTAAAACTGTGGCGAATGACACCCAGGCAAGGTATGGCATGAACAAGTATGAAGCTATCTTGTCTATTTTGTACGAACTTACAGTGTAACAAAGTATCGTGATCCACAGGAATAAAATTAACACCAGCGCCCCAAAAAGATCATAGGCCCCAAAGAATACTGGTGTCCATAAAGTATTCAGGCAGAGCTGTAGGGCCCACAGTGCGTAAGTTATACCCTTCAAATAATGAGGTTCTGTATTGATGATCCTAAATGCACTAGTTGCAATAAAAATGTAAAGAATTGTCCATACCGGTGGGAATAGCCAGGAAGGTGGTGCAATGCTGGGCACGATCCATCCATTGGCATTCAGATCTCCAGCAAACCACACCGCACCACTTGCCGCAACAAATGTTGAAGCATATAATAGGAGCCAATTCAGTATGTTAATATATTTTTTCAAGAACTTTATTTATTGGGACGAATTAATAGCGATCTAGGG
>LUQC01000036.1:68837-111779 GCA_001627925.1 Rhodobacteraceae bacterium REDSEA-S34_B6 | reverse complement strand
TCCCGGAATTGAGCTGTTCTAAAGCCCTTTCAAATTTTGGCACACTCTCAATCGTTAGGAATTTAGTAATATTTTTCCCTTCCCAGTGGGATAGATCACCATAATACTGTTCGCTTTGATTAACGAGTACTGATTTAATTGAGCCCTGTAGATCTATCATCACGGCAATATCTGATGATGTCGCTAGGATGTTTCCTAGAAACTCTGGCTCAATCATTGGTATTGAGCCAAAATCCCAGAAGGTACTTGCGCTAGTCTTCATTTGCTAGCCCCATTTTTTAAATAAAACGCAGGTTCATTTGCCTTATAGTTCTCTATTTTTGAGATAACAACATCGATATCGTTAGAAAATCCATCTGCATCTACTTTATCCTTAATTTCTGGTTCAAGATCAAGAATTTTGCCTCCCAGAAAGATTAGGGGTTTTTGCGCTACCTCTTGTTTAATCAAGTTGATGCTTTTGGTAATGTAGTCGATTGAGTGGTGGCCGGAGCAAGAGAATAGAACCGCTGAGAACATATGGTCTTTACATAGCGTTATAAGTTCTTTTGAATTTGCGGAGTGAAGAAATTTAACAGAATGCCCTCGTCTTCGTAGCTGATCAGCAAGGATCGAAGGTCCAAGTGTGTGTTGCTCGTCTTTACAAACTATGAGCATAAGTCCATGTGCAGATTCAATTTCGGACTCGCTGTTCTGATAATTAATCACATTATTTAAAATCATTTGCAGCCGCGAAGTCGCTAAGGTCACTTGGCCAAAACCTTTCAAATCATCCACCCAGTCATCACCCAATTCTTCCGCAGCCATAGGTATGCAATAATCAATAATAATTTCTGCTGGAATTAGCTTTTGATCTAATGCGTCAAGAGCCAAATCGAGATCAAAATTCCCCGATACGCAGTAGCGTGTTAGCCATTTGGCTGTTTCAGTAATCTTCGTTTGTTCACTGGGTTGTAATTTCTGCCGAACACCGGACAAAGCTCTCTTGGCCAAATCATCGATTTGCAGTTTCAAATCGCTCTTTGAAGTCGACGGTATTTCTCTGTCCGACATTGAAGCGCTTTCGGTGTGCGTTTCCCGAGGGGCTAATTTCTCGCTATCCGCACTTAATTGTCCCACGGCGAGTGTTACAGAATGCGCGCGATCTGTCAAATTTATCCGCCTAAACTTCTTGGCCAGATTAAAAAAATGTCTTGTCATGTTTGCTTGCTCCGAACGCGAGATAAGTGTTGTTCGTACATTAGCTGTAAATACTAGTATACACTCTTTAATCAAAAAGTGTAACTTTTAATTGACATTCAGTATTGCCGAGCAATATCCTTGCTTTAAAACGGCCTTGGGGGACACCCATGCAGAAACAAAATTGGGAGACGAGGCAGCCGCCTCAACTCTACACGTCTGAGCAAAAAAAGCGACGTGATGAAAGCATCTGGACCCTTATTCAGGGTGTACTTGCGCCAACTCAATTTATTGCTTTTGCAATTTCAACAGTCCTTGTGATTTGGTATCTTTGGACCGGTGATGGATATGGATTGGCTACAATTTCAGTGCTCGTTAAGACCACGCTTCTACTCACAATAATGGTCACTGGAGCGATATGGGAAAAGGTTGTTTTTGGTCAGTATCTGCTTGCACCAGCATTTTTTTGGGAAGATATTGTAAGCTTTTTCGTTATATTCTTGCACTTGGCATATGTTGCTTTTCTTTGGGCAAACTACCTTTCAGAACAATCGCTTATGATACTAGCATTGGTGGCTTACTTTGCCTACATTGTGAATGCTGGTCAATTTCTATTGAAATTCAAAGCAGCAAAAACTCAATCAAATCTGGGGGATAGCTATGCCTAAAGATGCACCACAACTTGGGTGTGCTCAGGCGCCTATTCTCAAAGAGCGGGGTCAGCATGAGGTGTTTTGTGGCTTAACGTCAATCGTTTGGCTTCATAGAAAAATGCAGGATGCTTTCTTTTTGGTAGTCGGTTCACGTACTTGTGCACATTTGCTTCAAAGTGCAGCCGGTGTAATGATTTTTGCAGAGCCAAGGTTCGCAACAGCAATTCTTGAAGAGACAGATTTAGCGGGGATGGCCGATGTTCACGAAGAGCTTGATCGTAATGTAAGTCTATTACTGTCAAGGCGACCTGACATAAAAAGACTTTTCCTAGTGGGCTCATGTCCATCTGAAGTGATAAAGTTGGATTTGTCGACAGTGGCTGAAAAATTGTCGGAAAAATATTTTCCTAATGTAAATGTTATTAATTTTTCGGGTTCAGGTATTGAGACTACTTTTACCCAGGGCGAAGACGCTTGTTTAGAGGCGGTGATTCGCTCGCTGCCTTCGAGCGAAAAGACCCAATTGGCAGTTCTGGGAGCACTTCCTGATATTGTCCAGGATCAAATGATGCGTCTTTTGGAGCAGCTTGGATTGAAAAATGTTTTTGTGCTGCCTCAGGTAAAATTTGATGATGACGTTTCTATTGGGAAAAATACTCACTTTATTTGTGTGCAGCCGTTCTTGGGTGCCAGCTATGAAGAAATGGTTCGTAGAGGTGCAAAACCAATAAGTGCAAATTTTCCATTTGGGGCTGAAGGCACCACAAAGTGGCTATGGGCAATCGCAGAGAGGTTTGGTATTTCAAAAGCTAAGTTCGATACGGTGGTGGCCGCGCCAAAATTGAGAGCGGAACAAGCTGTAGCAGCGGTCGCTGATGGACTGAGGGGAAAATCAGTCTTCTTTTTCCCTGACAGTCAGCTTGAAATTCCATTGGCGCGTTTTCTAGCCGCTGAATGTGGAATGGAGTTAACAGAAGTTGGCAGTCCTTTTATACACAAATCTCTAGTTCATGCAGACTTAGAGGACTTACCAGCAACAACGCAAATTTCAGAGGGGCAGGATGTTGATAAACAGTTAGATAGGGTCTTCGATTATAGTCCTGACCTCACGGTTTGTGGTTTAGGGCTGGCAAACCCGTTGGAGTCAAAAGGATTGTCAACGAAATGGGCAATAGAATTAGTATTTAGCCCAATTCATTTTTATGAACAGGCTGCTGACCTGGC
Source organism: Rhodobacteraceae bacterium REDSEA-S34_B6 (assembly GCA_001627925.1). Classification (GTDB taxonomy): domain Bacteria; phylum Pseudomonadota; class Alphaproteobacteria; order Rhodobacterales; family Rhodobacteraceae; genus Salinivivens. The sequence continues at coordinate 108,723 of LUQC01000036.1, read as the reverse complement.
TAGTTTATTTTCTCGTCCCCTAAAACGAGCAGAATTGCTCAAGGTGGGCCCTTAAATGAAGCTATCTGTTTGGACATATGAAGGCCCTCCGCATGTAGGAGCTATAAGAGTCGCTACAGGCATGGAAAAGGTACATCTTGTTTTGCATGCACCTCAGGGCGATACCTATGCCGATTTATTATTTACTATGATTGAAAGAAGAAATCACAGACCGCCCGTAACTTATACTACTTTCCAGGCGCGTGATTTGGGGTCCGATACTGCAAGTTTATTCAAGTCTGCCTGTGAGGATGCTTACAACCGATTTAAGCCAGACCTATTGCTAGTAGGGGCTTCTTGTACAGCAGAGCTAATTCAAGACGATCCCGGAGGATTAGCTGAAGCGCTAGGTCTACCAATTCCAGTCGTTGCGTTAGAATTGCCTAGCTATCAGAGAAAAGAAAACTTTGGTGCTGATGAGACATTTTTCCAAATTGTTAAAAAATTAGCAATGCCTCAGCCCAAGACAGAAAATATAAGTTGTAACTTAATCGGACCTACTGCCCTTGGATTTCGGCACAGAGATGATGTCGAAGAACTTGAAAAAGTTCTTCAAAAGTTGGGAATTGAGGTGAATGTAGTAGCTCCAATGGGCTCAAATCCTGCAGATATCAGAAATTTAGGGGCTGCTCATTTTAATGTTTTGATGTATCCAGAAACGGGAGAAAGTGCATGTAGGTTTCTGGAAAAGAACTTAGATCAACCATATACAAAAACTGTTCCTATAGGTGTTGGCGCTCTTTCTCAATTTGTCAGTGAAATAGAAGAGGTAACTGGCCTAACGGATTTGAAAAATAAAGTTGAGTCAAGATTGCCTTGGTACTCTGCCTCAGTCGATAGTACATATTTAACTGGTAAAAGAGTATTCGTTTTTGGTGATGGTTCACATGTAATTGCAGCTGCAAAGATAGCAGCGGATGAAATCGGATTTGAAGTTGTTGGCTTAGGCTGTTTTAATCGAGAGATGGCTCGCCCCGTGAGGACAGCTGCGAAATCTTTGGGCCTCGAAGCACTTATTACCGACGATTACCTTGAGGTGGAGGCAAAAATTTCCGAGCTGGCGCCTGAGCTTATTCTTGGAACACAGATGGAAAGGCATATTGGCAAACGACTGGGTATTCCATGTGCAGTCATTTCCGCGCCAGTCCACGTCCAAGATTTTCCTGCCCGCTATTCTCCTCAGATGGGGCCAGAGGGTGCAAATGTAATTTTTGATACATGGGTGCATCCATTAGTAATGGGACTCGAAGAGCATTTACTAACAATGTTTAGGGAAGACTTTGAGTTTTCGGATGCAAACGGTCCAAGCCATCACGCTGCTCATCAGCCAAAAACCATTGAAAAAGAAACTATAGTTGAAGAAGCTTCGCCTCAAAATGGATCCTCCCATGTGATTTGGATGAGCGATGCTGAAAAAGAGTTGCGGAAAATCCCCTTCTTTGTTCGTGGAAAAGCTAAGCGAAATACTGAAAGATATGCCGTTGACAAAGGTGTTTTAGAAATTTCAATCGATACACTATACGAGGCCAAGGCTCATTATGCTAGATAATCGCCTCGATAAACTATCCGATAAAATATCATACCGTATTTCAATAATTACATTGGATTCGCATAATGCAATGCCTTGTAAGCGCGCCTGGTCTAATCTGTTGGAAGACTTTGATGGCTTAGAGGTTTCAATTTTTGCAGCCGCTGAATGGGGCGAAAATCCTAGTGCCCTGGCTGAAACCAAAACCGCAATTGATAAATCAGATATAATAATTGTAAATCTTCTTTTTCTAGAAGACCATATCAAGCCAATTTTACCGTTGTTAAAGGCTAGAAGAGAAAAGTGTGATGCGATGATCGGTGTAGTTTGTGACGCTGATTTAGTAAAACTGACTCGAATGGGCTCACTGGATATGCAGGCCCCAGAAAGCGGTGCGGTAGCACTATTAAAAAAATTAAGAGGTTCTTCGAAACCATCTTCCGAAACCGGTGAGAAAAAAATGCGTATGTTACGCCGGTTGCCCAAAATTTTAAAGTATATACCCGGTAAAGCCCAAGATTTACGAGCTTGGTTTTTGGTAATGCAGTATTGGTTAGGAGGTACAGACGAAAACATCGAGGAAATGCTCAGATTCTTAATTTCGCGATATTCACATATTGATAGTTGGCGAGGTGTGAAAGCGGAGCCGCCGCGAGAATATCCCAATGTTGGTGTATACCATCCAAATTTGAAGGGTCGTATTTCAGAAGATCTGACTGATATTCCAGAAGTCAAAAAGCCAATTGCAACAATTGGTTTATTATTGATGCGTTCCTATGTTTTAAGTGGTGATACTGCACATTATGATAAGGTTATAGAAGGTTTTGAGGCTTTAAACGTCAAAATTATACCAGCTTTTGCTGGTGGCTTGGATGGTAGGCCAGCCATAGAAAAATATTTTATTGGCGCAGATGGGCCGTTAATTGATGTTCTGGTTTCTCTTACTGGTTTCTCGCTCGTTGGAGGGCCAGCATATAATGATACAAATGCCGCAGTAAAAACTCTCTCAAACCTGAATGTCCCGTATATCTCGGCGCATCCCCTTGAGTTCCAAACCTTGCCTCAATGGGAAGTTTCATCAACGGGGTTGGGGCCAATAGAAACAACTATGCTTGTTGCTCTTCCAGAACTTGATGGAGCAACCGTGCCGACTGTGTACGCTGGTAGGCGGGGAGATGCTGATACGACGAAAGCAATGTTGCCATATAACGAAAGGGTCAATGCATTAATTTCCCGCGCAGTAAAAATTGCAGAATTAAGGCGCTTGGAGGTTTCTAGGAGGAAAATTGCTATTATTTTATTCGGCTTCCCACCTAATGCCGGAGCCGTTGGTACAGCTGCCTATTTAGAAGTTTTCCAATCTCTTTTCAATACTTTGACGGCAATGAAGGATGCCGGTTATGAAATAGAAATGCCAAAATCATGTGCTGAGCTAAGGGCTGAGGTATTAGGAGGAAATGCCAAAGTATATGGTCAAGAAGCAAATGTAGAAGGCCAGGTTAGTGCAGATTGGATAGTAAAAAATACGCCTTGGCTTTCTGAATTAGAGGAGCAATGGGGTCCAGCTCCTGGAAGAATACAATCTGATGGAAAGTCTGTCTTTATACTCGGTAAGACATTTGGGAACGTATTTGTCGGTGTTCAGCCTACCTTCGGTTATGAAGGAGATCCCATGAGGTTATTGTTTGAAAAAGGCTTTGCTCCAACGCATGCTTTTTCAGCTTTTTATCAGTGGTTAAAACTAAATTTTGACGCTAATGCTGTCTTGCATTTTGGTATGCATGGCGCCCTAGAGTTCATGCCTGGAAAACAAACTGGCTTAAGCGGGAAAGACTGGCCGGATAGATTAATTGGTAATTTACCCAATATCTATTTGTATGCGTGTAACAATCCGTCTGAGGCAAGTCTGGCCAAACGGCGGAGTAATGCAACAATAATTAGTCATTTAACACCGCCGTTGACCTGTGGTGGGTTATACAAGGGTCTTCTAGAATTAAAAGATAGTTTGGTTCGTTGGCGTGAGATGGATGGTGAAAACCCGCTTCGCAAAGAGCTTGAGCTTTTAATTGCTGAGCAAGCCGAGGCTGTGGATCTTAAAGATCAAAATATTGAGGAATTGTGGGTTAAACTTTTAGAAACTGAGGATGCATTAATACCTGAAGGTTTGCACGTAGTAGGTAAGCCGTTGAGTGATGATCAAGTTGAAAACTATTTAAATGCTTCCGGATGTACATCATCCGACAGTAAAGAACGCTTGGTCGAAGATTTACGTTTAAATAGTGAAATTCCTGCCATTCTAAATGCTTTGGGTGCTAATTATATAGCGCCCGTGCCAGGTGGTGACCTTGTAAGATCTGCCGAAATTGTTCCAACGGGCAGAAACATCCATGCTTTTGATCCGTTTCGGATGCCAACAACATTTGCCTGTAAGCAAGGATTTGAGCAGGCCCAAATGCTTCTCGATAAATATGACGGCATCCCTAAAAGTTTAGCCCTGGTTTTATGGGGATCAGACAATATTAAATCGGATGGAACCCAAATTGCTCAGGCTCTTGCTCTTATAGGTGCAAAACCACGTTTTGATAGTTTTGGAAGGTTGTGCGGCGCTGATTTAATTGAATTGTCCGAGTTAGGTCGGCCGCGAATTGATGTTATTATGACCTTATCTGGGATTTTTCGTGATTTACTCCCGTTGCAAACTCGGATGTTGGCTGAAGCCGCGTTTAAAGCGGCATCTGCTAATGAAGATCCAAGTGTTAACTATATCAGGGCAAATGCACTGGAGTATGTGAAAAATACGGGTGTAGATTTGGAAACAGCTGCGTTGCGAGTTTTTTCGAATGCGGAGGGCGCTTACGGATCGAACGTAAACCAGTTAGTAGATAGTTCATCTTTTGATGACGAAGATAAGCCACAAAAAAATCAAAAATTGCTTCAATCAGCGCTATCTAACGTCGAAATTGCTTATCAGAACTTAGAAAGCGTCGAATTAGGTATCACTAGCGTAGATCATTATTTTGATACTCTTGGGGGTATTTCTAGAGCCGTAAAGAGGGCGCGCGGTGGCGAACAGATTGAAGTCTATATTTCAGATCATACCAAAGGATCAGGTAAAATCCGCACATTATCTGATCAAGTCGCGCTTGAAACTCGTTCGCGTTCCCTAAATCCAAAATTTTATGAAGCTTTACTTGAGCATGGCGCGGAGGGTGTGCGTCAACTTGAGGCGCACGTAACAAATACAATGGGGTGGTCGGCCACCACGGGTAAAGTGGAGCCTTGGGTTTATCAAAGAATAAGTGAAACTTTTGTTCTTGATGAAGAGATGCGTAATCGTCTTGCAGACTTAAATCCTACTGCAAGTTCTAGAATGGCAAATAGGCTTTTGGAGGCAAACGAGCGTTCCTACTGGAGCCCAGATGCCGAAACAATCGAAGCATTACAAAATGCGGCGGAGTCGCTCGAAGATAGAATGGAAGGCATTGCTGCACAATGACTGAAACGAAGTATAAAATGAAAGGCATCGATAATGAGCCCATTAGATAAAGAAGCTCCACAATTGCGTGGGATGGATGGTGAAGGTTCCGTGCAAGTACATCAAGATGCTGGTGTAAGTATAGATGGAGTAAAGGTTTTTTCAGTTTATGGCAAAGGTGGCATTGGAAAATCCACGACTAGTTCGAACTTGTCAGCGGCTTTCTCAAAACTGGGTAGAAGAGTTTTGCAAATTGGGTGTGATCCTAAACATGATAGTACGTTTACTCTAACAGGCTCGTTAGTACCCACCGTTATTGATATCCTGAAGGAAGTTGATTTTCATCCAGAGGAGTTGCGGCCAGAAGATTTTGTTTTTGAGGGATTTAATGGAGTAAAATGTGTGGAGGCTGGCGGACCGCCGGCTGGAACGGGCTGTGGTGGCTATGTGGTTGGCCAAACTGTTAAACTTCTCAAGCAACATCATTTGTTGGATGATACTGATGTAGTGATTTTTGACGTTCTGGGAGACGTAGTATGTGGTGGATTTGCTGCTCCATTACAGCATGCAGATAGAGCTTTAATTGTCACAGCTAACGACTTTGACAGTATTTATGCCATGAATCGAATTATTGCTGCGGTGCAGGCCAAGTCTAACAATTATAAGGTCCGGCTTGCAGGCTGTGTCGCTAATAGATCTCGAGAAACAAATGAGATTGATCGGTATTGTGAAACGGTGGGATTTAGCCGCATTGCTCATATGCCAGATGCCGATGTTATCCGGCGCTCTCGTCTGAAAAAGAAAACTTTATTCGAAATGGATGCGGATGAAGAGGTTGTTGCTGTACAGTCAGAATACATAAAATTGGCAGAGACATTATGGAATGGAACTGAGCCCCTAGCGCCCGCACCTATGGAAGATAGGGATATTTTTGAATTATTGGGATTTGATTAATGGATTATGATCAAACACTTTCACGTGTAGAGACGTATTTTGATAAAACGGCCCTAAAGACTTGGGAGCGCTTGACTTCCACGGCGCCGGTTTCTCGTATACGTCAATCTGTTCGTGATGGCCGTAATCAAATGCGAACAAAGCTAATTTCACAGCTTCCAAAGGATTTATCTGGAGCGAGAGTTCTGGATGCGGGATGTGGTACGGGTCAACTTAGTGAAGAACTTGCTTTGCGTGGGTGCCAAGTAGTAGCGGCTGATATAAGTCCGTCGCTCTTAAATGTAGCAAGATCCAGAATTCCGGATCATCTTCATCAAAACATAGAGTTTGTAGCAGGAGACATGGTCAGTAGTGAGCTCGGTAAGTTTGATTATGTAATCGCTATGGATAGTTTGATTTACTACAGAAGGAATGATCTTCGGGCGCTATTACTTGAGTTATCATCAAGAGTATCCGAGTCTATTTATTTTACATTAGCACCAAAAACCATGCTCTTAATGCTCATGTGGTACATTGGCAAACTAGCTCCAAAAGGCGACCGCTCGCCAGTTATGGTACCGCACTCCCTAAAGTCAATTGAAAGAGAATTTAACGGGAAATTGGAATTGAGTGATCTCGGGATCATTAACTGTGGCTTCTATATATCACATGCAATTGGGTGTCGAAAATGAAAAATCGGTCACCTCGTCTTTTACCAAATATTACGCGGCGGATGCTGCCATTTGCAGATGCAGCGAGTTCAGATTTTCCGCTTGGTCAATTGTTGAGGTTATCTCTATTCCAAATATCTGTCGGTATGGCGAGCGTCATGCTCTTGGGTACATTAAACCGTGTAATGATTGTCGAGCTTAGTGTACCTGCTCTCATCGTTGCTAGCATGATAGCCTTGCCTGTGCTTATCGCGCCTTTTAGGGCTCTTTTAGGTTTCAGATCAGATAATTATCGATCCGCTATAGGGTGGAAGCGCGTGCCATATCTTTGGTTTGGTTCACTATGGCAAATGGGTGGATTAGCTATTATGCCATTTTCCCTCATGGTTTTGTCTGGTGATCAAACCTTGGGTCCAAGCTGGGCAGGTGAAGTTCTAGCTGCGCTGGCATTTATTATGACAGGTATCGGTCTGCACATGACCCAAACAGCAGGTTTGGCGTTAGCGAGTGATCGAGCTAGTGATGAAAATCGTCCGCGGGTAGTGGCATTATTATACGTGATGTTTCTTGTCGGCATGGGTATATCCGCGCTGATTATAGGTTGGTTGCTTAGAGATTTCACAAGTTTATTACTGATACGGGTTGTTCAAGGTGCTGCGATAGTGGGGCTTCTCCTTAATCTTGTTGCACTTTGGAAGCAGGAAAGTATCAAACCAATGAACAAGGAGGACCGCTTACTGCCAAAACCAGTTTTTAGAGAAGCTTTCTCAGATCTTATCAAAAGTGGCCAAACTGCTCGACTCATTTGTGTTGTGTTTTTGGGGACAATCGCTTTCAACATGCAAGATGTTTTGCTGGAGCCATTTGGAGGCGAGGTGTTAGGTCTTAGTGTGGGTAAAACAACTTGGCTTACTGCATCTTGGGCCTTAGGCGCATTGCTTGGTTTGGCATATGCAGCTCACCGTTTAGATCGAAATGGGGATTCAACAAGACTGATGCGAGGAGGTTTATTAGTAGGTCTAATTGCATTTCCAACAGTAATCTTTTCTGCACCATGGGGATCAGCGGTATTATTTTTTATTGGAGCTTTATTAATCGGTTTTGGCGCTGGATTATTTTCCGTTGCTACTTTGATTTTAGCGATGACAATTCCAATATCTGGTATAGCGGGTCGCGGATTAGCAATAGGTGCTTGGGGTGCAGCTCAGGCTACAGCAGCCGGTATATCAATTGCATTAGGAGGTTTCTTACGAGACTTAATTAATTACCACGCAATGCGTGGTGCATGGGGAGAGGCGCTCGCCACGCCTGCTACGGGATATTCATTTGTTTATCATAGCGAGATTGCTTTGCTCATTGTCACATTATTGGTTCTGTTTCCATTAATTAGGCAAGGGCAGGGTATTGCCTCAAAAACTGATCAGGGGTCCGCCGGTATTCGGCTTGCGGATTTCCCGATGTGATCAAAGTGACCCTAGAAAGGAAACTATAATGACTACTACATTTTTTGCAAATTTTGATCTAGCAAGTGCTGCTATTTGGCTTTTCTGGATATTTTTCGCTCTTTTGATCATTTATATCCAGCGGGAGAACATGCGGGAAGGTTATCCCATGGAAAATGATGATGGAACCGCTGCGCCCAATCAGGGAATGTATCCTGTGCCAGATCCAAAGACATTCAAATTACCTCATGGGCGCGGTGAAGTAAGTGTGCCGAACGCGAATGGAGAAAATCGTAAGGTTGCGCTTAAGCAAACTAGTCAGGCTAATGGTTATCCGCTTGAACCGACTGGCGATCCGATGAAAGATGGCGTGGGTCCAGCTTCTTGGGTTGCGAGAAGGGACGTTCCTGAGTTAGATGCTCATGGTCATCCTAAAATAATTCCAATGTCTGCCAATGGCCAATTTTCCGTTTCAAGTGGTCGTGATCCGAGAGATCTACCTGTCGAGGCCGGTGATGGTGCGATAGTTGGAAAAATTTCCGATATGTGGGTGGATGAGCCTGAGCAACTCATTCGATACCTCGAAATTGAATTATCCCCATCTCATGGAGACGGTACTCGCCTTGTTCCAATGACCTTGGCTAGAATTCATTCTGACCGTGTGACGATAAAGTCTATTTTTGGATCACATTTTAGTGATGTTCCAAAACACAAATCACCTAATCAAGTGACTCTTTTGGAGGAAGAGAAAATTTCAGCGTATTACGCTGGAGGCCATCTCTATGCATCCTCCGAGCGCTTGGAACCGCAACTATAGGAAGACTGATGGGAGGGCTAAAATGTCGGAAGATGATTTTGCAGTAGAACCAATTGAGGGGTTGCCAGAACTTCTGCCCAAAGGAGAAGTAATATTATGGCAAGGTCGTCCAAATTGGTGGCGTTTAACTATTGAGTCGCTTAAACTGTGGTGGGTCATCGGATATTTTGGTGTTTTGGCAGCTTGGAGATTCCTAACGATTATTGATTATATGCCGTTAGGAACTTCACTCTCTTTAAGTATACCATTTCTATTTATCGGTGGTTTTGTAGGGCTCTTGCTCTGCATAGTTGGATATACTCAAGCAAGGGCGACTTTATATACAATAACAAATAAAAGAGTAGCTATGAGAATTGGTGCTGCTCTTACGGTTACATTGAACTTGCCCTTCACACAAATTGATAACGCTGCAGTGGCGAAAAAAAGAGGTGGTTTTGGCAATATCGCTTTAGAAACTGCGGGTCATGCAAAGTTTTCTTACTTTGTGCTGTGGCCTCACGCGAGAGCATGGTATTTTCGTAAACCTCAGCCGACCTTGAGATGCATAGCCGATATTGATGAGGTTTCTTCAATTCTGGGTCAAGCCGCAAAGTCAAGAATAATTGAGAAGGAAAACCAATCCCAGCCCAATGCTCCTAGGGTGGGTATGGTCGTGAATTAGGTGAAGAAATGAGCAATACAGCTATGCAAAACCGACAGCCGGAAAAAATCCCTAAGGCAATGCTTCGACTGATGTTTGCTTTGGTAGTTTTTGTATTACTTGCAGTCAGTGTTGCGAGAGTAAGTGGATTGTCTCTTGTCGGCACACCGCCCCAGTCAGAAGTTGTGGCCAAAGCTTCTTTATACCTCTTCAGCGAGAGAAGTGGTGCTGTGAGAGTTCTAAATTCCCAAGGTGTCCTACTTGCAAATTTAAGTGGTGAGGAAGGTGGCTTTGTAGCCGGTGTAGCTCGTGCTGTTGAGTATGAACGTAAGAAACAAGGCGTAGAGTTAAATGCGCCTATAGAAGTAATCTGGAGAGAGAATGGGCGAATTTCTGTCTATGATCCATCGACCGCATGGCAAGCGGACTTGATGGGATTTGGCGCGGATAATTCTCGCGCTTTTGCCATGCTTTTAGCCAAAGCAAAGAAAGGGGAATAAAGTGGGAATATTTACTAGAGAAAGAGAGAAAGTACCTTGTACAGTAGAAATCAGTCACAAGTTTGAAAGTCTCCATGCCCATGTACGATTTAACAATGGAGCAGTGGTGCACCCAGGAGATGAAGTGCTGGTTGAGGGGCCAGAAATAATGGCGCCTTTTGGTGAAGTTGTTACAGAAGATCGCAGCGCGATAATTTTAAGGGCGAGTTTCATTGAGCGACTTTGGACACGTGCCACCGGAGATCTTGAGGTGATGGAGCTATGCGAATTTTCTTTTTCTGAGGAGGCAACATTATGAATAAGCACAGTGCAGACGCGACGACCGCTGAGGAGGCTTTAGCTATTCAAGAAACTTTGGATAGCAATATGGCTACTGAAGTGGCGATGAAAAATACCCTACTAACTCCTCGATTTTACACAACAGACTTTGATGAACTCGATGCAGTAGACGTAAGCCACATAAAATCAGAGTGGGATCCATTGATAGAAAGGATGCTTAGTGATCCAAATAAGGGCCACTTTAAGAAAAATGATGATTGGGACCAGGTAGACTGGGATAATATGGAGCCGCAATTAAAAAAAGAATTTATAGATTTTTTGATTAGTTCCTGCACCGCCGAATTCTCTGGTTGTGTCCTATACAAAGAAATGAAACGACGCGGATCTAACAAAGAAATTACTCAATTATTTCAGCTAATGGCCAGAGATGAGGCTCGGCATGCCGGTTTCATCAATGATGCTCTACGAGAGGCTGGTGTTGCTGTTAATCTGGGTTTCTTAACTCAAAAAAAGAAATATACCTATTTTAGGCCCAAGTTCATTTATTACGCGACTTATTTGTCGGAAAAAATTGGATATGCTCGCTATATTACAATTTTTCGACATCTTCAGGAAAATCCTCAGCACAGGTTTCATCCAATTTTCAAGTGGTTCGAGGAATGGTGCAATGATGAATTTTCACATGGAGAAGCATTCGCTTTACTAATGAAAGCTGATCCAAAACTTACAAGAGGGGTAAATGTATGGTGGATAAAGTTTTTTCTTACCGCAGTTTACGCAACTATGTATATAAGAGATCATCAGCGACCAGCTTTCCATGCGGCATTGGGTGTAGATCCGGATTGGTATGCCCATGAAGTATTCACGAAAACGTCTAAGCTTAGCAAACAGATTTTTCCTATAACTCTTGATATTGACCACCCACGTTGGAAAAAAGGTTTGTTAAGCATACAAAAGGCAAATCAAGATCTCGCGGATGCGAAGGCCAAGGGCAGTAAGTTAGCGCAATTAACTTCCAGTATCCGAGCTGGTTTCGCATTTGTAATGTTGTTCACAGTGCCGAGTAAAAAACACTCTGTTCCGTCGGTTACACGGTTGGAGCCTGCTTACTAATGTCAAACCCTATTGTTATAGCATGCCTTGTAGCATTATTTAGCTGGTGGTTCTTCACTGGCATTATTTTGCTTCTTGTCCGCTATTCAGACGGTTCCAGTTTTCGCTCTCGAAGACTTTATGCGCTATGTTCACTACCCTTTCTTGTAGCTGGGAGTATATTGATTCAATACTCGTCACAGTTAGTTTCAGTAATGGCAGTTTACCTCTCTTTTCTTGGAGCTGTGCTTGTTTGGGGTTGGCTCGAATATGTTTTCTTGATTGGAGTAATAACTGGGCCAAATACATCAAATTGTCCCTCAAATGTTACAAATGCCGAGAGGTTTATCAGAGCATGGGGGACACTAGCTTATCACGAGATAGCACTCCTTATAGCGCTTGGTTCAATTTTCTATCTATGTTGGTCAGCTGAGAATATGTTTGGTCTTTGCACTTTTGTAATATTATATTTTGCTAGGATATGCGCCAAGTTGAATTTGTTTTTCGGTGTACCAAGAATAAATGTAGAATTTGTACCGGCGACTTTATCTCATCTCACAAGCCATTTTAAAATATCAGCTTTAAACTGGTTTTTTCCTCTATCAGTTACAATTCTAACCTTCGCATTAGGTTGCTGGATTGAACGTTTGTTATCAGTGAATTCGCTTAATGATATAATAGGCTTTACGTTGCTATCGTCTCTAACGGCTATGGCACTTTTAGAACATTGGGTAATGGTTTTACCCATTCCAGATGCCAAGCTCTGGCGTTGGATGTTACCTCAAGAGAAACAAAAAGAAGACCACTTTCGTCGAAAGGATTACCATGGACTATGATGCAATTTTTGCCAGTCAACTCAATCAGTTAAAAGAGGAAGGCAATTACAGAATTTTCGCAGAACTCGAGCGTCAGTCAGGCGCCTTTCCCAAGGCTAAAAGTTATGATGATAATGCGCCAGAAGAAGTTACAGTGTGGTGTTCTAACGATTATCTTGGAATGGGACAAAACCCAATTGTACAAAATGCAATGAAGGATGTTATCGACTCATGTGGATGTGGTGCAGGTGGCACTAGAAATATTTCTGGTACTAATCATCATCATTTACTTTTAGAGAAGGAACTTGCAGATCTTCATAACAAAGAGGCTGCTCTTCTGTTTACTTCTGGATATGTGTCTAATTGGGCTGCGTTAAGTACTTTGGGCTCTCGTTTGCCTAAGGCTGTTATACTATCTGATGCATCGAACCATGCTAGTATGATTGAAGGCATAAGGCACTCAAGAGCTGAGAAAGTTATTTGGAGACATAATGACCCTGAGGATCTGGATAGAAAACTAGCCGCTCTAGACCGTGACCGGCCGAAGATCGTAGCGTTTGAGTCGGTTTATTCCATGGATGGAGATATTTGCCCGATGCAAGAAATTGTGGAAGTTTCGGAAAAGCATGGGGCAATGACTTATCTGGATGAGGTGCATGCTGTCGGTCTCTATGGGCCCAGGGGTGGAGGAGTTTCTGAACAACTTGGGCTATCAGACAGAATAACATTAATTGAAGGCACACTGGGAAAGGCTTTCGGTGTATTAGGTGGGTATATTACAGGATCTCATCACTTGTGTGATTTCATTCGTTCGTTTGCTAGTGGATTTATTTTCACTACAGCTCTTCCACCAGCCATTGCTGCTGGTGCGCGCGCTTCAGTAGCTCACTTAAAGGTTTCCGAAAAGGAAAGATTACGTCAGCGAGAGCAGGTTGCAAAATTAAGGGCAGGGTTAGACAAAGCTGGGATTCCACACTTGGAAAATTCCTCACACATTATTCCCGTCATGATCAAAGATCCAATAAAATGTAGGCAGATATCTGATATTTTGATGCATGAGTATGGTATTTATGTACAGCCTATAAACTATCCAACAGTCCCGAAAGGAACAGAAAGATTACGGTTCACACCATCACCACTTCATTCTGATATCGATATAGAAAACTTGATCTTTGCACTTAGTACACTCTGGAAGCAATGTGCTGTATCAAGGGCCGTTGCGTAATATATCACTTTATGTTGACTTTATACAACGAGCACTAAGTTTCTTTTGTGGAATAGTGGAGGATTATATGAAAAAAGTTTTGAACATTTGCGCTGTCGCAACCATGATGGCCTCTGGTGCAGTTGCAGCCGGAGATGCTACCAAAGGCAAGAAGGCATTTAATAAGTGTAAATCCTGTCATATGATCGTGGATGACGGTGGAAACACAATTGTAAAGGGCGGTAAGACCGGTCCAAATCTCTACGGTATTTCTGGAAGAACAGCAGGAAGCGTTGACGGCTTCAAATATGGAAAGAGCTTGGCTGCGCTTGGGGAAACACCACAGAATTTATCAAAGAAAGAAGCTGATGTTCTCAATATTTGGGCATATTTGCTCTCGGTTTCTGAATAGCCCACCCATTTATTTTAAAGCAGACTTAGAAGCTATTTCTTTTTAATATGGATGAAACGGCGCTGGGATCTTCCTCGTGTAGCAGGTGTCCTAGCCCCCTATATTTTGTAAGTGACGAGTTTGGCATCAACTGGTCCCAACTTTTAGAAATGTGGGGCGGAACAGTTTCATCCTTATCTCCAACCAAAAAATGAATTGGTGAAGTTTCTTCAGGTAGTCGATCCAAAAAATTTCCAAGATCCCAATCCGCCATTAGTTGCAGCGTTCCATCTACATGGTCGGGATTACTAAAAAGATATTGATAGCATTTTATTTGCTGCTCTGGAATGGTGGAGCCCGTACTAGCAAGTAATTTTCTGACGATTTCTTCTCTGCTTGCAAGTAGGTTTAAAAATCTTGCTGGAATGGTTGTAGAAGCAGCGAGTTTTGCAAAATAGGGAAAAGCTAAGCCCGCTAATCCTGAAAATTGGCCAAATGCAGCATTAATAGCTATTGTATTTGGTTCTGTTTCAATTTTTTTTGCTAGCTCATATGCTACAGCAGCGCCTGCGGAATGACCTATGATTATATTGGGATAAAAGTCTAGTTTTCTTAATAAATAAGAAATTTGATCTACAATGGTTACTAGTTGTTTGTTTTGCTTTGCAAATGCCCGAGTAAAACCGTGTCCTGGCAAATCCAAACATAATATTTCAAACTCCAAGTTAAGATTCTGAATCAAAGGGTACCAGCTATGTGACGATGCGCCGGTCCCGTGAATAAGCAATAACTTTTTACCGGTAGAGCCAAATTTCTGAATGTGCCAATTGTAATTTTCTGACTTTATAAATTCGGAATTCGATCTATTTGGCCACCATTTTGGTATAATTACGGTCACGCTTTTTCCAAGGAGGTTCTGAGCGATTGAGAAAGGTCTTTCGCGTTCGCTCTAGGTAGATTTATATACTCTGCATCCATTTTATGTGCCAAATCGAGAAGTTTTGGATTTGATTGTCGACCAACATCGATGAAAACTGCGGAAATTTTAAGGTCTCGGGCTATGCTGGTTATCTTTTGAGCATCGTCAATTGCTTTGTCGCGTCCTGGGTTTCCGTCCAAATCTATGTTTGCTTTCCCATCGGTTAATACGGCCATTACAGGAGTTTTGCCATTCTGTCGTGAGCGTTCCGCCATTTTAAGCGCCTTTTCCAAACCGGATGCTAAGGGAGTACCGCCCCCGGCTGCAAAAGAAGATAAGTTCTTTTTTGCCTGAACTAAGGAGCGTGTTGGCTCTAGGAGGATCTCTGCGACTTGGCCTCTAAATCCTATTAACGCAACAAAATCTCGTTTCGAATATGCATTTGCAAGCATTAATTCTACGGCACCCTTGGCTTCAGCTAATCGAGCCACAGCTGCTGACCCTGATGCATCAACTACGAAAATAATTACTCGCTCGGATCTGTCGTCGAATTGTTGGATTTCTAAGTCTCCAGGAAGTATTATTATTCCTTCTCGATCTGGTTTTTGTGCTTTTCTCATTTTTTGCCATGGAGCTGCATTTCGCAGTGTTGATAAAATTTCTATTCTTTCTTGGCCGTTTGGCCTTCCATTAATGGATGGTCTTGGACGTCCTCGCACTTTGGCTTTTATCTTGTAGCCGGATCCTGTTTTGCTACTCCTTGATACTCCTTTGCTTGTAACCTTAAGTTGGTTTATCAAATCGTCAGGGAGTTTTGCTTTTACAGCTTCAATAATCATATCTTGTAAAAATCGTGTTTGATCTTCTTTAGTTAACTCATCACCTTCATCCTTTTCAGATGTTTTATTTTCCTGAATGTTATCATCGGTTTGATCGGGTTCGATACTCTCCAGTATCACGGCCCTGTGAGCTAATACCATCACACTAGCAAGTTCTAGGTCGCCGTTTGAGACTTCTTCACGGCCGTTGATAGAAGATAAAATTTGAGCGGCTTTTTGAGCCATTAATACTGGACGGATGCTATGTATACCAAGTTTTATGGCTGAGATTACAAGCGCTTTTTGTTGGTCCTTAGTGAGTTTCGCGCGAAAAGTATTACTGTCAGGTGTTAACGGTTTTTCAGGTTTAAAGTCACAATATCTCACGTTGATCAAGTCAACCTGGAACGCGAGCCGATCCGAAATCTTGGGGAACGCATTTGGTTCATCCTGTTGAGATTCATCCAAAATTAAGACTGGACCAATTTTTTTTTCATCTATCCGTTTGCACATTACGGCTTGATTTTCTAAGGGTAATCGCTCGCCCATGACTTGTATAAACCATCCCAGTTTTTCCAATAACCCAGGCTGCTTAACAAGTTTCCCACTCGACATGGTAGAGATAGCATCTATCCCACCGGTCAGATCCTTTAGTGTGTAAAAAGGTTGAAGGACCGTTGCATCTATTTCCCCTGACTTAAATAGGTTTCTTATATGGGACGTATGTGTTTCACTGGCATTTTTAAAAACTATACCTCCAAAATCATGCGGTGCAAACGAACACAAACTTAGAGCTATTTCAGCAAGTTTAGCACTGTCCATGTTAACTTCTGGCATTTTTATCCTATAATTTTTTGAACCGATCTTTCGACCCTTGTTCCTGAGCCTGCGTCATCAAGCGGGTCTCTTCGCAGTCTATGACTTAGCGCCATTGGAGCAATTGTTTTTATATGCCCGACATCCACACGTTCTTTACCATTAAAAGCCGCTAATGCTCTTGCCGTTCTGACTAGGGTAAGCTCTCCTCGAAGACCGTCGCTACCCAAGTCTATACAGATTTGTGCGCAATGTTCCAAAATTTTGCTGTCCACAGTGATTGAACCGAGGCTTTTTCTGGCTTTTTGGATTTTGTTCCGGAGTTTTCTGTTTTCTTTGTCCCAAGTTGCCGCATATTCCTCAGGGTGTTTATCGTAGTCATCTCTTCTTTTTATAACTTCAATACGCTCGTTGACCGTATCCGGTGTCAAAACCTCAACCGATAACCCAAACCGATCAAGAAGCTGAGGTCTTAGCTCTCCTTCTTCCGGATTTCCCGAGCCGATTAAAATGAACCGAGATGCATGTCGGATTGATAAACCTTCCCGTTCCACAACATTCTCGCCGGATTGTGCTACGTCCAATAATAAGTCGACAAGATGGTCTTCTAATAGGTTTACTTCATCAATATAAAGGTACCCGCGATTTGCTTTCGCAAGTAGGCCAGTTTGAAACCTCTTTATTCCTTCAACTAAAGCAAATTCTATATCCAGAGCGCCAGTTATACGGTCGGAGCTAATGCCCAGTGGCAAGTCAACCACTGGAGTATTTATTTTTTCTGTTTTTTTTGTCGTTGTATCTACCCAAGAAGGTACATCTGCATGGGTCTCTGAGTTTATCGGACATCCAGTTACTACTCTTATTGGTGGTAACAGATCAGCAAAAGCTCTTATAGCAGTGGACTTTCCAGTGCCTCTGTCTCCAAACACTAGTACGCCGCCAATCTTTGGATCAATGGCAGTAAGAACCAGCGCTAACTTCATATTATCTTGGCCAACTATTGCCGTAAATGGAAAGGGTGTATTCATCTATATTTTTCCTGATTATTTAGTTTGCCAAGAGCAGGCCAATATCCTTCAATTTTCTTTACGCGAAAACGGGCGTATAGTTCTTCTTTAAACCAATTTCCACTTCTGACTTTATCAATAGCTTCACGATGGGGCCCGCTCACATGAGCAAATTTTTTCATCGAGCCCAAGTTTGGCCAGATTGAAAAAGTTAGTTGCTGGCGCAATGGCACCTCTCCCAACCCAACCTTGAATAAAACATCTGTATTATTCCCTATTCGCTCACTAATTGAGGGCGATTGCTTCCAAAAATTTATTAGTTTTGTCCAACGAACTGTAGCGCGGGTTAAAATGGCAATTGGCCCCTCTATATCCTTAGAATGAACCAAAAATGGTTCTGTATGAGACCATTTCCCACGAGATGAAACTGCTTCCATATAAATTGTGGCATGTTCTATGGATTGTGATTTATAGCTTGAAAATACTTTTGAGTTATTTGTAAAATCATACGCCTCCTCAGCTGTATCCCAAACGCAGAGAATTGCATATACACCAAAATTTGGGATTGGAGTGAATCCTTGATCCGTTCCTGAACCTAATAGCTTCCAGAAGCGTAAATTATTTAAATTTTTAAGTTTTTGCCTCGCAAGTCCCATCATAGCAAATGCCCACATTTGGCGCATTACCCCGTCAAAACGATAAAGGCTTATGGTTACCGTCTGTATAATATGCCTCCAGTTAAAAAAATAGAGCAGGGCTTGCCGGTAGTGAAACACAAAAGACATCTATTGTAAAATAAAATGGACAGATGTATTGTCAATTTAATATGACACGTTTGGAGCCAAATCTTAAGATACCTCTGGTGTCGCATGCCAAATCGTCTGCCGTTGTAATAGGGGCTGGCCTCGGAGGTTTGTCTGCAGCAATGCGACTGGGCGCTAAAGGCTATTCTGTAACTATAATTGATCGATTGGATCGCGTTGGTGGCAGGGGTTCATCAGTTACAAAAAATGGATTTAGATTTGATTTAGGTCCGACAATACTTACAGTTCCGCAGGTATTTGAAAAACTTTGGGCGGATTGCGGGAGAGAGTTTAGTGCAGATGTTAATTTAGTCCCATTAGATCCTTTTTATGAGATTAGATGGCAGGATGGATCGCGTTTCCAGGTGCGGCGAGATGAAAAAGATATGCTTGCTGAAGTGACCCGGAATTTTCCGCAAGATTTAAAGGGTTACCTTAAATTTCTTGACGATTGTGAAAAGCGTTACGTTTTTGGATTCGAGGGTTTGGGTAGAAAACCCATGAACAAGCTTTGGGATTTAGTGAAGGAACTACCGGGCTTCATAAGGTTAAGAGCGGATAGGTCTGTATATGCCCATGTATCCGCTCGAGTTAAAGACCCTAAATTCAGGATGGCGTTGTCCTTCCATCCACTATTCATTGGAGGCGATCCAAGAAATGTAACCTCCATGTATATTTTAGTAAGTCATTTGGAAAAAGCTTTTGGTGTCCACTACGTCAAAGGTGGCGTTCAGGCTCTAGCCGATGCGATGGCTAATGTTGTTAAAGAGCAGGGGGGGCAGGTATTATTAAATTCAAATGTTGCGAGGATAAGCGTTAATAATCATAAGTCTGATGGAGTTATATTAGAAAATGGGCTTAACCTGAACGCTGACATTGTTGTTTCTAATGCGGATCCTGGCTGGACTTATGACAAACTTCTTCCAGCTCACAAAAAGCGGCGTTGGTCGAGAAACAAATTAAAAAAATCGCGTTGGTCAATGGGTCTTTTTGTTTGGTATTTTGGTACTCGAAATACGAAAAAAAAATGGCAGGACGTCGGGCATCACACAATTATTAATGGGCCTCGTTATCGTGGATTATTAAGTGATATTTTTGATAGATGTTATTTAGCTGATGACATGTCAATTTATCTTCACCGTCCCTCAATAACGGACTCCAGCGTTGCGCCAGAGGGGAGCGATTGTTTCTATGCATTGTCTCCGGTCCCAAATCTCAAAACATCAACTCCTGTCGACTGGTGTAAAGAATTAGAAATTTATAAAAATAAAATGCGCGAAGTGCTTGAAGAGACAATCCCTGGTTTTTCCAGTGAAGTCGTTGCGGAGCACGTACTAACTCCTGAGGATTTTGAGAAACGCTACCTAAGTCCATATGGAGCAGGGTTTTCTCTTGAGCCTCGTATTTTTCAATCGGCCTGGTTCAGGCCACACAATATTAGTGAAGAAATTGAAAACCTCTATCTTGTTGGTGCAGGAACTCACCCGGGTGCGGGCATTCCAAGCGTTGTTACGTCATCCGAAGTTTTAGCGCAGCTTGTTACAGATCCAGTGATTGGAGGCTCATAGAATGTCCAATAGCCAGGAAGATTTAGATTATTGCGAAAATGCGATTAAAAATGGCTCTCTCAGTTTTCACGCAGCGTCTCGGTTACTACCGCGTGTGGTCCGTAATTCGTGCTTGGCGCTCTATGCTTTCTGTCGTTTAGCTGATGATGAAGTTGATCTAAAGGAAGATAAATCCGCCTCTGTTTATGACTTAGTCGAAAGGTTAGAACAGGTTTATTCTGGCAAGCCTAGAAATCTTCCAATGGATCGAGCTTTTGCAAGAATGGTTGAGGAAACGCAGATGCCACGTGCCTTGCCGGAAGCCTTAATTGAAGGTTTGGTTTGGGATGCGATGGAGCGTCGTTATAACACGTTCGACGAACTAGTTGCTTATTCTGCTAGGGTAGCTTCGGCTGTTGGCGTGATGATGTGCGTTATTATGCGGCAGCGGGACTCTAATGTTCTGGCACGTGCATGTGATTTAGGTGTTGCGATGCAACTTACCAATATTGCTCGTGATATTGGGGAAGATGCTCGGGAAGGACGTTTATATATCCCTCTAAACTGGATGAAAGAGGTTGGTGTAAACCCAAATTCTTTTTTAAAGGCTCCTGCTCCAACACCCGAAATAAGGGAGTTAGCGCATCGGTTACTATCAAAAGCAGAAATTTTATATCAACGCTCAGAATCTGGGATCGTTTGCCTGCCAAGAGCTGTCAGGCCAGCCATGTTTTCTGCGCGTCACATTTACGCAGCAATTGGACAGGAAATTCGAAACAATAAATATGACAGTATCACTCTTCGGGCTAAGACGTCGCGGACAAAAAAGGTAGGATTACTTTTATTATCTTGTGCACAGGCGGGTGCTAGTTTGATGTTACCAGGCCCCGCTACTCGTTATGCCCAGCCTCTAGAACAAACAAAATTTCTTGTTGATGCCGCTGAAGTTAAGAAGCTTGATGGCTTTGATTGGAGTGACCGTTTTATCTCAATACTAGAGCAACTTCGCCAAAGAGACCTTGAGCATTATCGCGCCTAGCCAAGATAGTTTTTGGGAAGATGAAACAATATGTTCTGGATAGATTTTCTGATTTTTTTATTTGCTTGTATGGCTGCGGGCCTAACAGGATCACTTTTCCCTCCAGGAAAGTGGTACTCAGATTTAAATAAGCCAAGGTGGACTCCACCTAATTGGATTTTTCCTGTTGCTTGGCCAATTCTTTACATACTCATGTCCTATAGTGGAGCAACTTTGGCAAATCTTGAGAATTCAGGCTCTGCATTAGCATTATGGGCGCTCCAGATTGCTATAAATACTTTGTGGACGCCTGTATTTTTTGGATTAAAGAATATAAAACTCGGTTTAATGATTATACTTTTTTTATTAGTCTCTGTGTTGATTTCCACATGCGTCTTCTGGTTATATTCATCATTGGCAGGAGTTCTGTTTTTGCCATATTTAGCCTGGGTAGCATTCGCCGCGACACTAAATGCTGCTGTATTTAGGCTAAATTAATTCCCTACTTAAATGTCCAACGCCTGCGTCGAGGAACTCGTACAGCGAGCATTGCTAAAATTATAGGGTTCCGGAAACGATGAAGATCTAAAGCTTCGAAAACTCCTGTAGTTTTGGCCCCATCTAGAGTTGTTTCAACTGCTGCCCTACTGTAAAATGGTGCATCGAGCATGTTTTTGATCTGCCGAGGTTTAGAAGATTCGTCACAAATTCGAGATCGTAAAAGCATTTTGTTCCGCCTGAAATGGGGAACCGACCCCACGTCCAGTAGTTAAAATCTTGCTCAAGTGCGCGAGTTCCAAAATTTGCATCAAAATAGCCATGTCCAGACCATTTCCATCCGTCCTTATTTAGATCTACTTCAATTTCTGCCGTTGGGGCGAACGGTCTCCAAATATGGGTGCCCGTCGACGTCAATGGTAGCTCTACATCAGTGACCGACTTTGGCTTCACAATAATTGTCCCCTTCATATGCGATATGATAGGTAAGCTACTGAATTCATTAATGGATATAATTAAACTTTGTTCTGCCTCATCCCAAATCATTGAAGATGGCCCAACTGTCAGGCTGTGTTTTGATTGTTGCAATGCTGAACTTCCACGGTCAGTCATAGTAAACCGACCTCCAGGGCCATAAGTGGCGACATTTATGCAAACGTTGTTCTGCGGAGCTTTTCTTCCTGACCACTTATACCATGGCGAAAATACTGAACCGATGAACGCAATAATTGAAATAGCTTTTCCACTTATCGGGTCGATTCCGTCAATGTACCACCATGCGTAGCCATTTGGGGGAACGTCAATATTGAAGTTTGGTCCTTTGTCATCTCCTCGACTGCTAGCTGGGCGCAAAGCGTTGCCATTGGAACTCCTGCTCCGGGGTGTACTCCGCCTCCCACGAGAAATAGGTTTTGTAGGGAAGTCACGCATTTCGGGCGTTTCAAAGTCGCCAGAAGGCTGTGAGGGCTCCGACCGTAGAGTGACCCGTCCGATGCTGGAAAAAGTTCCTCGAAGTCCTGAGGTGTTGTTAAGTTCTCTCTTTTCAGATTTAATTGAAAGTTCAGGCCAAACATTTCCAGCCGCTTGAATGTTATTTCTTTGCATTTTTCATAATCCTCTGGGGTAGACTTTCTCCTTGAGACTGGTGGAGCGTTTAAAATTATCTCAAAGCGCTCTGTAGTGGGGTATGGTGCATTTTTACCACGATCTTGAGCGCAAATATAAATAGATGGATCAACTGGCATTTTGCCCTTTTTTATGTCATAAAACTCTGAATTTTTTACATCAGAAAAAAAGACATTGTGATGGACTAGATCTGGGCCAGAAACCTTGGCATCAAAGCCCCAAACGTATGCTGATAGACTTCTTTCGCAATCAGCTTCGTTGGGAGCAACTTTTTTCACTTCTTGGCCAAGTCTTCCTAACGCTAATGCTCTTGGGTCTCCATTAAAGATAAACTTGTCAGCCTCATGGCTTATATTTAAATTATCCTTAACGGAAACTAATCTATCATATTTAATATTTAATTCTTTTACCTCGGTGCTATAATGAAAGGATGCACCACGATCGTTGGCCAACTTTTCTAACACACGTGCAAGTTTTTTCATTCCGCCTTTAATAGACCAAACTCCACGTGCTTCAGCTTGCCAAATTAGTGATAGAAGAGCTGGGGATTCTAGTGGTGAGCCTCCAACATAAGTAGAGTATCGACCAAATAGTTGCTGCAGTCGGCTATCTCGAAATTTATAATTAAGTAAACTACTTAGGGTCCTCAATGGATGCATTTTAAAGAGAATTTTGGGGTTATTTAAAACGGCACGATTCATGTCTAGCATTGACGGGTTTGGATTCCGCATGACTGGGATGTCAAAACATGAAAATAAATCTCTCGTATCGTAAAAGTACTTTTCAAATTCTTTTGCGGAGTCGGATCCACTGAAATTAAGTATGGCATCTCGTGATGTTTCAAAGTCGTCATAGAGGTCTAAAGTTTCCCCGTCGGGCCACCAATGTCGGGCTATAATTTTTTGCCTTACCAGTTCAACATGTTCAAAAATATCTTCGCCAACGGACTTAAATAGGTTTTGAAAAACTGGTAAAAGCGTGAGCACCGTGGGACCTATATCAATCTCCCCAGTTTGTCCTGTGATTGTTCTGAGCTTGCCGCCCCCGGTTTGTGCTGTCTCAAAAACCTTTACGTTATAGCCCATGTGAGACAGGCGCAGCGATGCTGCTAGCCCACCAATACCAGCTCCTACGATAATAACTTTTTCTTTATTAGCTATGGGTAACTGATGAAGGGTCATAATTGAATTGTTGACTCGAATAAATAATATGTCCAGTATAATTTACACATATGTAAATAATAATTGTCACTACCGGAGTATTGCTGTGCTAGATAAGAGAATTGAGGCCGCCGTCAGGCGAGGTGTTGGGGTTTTCGGTAAAAAACTTTCTGTGCCGCAGAAACTTGATGATGCAATTCAATACTCAGTATTTCCTGGTGGGGCCAGAATACGGCCGACGATATTGCTCTCAGTAGCAGTGGCCTGTGGCGATGATAATCCCAGCTTAGCTGACGCTTCTGCAGCAGCTTTAGAAATGATACACTGCGCAAGTCTTGTTCATGATGATTTGCCTTGCTTCGACAACGCGGAAACGAGACGTGGGAAACCCTCTGTTCATAATAAATACGGGGAGCCTACTGCTGTGCTCGTAGGTGATAGTCTGATTGCCAATGCTTTCGGAGTAATAGCAAGAGCAGCAGACAAGGACGCGGTAAGGGCAGCAAAATTGATAGCGCTGCTTTCGAAATATACGGGGTTTCCCAAAGGTATTTGCGCTGGTCAGGCATGGGAGGCTGAAATGAGTGTCGACTTGTCGGCGTATCATCAGACAAAAACGGGTGCATTATTTATAGCAGCGACCCAGATGGGGGCGGCAAGTGCGGGTCATGATCCTGAGCCTTGGTTCGAGTTAGGTGCTCGCATAGGGGAAGCATTTCAGGTCGCTGATGATTTATTGGATGTTCTCTGCTCTGAGGACGAAACTGGTAAGCCATCTGGCCAAGATGTAACGAACCAACGGCCAAACGCGGTCAGCGAATATGGTATCAGTGGTGCTAAGCAGAAACTAAGAGATATACTCGGTGGGGCAATTTCGTCTATTCCTTCCTGCCCCGGTGAGGCAAAGCTTGCAGAAATAGTAAAGTTACAATCGAACCGCCTCTTGCCCAAGGAACATATGAAGCCAGTGGCGTGATTGTATGGTAGTTGATAGTCCAGAAAGTGATTTCGTTAAGCGCCCAAAATCCAATTTTTGGATGCGGGCTAAAAACAACTTATTCCGAAGTCAGAAATTTCACAAAATTATTGCTAAGTTACCAATTCTTTCAGGCATAGCAAAGCGTGAAGGTGAAGATATCTTTAAGCTTATGGCCGGCTTTGTTGCGACACAAATCCTTTATGTGTGGGTTCAAACAGGCGCGCTGCAGAAATTAGCGGATAAGCCATATTCTGCCGCGATGTTGTCCTCAGTTTGGGGCTTTGACTTAGAGCGTTCAGAAATTTTATGCCGCGCCGGTGAGGCTATTGGGCTGGTAATCGAGAGGAAGGGTCACTATCGCTTAACGCGAAAGGGAGCGGTCCTTATAGGCTTGCCAGGAGTTGCCGCACTGATAGAACATCACAAAATTCTTTACCAAGATTTGCTTAATCCAGTGGGTTTCTTCAAAGGTGTCGAGGAAACACAGCTTTCAAAATTTTGGCCTTATGTGTTTGGTGGTGGAATGGACCTTAAGTCCTCGGAGGTGGAGAAGTATAGCGATTTAATGAGCGAGTCTCAGCATTTGGTTGCCGCTGACACTCTGGCAGCAGTAAATATACCGTCAGTATGCCGCTTTTTGGACGTTGGTGGTGGTAAAGGTACCTTTGTCAGTGAGCTTAAAAAAATCTATCCTAAGGTTGATGCTGCTGTTTTTGATTTGCCTGGCTCTCATTCTGAGACTTCAGGGCATCGCTGTATCATTGGATCGTTCAAGGAAGATGAACTGCCAGCCGGATACGATATAATTTCACTCGTTCGCATACTTTATGATCATCGTGATGAAACAATTAGGGATTTACTGGGTAAAGCCTATAGTGCGCTTGATAAGGGTGGTCGTTTAATAGTGTCGGAGCCAATGCTTGGCGCTGACCGGCCAACGTTGTGGGGCGATGTATACTTTGCGATGTATACACTTGCGATGAGCACAGGCAAAACTCGATCGCCTGACCAAGTGTCTGAGTTTATAAAGGATGCTGGCTTTTCCAACGTCACGATCCATAAATCTGCACGGCCCTTTATTACAACCGTAATAGAGGCTCGGAAAACTTAAATTGTAAAAAATGTCAAAAAAAATTGACACTTGAGATTGTCAGGTTAAAGTGACACTAGGTTGCGACTCTTTAACGCAGCTCAATGTTAGGGATTTTAAGATGGAGACATCGGCAGTTCTATTGGAGGGTGCTAAGCAACTTTCAATCCAGTCGGTTGGCTTGAAGGAGCCGACTGATGGCGATGTTGTCGTTCAAGTAAGTCATTCTGGAATTTCAACCGGTACTGAAAATTTATTATGGTCTGGTACCATGCCGCCATTTCCGGGTATGGGGTATCCTCTAGTGCCTGGTTATGAGGCCGTTGGTGAAGTTATTCATGCCGAAAAAGGTGCGGCGCTTTCACCTGGTGATTATGTGTTTGTGCCTGGCTCTAATGGATTTAAGGACGCTTTAGGGCTTTTCGGCGGATCAGCCAGACTTCTGGTAACTCCTTGTGATAGAACAATTAAAATCGATCGAAATTTGGGTGAGCAGGGCGCGCTCTTTGCGTTGGCAGCAACGGCACGCCATGCGATTGCTGGAATGGAAGTTAGGTTACCAGATCTTATTATAGGTCATGGCGTTCTTGGGCGGATGTTGGCGCGCCTTACACTTGCTGCTGGTGGCGAGCCTCCCACAGTTTGGGAGATAGACGAAGCTCGCAGAGATGGTGCTGTTGGTTACGAGGTTGTGCATCCGGATATAGACAATCGAAATAATTATCGCGCTATTTTTGATGCGTCGGGGCGTTCTGATCTTTTGGATCAATGGATCCAAAGAGGCCAAAAAGGCGCAGAAATAGTGCTCGCGGGATTCTATAGCGAGAGAATCAATTTTGCTTTTCCTCCAGCTTTTATGAAGGAAATCAAAATAAGAATAGCTGCTGAATGGTCTCAGTCAGATCTTATTGCAGTTCGTGCCTTGGTAGAGAGCGGGGCGCTCTCCTTAGGTGGATTGATTACACACAGATCGTCAGCTGAAGAGGCTGATTTGGCCTACAGAACGGCATTCGAAACAGCTGATTGCATCAAAATGATGCTAGATTGGAGCAATATAAAATGAAAGATGATGTCCCAAACCTGAAGGACTATTCTCAAAGGCTCAGAGATGAGGCGAGTATGGATCTTGCGGATATACAATCTGACGGTGAGGCGAAAGAGCCCACAAAGCATACCCAAATCATAGCAATTTACGGCAAGGGTGGTATTGGAAAGTCTTTCACACTAGCAAATCTTTCCCACATGATGGCAGAAATGGGGAAGAGGGTGCTGCTCATAGGTTGTGACCCCAAATCTGATACTACAAGTCTATTGTTTGGTGGTAAGGCTTGTCCCACAATCATTGAGACTTCCACCAAGAAGAAGCTGGCTGGTGAAGAAGTAAAAATTGGTGATGTATGCTTCAAGCGTGGTGGCGTGTTTGCTATGGAGCTTGGTGGTCCTGAGGTCGGAAGAGGCTGTGGTGGAAGAGGTATAATTCATGGTTTTGAGCTACTTGAGAAATTAGGTTTTCATGACTGGGATTTTGACTATGTTCTCCTAGACTTTTTGGGTGATGTAGTTTGTGGAGGTTTTGGACTTCCTATTGCACGAGATATGGCTCAGAAAGTAATTCTTGTCGGTTCGAATGACTTACAGTCTCTTTATGTTGCAAATAATGTATGCTCCGCCGTTGAGTATTTCCGGAAGCTGGGGGGTAATGTTGGTGTTGCCGGTCTTGTTATTAACAAAGATGATGGGACTGGAGAAGCTGCTGCATTTGCTAAAGCTGCAGACATACCAGTATTAGCTTCAATACCTCAAGATGATGATCTGAGAAAAAAATCTGCAAATTATCAAATTGTTGGAACGGCCAATGGACAGTGGGGAGATTTATTTACGCAGCTTGCAGAAGCTGTCGCGGGTGCACCGCCAGTTAGGCCCAAACCTTTAGATCAGGACGGTTTGCTTAATCTTTTTGATAGCAAAGATACTGGTGGTGATTTTGTCTTGGTGCCCGCGACTGATGTCGATATGCGCGGAAAAAACGCGCAACCGAAAAAGTCTCTAGAGGTTATGTACGACGAGGCATGAAGTGAGCAAAGAAGTAACATATGACACCGCTGCCGATGCTGAAGTGATAAAAGGGCATCCTGCAGAGAATGCGGGAGAAGGGTTGCCTCAATCTGATTTTACAGCGGATCAATCCCTGGGTTGCCACTCTGGAAACACTATGGCTGAAGCTGCTGCTAATAATCAGAATAGTGAAATTTTAGAGAAATATGCGGAAGACTATCCTTTAGGTCCTCACGATAAGCCGCAATCCATGTGTCCTGCATTTGGTTCCTTAAGGGTTGGCTTGCGGATGCGTCGTGTCGCTACTGTGCTATCAGGGTCTGCTTGCTGCGTTTACGGCTTAAGCTTTGTTAGCCACTTCTACGGTGCTAGGCGGTCAGTAGGTTACGTTCCATTTAACTCTGAGACATTGGTAACAGGTAAGCTTTTTGAAGATATACGTGACGCCGTTCACGAACTTGCAGACCCAGATCATTACGATGCAGTTGTCGTAACAAACCTATGTGTCCCTACTGCTAGTGGGGTTCCTCTAAGACTGCTGCCAAATGAAATAAACGGTGTCCGAATTATAGGTATTGATGTTCCAGGCTTTGGGGTTCCAACTCATGCCGAAGCTAAAGATATACTTGCGGGCGCTATGTTGAATTTTGCTCGTCAGGAAGTAGAGGCTGGGCCGGTTCAAGCTCCTGACGGGGGTAAAAATGATAGGCCAAGTATTGCTATACTTGGTGAAATGTTTCCTGCAGATCCAATGGTTTTAGGAGCAATGATTGAGCCACTAGGCTTGGCGACAGGTCCTGTTTTGCCTGCCAGAGAGTGGCGCGAATTGTATGCAGCTCTGGATTGTCAAGTTGTTGCAGCGATACATCCATTTTATACAGCAACGCTGAGAGAATTTGATGCTGCTGGTCGTCAAGCGGTTGGAAGTGCTCCAGTCGGGTATGATGGAACCGCGAATTGGCTTTCTAGCATAGGAGAAGCATTTGGAGTGCCCTCTAAGCAAGTAGCTAAAGCGCAAAATATGTTTCTTCCATCAATAAGAGAAGCACTAAAAAATAATCCAATAAATGGAAAAATCACGCTCTCTGGGTACGAGGGAAGTGAGCTTTTAGTTGCTAGATTGCTTATTGATAGTGGAGCTGAGGTTCCTTATGTCGGAACGGCTTGTCCCAAAACAGAAATGTCGGCGTCTGACGCTGCGTGGCTTAATGAAAAAGGAACAGTAGTTAAGTTCCGGGCTTCATTGGAGGATGATCTGGCAGCAATTGATGCATTTGATCCCGATCTAGCAATAGGCACGACTCCAGTCGTTCAACATGCTAAAGAGCAGGGTAGACCCGGTCTGTACTTCACAAACCTAGTATCCGCACGACCTTTGATGGGTGCGGCTGGTGCGGGAAGTTTGGCACAAGTTATCAACGCTGCAATATCAAATCGTAAAAGAATGGCCAATTTAAAAGGCTTCTTTGAAGGAGTTGGCTCTGAAGATACCGCAGGGGTTTGGGAAGGTAGTCCAAATCTTCGCCCAGACTTTCGAGCTCAGCATCAGAAAAAATTAGATAAGGCTGCTCGTGCTGCCAAAGCGCAGGAGATGATCTGATGTTGATCCAAGATCATGATCGTGCCGGTGGATATTGGGGGGCTGTATATGCCTTTTGTGCTGTGAAAGGTCTTCAGGTAGTAATTGATGGTCCGGTTGGTTGTGAGAATCTGCCAGTAACATCTGTGCTTCATTACACTGACGGGTTGCCCCCGCATGAGCTGCCTATTGTCGTAACTGGCCTTGGTGAGGAAGAATTGGGCAGGGATGGTACAGAGGGGGCCATGAAAAGGGCTTGGGGTGCTTTAGATCCTGCGTTGCCCGCCGTTGTTGTCACCGGTTCAATAGCTGAAATGATTGGTGGAGGTGTTACCCCGCAAGGAACTTCAATACAGAGATTTCTACCGCGAACTATTGATGAAGACCAGTGGGAGTCAGCGGATCGTGCAATGACTTGGATTTTTACTGAGTTTGGGATGACTAAAGGCAGAATGCCACCGGAAAAGAAGCGTGAAGAAAACTCTAAACCGCGGGTAAATATTTTGGGTCCAATGTACGGCACGTTCAACATGCCAAGTGACTTGCAAGAAATTCGGCGTCTTGTGGAGGGAATAGGGGCTGAAGTGAATATGGTTATGCCCTTAGGAGCCCATCTGGCTGAAATGCGCAATCTTGTAAACGCTGATGTTAATATCTGTATGTATCGTGAATTCGGACGAGGCTTAAGTGAACTGCTTGGTAAGCCATATTTACAGGCGCCAATTGGAGTTGATAGCACTACGAAATTCCTTAGATCCTTGGGAGAGCTTTTAGAATTAGATCCTGAGTCGTTCATTGAAAAAGAGAAGCACTCCACCATTAAGCCCGTATGGGACCTTTGGCGTTCTGTGACACAGGATTTTTTTGGTACAGCCGAATTTGGAATTGTGGCAAATGAAACTTACGCTCGAGGTCTCAGGAACTATTTGGAAAATGACCTTGGATTTCCTTGTGTATTTTCAGTTGCCAGGGTTGCTGGTAAAAAGACAAACAATCAAGAGGTTAGATCATTAATTGAGCAAAAAAGACCATTGATTGTTTTTGGCTCAATTAATGAAAAAATGTATTTGGCAGAGCTAAAAAATGGACATGGTCCCCAACCTGCCTTCATACCTGCCTCTTTTCCTGGTGCTGCAATTAGGCGGTCTACTGGCACGCCAATGATGGGATATGCTGGTGCAACCTATGTACTTCAAGAGCTATGTAATGGTTTATTTGATGCATTATTCCACATTCTGCCCCTTGCCAGTGATATGGATGCGGCTGAAGCTACTCCAACAAATCTGAAACGAGATTTGCCTTGGGATGCTCAGGCTCAGGCTGAATTAGACCGTATAGTGTCAACACATCCGATTTTAACAAGAATTTCGGCAGCGAAAAGACTGCGAGATGCAGTCGAAATAGCGACCCTCAATGCTGGTCACGACCATGTGACTGTCGAAACGGTAATGGCTCTTGATGGATCAAGTGCTACACAAAAGAAAGGAGCTTAGAACATTGACAGATGTTTCTTCATCCACTCGAAAGTTTAGAGCGAAGCCACGCCGCTCTCTCGAGTTTACGATTTATTTTAGTATAATTTTTATGCTCGCAATCCCATTTGCCACAGCAATTTGGATTGCGGAGGTGTTCCGAAAAAAATCTATATTTGTGGATGGCCCACTAGCTCGGTCAAGAGCTGAGGCTGATCGGATCACGCCAGTAATTTTCTCGGCCTGATGTTTAAGGTTGAGGATCAATATCTGCTCTGCCGTATCGGTGGAACAGGACCCCGAAGGAGGCATAAGCCTCTGGAGGGACCCGGCCGCAGGGGTGCTGTGGCGTCAGCAAATTATTTCCGGAGGAAATGTCATGGCTGATAAAAACGACTTGTCATTTACAGGTCTAACCGACGAACAGGCGCAGGAGTTGCATTCTGTTTATTTGAGCGGGATGTGGTTATTCGTAACTGCATGCATTATTGCTCATATAGCAACTTACATCTACCGCCCTTGGTTCGCATTCTAGGGAGGATTGATTTATGGCTAAATTCTATAAAATCTGGCTCGTTTTCGATCCACGCCGCGTGTTTGTAGCACAAGGTGTTTTCCTATTCTTGCTAGCAGCAATGATACATCTTGTTCTGCTAAGCACAGAGCATTTCAATTGGTTTGAGTCAGCAGCTGCAGCAGCAGCTGGTGGTTAAGCAGTTGGTTTGCAAGAGGTGAACTAAAAAATAATGCTACGGGCAGATGGTATATACATTTGGCCGTGGCTACTAAATTATAACTATCGGCTTTCGTTTCTAGTAAACGGACCGAAGAAAGCGGAGAGAAGAGATGGCATTGCTCAGCTTCGAGAGGAAGTATCGCGTCCGTGGAGGGACGTTGATAGGCGGTAATCTGTTCGACTTTTGGGTGGGGCCTTTTTATGTAGGCTTCTTTGGAGTTTCGACAGCATTTTTCGCCCTTTTGGGGACTGTTTTGATTTTTTGGGGTGCGAGCCAACAAGGTACGTTTAATCCCTGGTTAATCAATATAGCGCCCCCAGATTTAAGTTATGGATTAGGTATGGCACCTCTACTGGAAGGTGGGCTGTGGCAGATAATAACTATTTGTGCAACCGCAGCTTTCATTAGTTGGGCGCTGCGAGAAGTGGAAATTTGTCGCAAGCTAGGTATTGGATATCATGTTCCTATCGCCTTTGGTTTTGCGATTTTAGCCTATGTTACATTGGTCATATTCCGACCACTATTGATGGGTGCATGGGGCCATGGGTTTCCATATGGGATTTTCAGTCATTTAGACTGGGTAAGTAACGTTGGGTATGCATATTTGCATTTCCATTACAATCCTGCACACATGCTCGCAGTTACTTTATTTTTCACAACAACCTTGGCCTTGGCTTTACATGGAGCACTGGTCTTAAGTGCGGCGAATCCTGAAAAAGGAGAAGAAGCAATGGGTCCGGATAATGAGGACACATTCTTCCGTGACTTTATAGGTTATTCGATTGGTACTCTAGGTATTCACAGACTAGGTTTCTTGCTTGCAATAAATGCGGTTTTTTGGTCCGCGGTTTGCATCATAATTTCTGGACCTGTTTGGACTAAAGGTTGGCCAGAATGGTGGAATTGGTGGTTAGAATTACCAATTTGGCCTAGTCAGATGGGGATGTGAAAATGATTGAGTATCAAAATATTTTTACCCAAGTTCAGGTGCGTGGCCCTGTAGAAATGGGTGTTGATAACGAAAACAATATGGCGGCTGAGAGAGGCGGCACACCTTGGTTTTCACGTTTAGCTGGATGGATTGGGAATGCACAGATAGGACCAGTTTTTCTTGGTTGGACAGGTGTTGTTGCTCTTTCCACAGGTCTGCTATGGTTTGTAATTGTAGGGCTCAACATGTTAGCCCAAGTTGGTTGGTCTATCCCAGAGTTTCTTCGTCAAGGGTTTTGGCTAGCGCTGGATCCTCCAGGGCCAGAATGGGGACTTCGTATGCCGCCGCTTAATGAAGGAGGATGGTATATAATCAGCTCATTTTTCCTCTTAGTTTCTGTAATGTCGTGGTGGCTAAGAAGCTATCTTTTGGCTCAGCAGCACAAAATGGGAAAACATGTAGCATGGGCATTCTTGGCTGCGATATGGTTATTTTTAGTTTTGGGCTTGTTCAGACCGTTTCTGATGGGAAGTTGGTCTGAGGCTGTTCCATATGGCATCTTTCCACACTTGGATTGGACAACTGCATTTTCCATAAGATACGGCAACTTGTATTATAACCCATTCCATTGTCTGTCCATCGTATTCCTTTACGGGTCTGTTCTTCTATTCGCGATGCATGGTGCGACGATTTTAGCAACAACGCGATTTGGTGGAGACCGTGAGCTGGAACAAATTTATGACAGAGGAACGGCTTCCGAACGAGCTGCATTGTTCTGGCGCTGGACAATGGGTTTCAATGCTACAATGGAAGGTATCCATAGATGGGCTTGGTGGTTTGCCGTTCTGACCCCAATAACTGGAGGAATTGGTATTCTTCTAACGGGAACAGTTGTTGATAACTGGTTCATATGGGCTCAAGAGCACTACTTTGCTCCAATGTATGATGGTTCATACGGTTACGAAAGTTACGGGTCGTATGAGGCCTTTATAGGTCAGGAGAATTAAGATGTTACCAAAATGGTTTAATGTATGGAATCGAGAAAACCCTACAAATATCTTTGGCCCTGGTATCTTGGTTGGAGCTGTGGGTGGAGCTGTATTTCTCGGCATCCTTATTATTACTTGGGGTCAGCCGTATGCTACAGATAGCCTTCAAACCGGACCTCGTGGAACAGGAATGTCTGTCACAGAGTTCAAAAGTGATTTAGCTACACCTGATCCTGATATCGCCAGTTTGATGGAAGATGAACCCTACATACCTGATGGATCTGAGCCATTGGCAAAAGATATTTACCAGAATGTACAGGTGCTTGGAGATCTAACTGAGGATAATTTCAATCGCTTGATGGCCGCCATGACAAATTGGGTATCTCCAGATCAGGGATGTGCTTATTGCCATGGTGAAGGTGATTTGGAGACTTATGGTGACGATGCGCTATACACAAAAGTTGTTTCTCGTCGAATGATCCAAATGACCCAAAACATCAATGAGAATTGGGATGGACATGTAAATGCTAATAAACAAGTAGGCGTTACATGTATGACCTGTCACAGAGGTCAGAATGTTCCGAGTGAAATTTGGTTTAAGATAACTCCTGTCAATGAGGCAACTGCTGGATGGCCTTCAGTACAGAATAGAGCTACTTCTTTGAGCCAATTCACATCTCTGCCGTCAGATGCGTTGGAGGCGTACCTTCTAAATTATGAGCAAATAAATGTTCATGATTTGGAGTCTAGAGTAGAAAATCAGCCAGGAGATCCTTTAATTCAGCAAACGGAGCGTACGTACTCGCTGATGAATTATTTCTCTAATTCGCTTGGGAAAAATTGTGTGCTTTGTCACAACAGCCGTGCGTTTTATGATACAGAGCAGGTAACTCCACAGTGGGGCATCTCTTCATTGGGAATTTCGATGGTCCAAGAAATGAACAATGATTATCTTGTTCCTTTAGCTGATGTTTACCCGGAAAATCGACTTGGACCTGTGCACGGTGATGCACCCAAAGCGGCGTGTAAAACATGTCACAAGGGGTATCAGCAGCCTTTACAAGGTTCCAATGTAATCCAGTACTGGCCTGAATTGGCTACGACTGGAGCTCCGGTGTACGAATGATGGGATTGGCGCAAATAATTGTTAATTGTCGAAGCCTTTTTTTGACTTTTGTCAGTTGCGCCAATCTCAGATGCCAGATTTGGCCTATTGTCCCATAGGCCAAATTCGGGGTTTCCACACCCCGGTTCCCTTCCTGTTGGCTACAGGAAACTGGCGTCGCACTTGCCCAATACAGGTGCGGCGCCTTTTAAATTAATTTAAGGATACAGAAATGTCTTTTCCGTTTGAACTGCCAATTTTGGACAAAGTTTCCGGTCCGGAAGATCTTAGAAAGCTGAGTGATGCTGATTTAGATCAAGTTGCCAAAGAACTCCGTAATGAAGTCATTGAGGTTGTTTCTCAAACGGGTGGGCATTTAGGTTCCTCTCTTGGCGTTGTAGAGTTAACTGTTGCATTACACGCCATATTTAAAACTCCACTAGATAAGTTAATATGGGATGTTGGTCATCAGTGTTACCCGCATAAAATCATTACCGGACGCAGGAAGCGCATGATGGGTTTGAGACAGAAGGACGGTGTCAGTGGTTTTACCAAAAGGAGTGAAAGCGAATATGACCCTTTTGGAGCCGCACATAGTTCAACGTCTATTTCAGCTGCGTTGGGCTTTACAATGGGCCGAGAGCTTGGCCAGACAGTTGGTGACTGCATAGCTGTAATAGGTGACGGATCAATTTCTGCCGGCATGGCCTATGAGGCGATGAATAACGCGGGTGCAGAAAATAAAAGATTATTCGTAATTTTAAATGATAATGAAATGTCGATCGCTCCACCAGTTGGCGCGATGTCTAGTTATCTGTCAGGATTATATGGCAACTCTGCCTTTCACAAATTGAAAACGCTTGCAGAAGAAGTTGAAGTTCATTTGCCATGGGCAATGCGCGATGGAGCGCGTAGAGCGAGGCAAATTGTAACTGGTATGCATGGGCAGGCGACTTTGTTTGAGGAGCTAGGCTTTGATTATTTAGGGCCAATCGACGGCCATAATATGCCTCAATTATTATCCGTTCTTCGAGCCGCGAAAGCACGAGCCACCGGACCAGTTCTAATTCACGTTTGCACAAAGAAGGGCTGCGGATATGCACCAGCTGAAAACTCTAGTGATAAATATCATGGAGTGTCAAAATTTGACATAGCAACAGGGCTTCAATCAAAGACACCTGCTAATGCGCCGAGTTACACAAGCATATTTGGACAAGCTCTTACCATTGAGGCAGAGGCAGATCCCAGGATTGTAGCCGTTACTGCGGCAATGCCATCTGGTACAGGTGTGAATGCTATGGCGAAAGTTTTTCCGAAGCGTGTTTTTGATGTTGGGATCGCTGAACAGCATGGCGTAACTTTTGCTGCCGGTATGGCTGCAAGTGGACTTAAGCCATTTTGTGCTATTTACTCCACATTCCTTCAAAGAGGTTATGATCAGATAGTACACGATGTAGCGCTGCAAAATTTACCGGTACGCTTTGCAATTGATCGAGCGGGGTTAGTGGGCGCAGATGGAGCAACACATGCGGGCGCATTCGATGTTGCTTACCTTTCAAACTTACCAAACTTTGTTGTGATGGCTGCCGCAGATGAAGCCGAATTAATGCACATGGTGCGAACAGCTGCCGAATATGACGCTGGGCCAATTTCCTTTCGATATCCGAGAGGAAATGGTTTGGGCGTTGAATTGCCGAAGCGTGGGGAAGTCCTTGAAATAGGAAAAGGTAGAATTATCCAAGATGGTTCAGATATCGCTATTCTCTCATTTGGAGCACATCTATCTGTTGTTCAAGAAGCAGCTGTCGCTTTAAAGAACAAGGGAATTTCAGTCACGATTGCTGACGCTCGTTTTGCAAAACCACTTGATACAGCTTTAATTGATGAGTTGGTAAATAATCATTCTGCCATTTTGACGGTTGAACAGGGATCTGTGGGTGGCTTTAGTAGTTTGGTACTTCATTATTTGATGCAGTCAGGCCAGTTACGTCATGGGATCAATATAGACAGTATGGTCCTGCCAGATCGTTTCATTGATCAAGCTAGCCCGGCTGAAATGTACAGTGATGCCGGTATGAGTGAGGGGCATGTGATCGATCGTTGCACAAAGTTATTGCATAAAGGCTCAAGTATACCATCTAATCATTTAGATGCGGTAAATCTTCAAAGTTCTTAAAGCCCTTTGAATTTTTAATCTGTTAATAAAAATTATTTGCAAATTTTTTTTATATGCATAGTTAGATCAATGGTGTAAACTTTTGGGTCCAATATATGGAATTTGCAAAAAGCCAAAAATATATTTCTGAATTCATAGGATCATTTTTTCTTGTATTAACGGTTGTCGGTTCTGGAATTATGGCCGATAGATTGTCCGAGGATGATGGAATTACACTACTAGGCAATGCAATACCCACTGGCCTAACGTTGGTAGTTATAATTTCAATTTTTGGACCAATTTCTGGTGCTCACTTTAACCCTGCAGTTTCCCTTATATTTTGGTTAAAGAAAATAATTTCGTTATCGGACTTGGTAGCATATGTTTTATTTCAAATAATTGGCGCAATTTTTGGATGTCTCGCTGCAAATATTATTTTTGAACTGCCTATTATAACGATTTCTACGAATGTTAGGCATGATCTTTCTCAATTTTTATCTGAAATATTGGCAACTTTTGGATTAGTTTTAGTAATTTTTCTTGCGCGTGAAGTTGCAAGGTTAAATATTCCAGTTCTTGTTGGTTCATATATAGCCTCTGCTTACTGGTTTACCTCTTCAACCAGTTTTGCAAACCCAGCAGTAACCATTGCCAGACAGTTCTCTGATACGTTTACAGGAATTTCTCCCTCTGGTATTCCTTCGTTTGTCTTGGCTCAGATTTTTGGAGCAATTTTGGGGTATATTGTTGTTCGATGGCTTTTCCGTGGCGTGTAATTAAAAAAATCACAAGAATCATATTGAATGCCTTAATTCCGTAAAAAAAAGGGGATCTGATAACTAGTCAATTTTTATATCAGTTTTCAGCAACTTGACTGTGATTGTTTGAATAGTTTAAAAAACTGTGCTTGATTTTTATGGGTCATTTATTGAAGTTTGTGATATATGTTTCCACAAGTATTGCGTAATTTTGAGTTAAATTGATGAAGTATGAAATATTAGATAAAGAGGAACTTGACGCCAGTGTTGGATTTTATCAGGCCTATTTTTATGGAAATGGCGAGCGTTCTTTACTTTTGAGTCATCTAGAGACCTGGCCCTCACACGCAAATTGGCTTGTTGCAGAGATTTTATTTTTTCTAAAAAATCATGATCAAGATAGTCGCTGGCCAAACGGTGGAATTGGATACGATATTAGAGACGATCAAATATGGATGTACTTTACAACCGGCATTGATGAAAATAATACCTATTACGATGAGTATACTGAGGAAAACTATCCAGATCGAGTTACGGATATAGCAAACTTTATGAATATTGACCCATTTTTAATCGAAGTCATTATAAATTATAAAATGCAACAGACATAATTTTTGGAATTTCCAATATTAATTTTAGAAGTTGGCTTTAGCTAACATTAGTTATACCGTCGCTTGATGCGTGATTTTATACCAGTAAATAATCGTAAAGCCGGGCTAATTATGGTTTTGGCGATGTTTATTATTGGCTTCATAGATAATTATATCGTCGTTATCGCTGAAACCGCAAGTTTATGGCAGTTTCAAATAATGAGAGCAGGGCTGGCTATGCCTATACTGATAATTATTTCTGCTTTTGGGATGGGTAGGCTTAGGCCAGTAAGATGGTGGGCGGTATATTTTCGCAGTTTTTTAACAGCATTGTCCATGCTTTTTTACTTTGGAAGCCTTGCATTTGTTCCATTTTCTGACGCTTTGGCTGGTTTATTCACAGCTCCGATTTTTGTGCTCTTGATTAGTGCATTTTTCTTAAAACAGGCGATTGGATCAATAAGAGTAATTGCAGTCATAATTGGCTTTTTGGGGATTTTATTGGTGTTGGGTAATACTACTGAGGAGTTTAGCTACATTAGTTTATTACCTGCTATTGGGGGTTTTTTTTATGCCTGTGGATCGATCGCTACAAGGCAGCTATGCATGGGCGAGACAACACTATCCATGCTTGCTGCTCTCCTAGTTATTCAAGCATTTATAGGTTTTGTAGCAATCTTTTGTTTGTCAACATTTGGATTTGATGCCCCTCCGGGTGCTGATGGTTTTATCTTAAGAACATGGGTTTGGGAAATGTCCCCTTTTATTTGGTGGGTAGTTTTACAAGCAGTAGGAGCAACCGTTGGTGTTGGGTTAATATTCAGGGCTTATCAGATAGGTGATGCTTCATATGTATCAATTTATGAATATTCTGTATTTATTTTTGGTCCTGCGTTCGCTTGGGTGTTAGTGGATCAACCAATAGCCAAATTACAAGTAATGGGTATACTCTGTATTACTTTCGCTGGTGTCATGATTGCACTACGTTCAGGTTCGACATCATGAAAAAAATAGGTGTATAATTCCAAAGTATAAACCCACAAACTGAGTAGTTTATTGAGGAAAAAATGACAAAGAAACGCAGAAGCAGCTTATGGTATGGAAACAAAGATCGCGATGGTTTCATCCATAGGTCTTGGATGAAAAACCAAGGTTTTCCAGACCACGCTTTTGATGGCAGGCCAATAATTGGTATTTGTAATACTTGGTCTGAATTGACGCCATGCAACTCGAGTTTAAGAGATCTTGCCGAAGGAGTGAAACGGGGTGTCTGGGAAGCTGGAGGTTTCCCAGTCGAGTTTCCGGTTATGTCGTTGGGTGAGACACAAATGAAGCCGACGGCTATGCTATTTCGTAATCTTTTAGCAATGGATGTAGAGGAAAGTATAAGAGCTTATGGTATTGACGGTGTCGTTCTTTTGGGCGGATGTGATAAGACAACTCCAGGTCAACTAATGGGCGCTGCTTCCGTTGATATTCCAACGATTGTCGTCAGTTCTGGCCCGATGCTCAACGGCAAATGGCAAGGAAAAGATATAGGTTCTGGTACTGATGTATGGAAATTTTCCGAAGCCGTACGTGCTGGAGACATGTCACTATCTGAGTTTATGGCCGCAGAAAGTGGTATGAGTAGATCCAAGGGGGTTTGTATGACGATGGGTACCGCTTCTACAATGTCTAGCTTGGTGGAGGCTATGGGACTTAGTCTTCCTGCCAACGGTGCGCTCCCAGCCGTCGATGCTCGCCGCATGGCATTAGCTCACCTAAGTGGAAAGCGTATCGTAGAAATGGTTGATGAGGATTTAAAGCCGTCAGAAATTCTGACCAGAGATGCTTTTATTAACGCGATAATTACTAATGCAGCAGTAGGCGGATCATCAAATGCAGTAGTTCATTTATTGGCAATAGC
>LUQC01000036.1:51953-68787 GCA_001627925.1 Rhodobacteraceae bacterium REDSEA-S34_B6 | reverse complement strand
TACCTGCTGTCTTAGCGGAAATTTCTCATCTTCTTAAACCAGTGAAAACCGTTCTTGGGTCTGATCTGGAGGATTATTATAGGGATGCCAAATGTTGGAATAGAGATGTAATTTTTTCTTTTAAAAATCCGATTAAAAGGGATGCAGGTTTGACAGTTTTAAGGGGTACTTTGGCTCCAGAGGGTGCAGTTATAAAGCCCTCTGCTGCAACACCCGAACTGCTTGAGCATCGTGGACCAGCTTATGTGTTTGAAAATGTTGAGGATATGAAAGCCAATATCAACAATGAGGATTTGCCAGTAACCAAAGATACTATTTTGGTTCTAAAAGGCTGTGGCCCGAAAGGCTATCCGGGAATGGCAGAAGTGGGCAACATGCCAATTCCTGCGAAGCTGGTAAAAGAGGGCCTTCGTGACATGGTAAGAATATCTGATGCAAGAATGTCGGGCACTGCCTATGGTACTGTAGTTCTGCACGTTGCGCCTGAGGCGGCGGCCGGTGGTGTATTGGCTTTAGTAAAGACAGGAGATGAGATCGTTTTATCTGCAAAAGAAGGTAGACTTGATCTGTTGGTTGATAAAGAAGAGCTACTTGCAAGGAGCGCTTACATGTCAACACCACTTCCCGACTATGAGCGAGGATATATTAAGTTGTATATTGATCATGTATTAGGTGCTGATAAAGGAGCCGATCTGGACTTCTTAGTTGGTAATGATACGCGCGTGCCACAGCGGGAGAGCCACTAGTTATGACTGCGAACTATTCTGATCTCGAAAATAAAAGTGTCTTCGTTACCGGTGGAGGCTCAGGTATTGGCGCAGAAATAACAAAAGCTTTTATCCAGCAGGGCGCAAAAGTAACTTTTGTTCAAAGGTCAGATGCCAGAGAGTTTTGTGATGAAATTGAAGCTGAGTTCAATTCGCGACCATACTTTATCAAGTGTGATATTACTGATTTAGAAGCCTTAAAGGGAGCCGTTGAGTCCGCTTCTAGTGTTCATGGTGATGTAGAAGTTTTGATAAATAACGCCGCTAACGATGATCGACATGAGACATTTAAAGTCACAGAAGAATATTGGGATAATTCACAAGCCATTAACCTAAAGTCGTATTTTTTCACTTGCCAATTTGTGTTAGCAGGAATGCGTGCTAAAGGTCGGGGATCGATCATAAATTTTTCATCGATAAGTTACATGATGGGAAATTCAGGGTACCCAACATATACCACTGCAAACGCAGGTATAATGGGCATGACACGATCATTAGCAAGGGAATTCGGCCCCGATAATATTAGGGTAAATGCTATTGCTCCAGGCTGGGTTTTAACGAAAAAACAAATAGATAAGTGGGCTACGCCAGATGGATTGAAAGCACATTTAGATCGTCAATGTATAAAAAGTCATCTTAAAGAAAATGACATAGCAGGTGGGACCTTATTCCTTGCATCTGCGTCTAGCAGTATGATTACTGGACAACTTATCGCTATTGACGGTGGTGTCGTTATGACTGGATGACAATTTTAAAGGAATTACACTGGATAGCAATTGATTGGGGTTCGAGCAATTTAAGAGTATGGGCGTTGGACAATAACAACGCGATCCTTGATAGTATTTCATCAAATGATGGGATGCTGGGTCTTGTGACTAGTGAATTCGAGCCATTGCTTTTTGAAAAAATATCAAAATGGGGTGTTAGAGACGTCAAAATTCCAATTTTATGTTGTGGAATGGTAGGTGCTAAACAGGGTTGGGTGGAGGCTCCATACGCATCCGTTCCTTACAATCTTACGCAAGAAGTTGATAGTGTTAAAGTTAGTTTTAGTGATGATAGGCTTAATGTTCGAATATTAGGTGGTTTAAGGCAGGATAATCCAGCAGATGTTATGAGAGGAGAAGAGACCCAGATAAGGGGTTTTTTGTCAATTTCTTCAAATTTTGATGGTATAATTTGCTTACCGGGTACTCACACTAAATGGGTTCATGTTAGTGCTGGTGAAGTGATAAGTTTCCGTACTTTTATGTCTGGCGAACTATTTGATTTATTGTCCAAATACTCAGTATTAA
The DNA here is from genome assembly GCA_001627925.1 of Rhodobacteraceae bacterium REDSEA-S34_B6. Taxonomy (GTDB): domain Bacteria; phylum Pseudomonadota; class Alphaproteobacteria; order Rhodobacterales; family Rhodobacteraceae; genus Salinivivens. The sequence goes on along the minus strand of LUQC01000036.1, from coordinate 66,725 downwards.
AGCATTCTGTGAAATCTGATGGCTGGAATGATAAAGAGTTTAAAAGCGCAGTTTCTGAAAGTATCTCGAACCCTCAAAAAATATTTTCAGACTTTTTTAAGCTGCGGGCTGATCATCTTTTAAAACAAGTCGGGCAATCAATACTTAGATCAAAATTATCTGGTTATATAATAGGTGCAGAATTGGCGGGAGCAAAACCATACTGGTTGGGGCAAAATGTTGTTATCTTAGGTAACAATAATTTATCAAAAATTTATAAAACAGCTCTAGAGGCTCAAGGAATTTTCGCACAAGAGGTGGATGCTACGGAATGTACATTAAATGGTTTGGCGCGGGCTTTTTCTCTAATAACTGGGAGACATTGAATGGTAAGGGAATTGATTGCAATTCTTAGGGGCGTTGCACCGCATGAGGCGGTGGCTATCGCTGAAGCATTAATTTTATCGGGCATTACCAAAATTGAGGTCCCACTTAACTCGCCAAATGCATATGAAAGTATAGAGAGCCTAGCAAATCGCTATTCTGGCGAAGCTATAATTGGAGCTGGTACTGTACTTAAAAAAAATGAAGTGACTAGTGTTTGTAACGCAGGCGGTAGGATGATTGTTTCACCCAATGTAAATGTCGATGTTATTAAAGAAACAAAAAAGCTAAAAATGATATCTTATCCCGGTGGCTTCACTGCGACAGAGTGTTTTGGTGCTATCGACAGCGGATCTGATGGAATAAAATTATTCCCAGCTTTTCTTTTGGGTGTTGATGGTTTTAAAGCCCTTCGAGCAGTTCTGCCACCAAGTCTATCAACCTATGCCGTTGGAGGTGTTGAACCTAACAATTTTGCTGATTGGCTGGCTTCCGGTGTTACTGGATTTGGCCTTGGAAACTATCTTTACAAAGTAGGTGACACCGTCTCTTCTGTTGGGAAAAAAGCAAAAAAAATTGTGTCAGCATACGACGATGCCTCCAATGAAATTACCTAAAGTATTCGATCATACGATTAATATGTTGGGGGAGGGACCCTTATGGCACCCCAAACTGAAAACTCTGTTCTGGTTTGATATACTTAATAGAACAATGCACATGTCCGATGGTTCAAATCATAAGTCTTGGACATTTGAATGCTTTGTTTCAGCAGCCGGGTGGGTATCCAATGAAAAGCTACTTGTAGCAACGGCTACTGATTTAAGACTGTTTAATATTTTAACAGGTTTGAGTGAGCAAATCTGTCAGCTTGAAAGTAATAATTTGTCTACAAGATCTAATGATGGGCGTGCTGATCCATTTGGAGGTTTTTGGATTGGTACAATGGGAATTGCCGCTGAATCGCAAGCGGGTTCAATTTATCGGCTCTTTGAAGGGAAAATAGTCAAATTGTTTCCTAATATAACAATATCTAATTCAATTTGCTTTTCGCCAGATAAAAAATTTGGATTTTTTTGTGATACGCCAGAAAGGCAGATCATGCGAGTTCCATTAGACCAAAGTGGCTGGCCTAGTTCGGATCCAGAAGTTTTTATCGACCTTAGAGAAGCCAATTTAAATCCAGATGGTGCTATTATTGATCGCTCTGGCAATCTTTGGTCTGCCCAGTGGGGCGCTTCAAGGGTTGCTCAATATGATAGAAATGGCCACTTTGTAAGTGAACTCAAGTTCGACGCAAAGCAGATTAGTTGTCCCGCTATGGGAGGCAAAAATATGAGTACTTTATTTGCTACATCAGCTTCTGTAGATTTAGATAATGCTAGCCCAAATGATGGAAAAACTTTTTTAATTGAAGTTGATTGTGTTGGACAAGAAGAACACCAGGTAAAGCTATGAAACCTAACAATCGCGAGTTAGGCACCTGCTATTATCCAGAGCATTGGCCAGAAGACTTATGGCAAACTGATGCTGAGCAGATGATTAATTTAGGATTAAAATGGGTTCGTATTGGTGAATTTTCTTGGTCAAGATTAGAACCCAAAGAAAATGAGTTCTCCTTTGAATGGTTTGATCGTGCAATAAAGACATTGGGCGAAGCAGGTTTGTCCATAATTTTAGGAACTCCAACTGCTACGCCACCTACCTGGGTCATAAAGAAGTTCCCAGATATGTTAGCATTAGACGCAGACGGGCGACCAAGGGGATTTGGGTCGCGAAGACACTACTGTTTTTCGCACGAAGGTTATAGAAACCAGTGTTCTAAAATTGTAAGGAAGTTAGCAGAACGTTACGGGTCTAACCCGTATATTCAAGCGTGGCAAACTGATAATGAATACGGATGTCATGATAAGACTATTTCATATTCATCTTCTGCACTAAACTCCTTTCAGAGTTGGCTGGCAAAGATTTATGGCAACGATGTTAATAAATTGAACGAGGAGTGGGGTAATGTCTTCTGGTCAATGGAGTACCAAGGGTATGATGAGATACCCCTGCCAAATTTGACTGTTACCGAACCAAACCCAGCCCATGCATTGGCTTTTCGTAGATTTACAAGTTCGCAAGTAACTACTTTCAATCGAATTCAAACCCAAATTATAAGAGAATATTCATCAGCTCCGATTATCCACAATTTCATGGGCCGTATTACCGATTTTGATCACTTTGACGTTGGCGAGGATTTAGATATAGCAAGTTGGGACAGCTATCCACTTGGGTTTTTGCTTGATAGAGCTGGAGCAACTGAAACCGAAAAAAATATTTTTCTTCGTCAGGGTGACCCTGATTTTCAGGCATTTCATCATGATTTGTATAGAGCAGTGTGTGGCGGTCGTTGGTGGGTCATGGAGCAGCAGCCTGGTCCTGTTAATTGGGCACCATATAACCCAGAACCTTTGCCTGGTATGGTCAGGCTATGGACATGGGAGGCCTTTGCTCATGGAGCTGAGACCGTTTCATATTTTAGATGGCGTCAAGTTCCTTTTGCTCAGGAGCAGATGCATTCAGGGCTATTACAGCCAAACAGTGCTCCCGCGCCAGGTTATTTTGAGGCTAGGCAAGTAAAAGAAGAGTTGGACGCATCTCCAGAAATTTCTAATGGATTGTCTGATGTGGCTATTTATTTTGATTACGATGCTGATGCTGCCTGGAACGTACAGCCCACGGGGGAAGGTCTTACTTATTTTCAACTAATTATGGATCACTATAGAACCTTTCGGCGCTTAGGCTTAAATGTTGATTTTGTGCATAAAAATACTGAAGATTTTTCTGGGTATAAGTTAATATCAGTAGTGGGGGCTATTCACATTTCCAGTGATTTAATCTCGCGCATTGCCAATTCGATGGCAACGCTTGTTTTTGGCCCTCGAACCGGCGCTCGAGTTGGAAATATGCAAATACCTAAAAATTTACCTCCACAAATCAATCTTGTAAAATCTCGAATTTTAAGAGTAGAAACTCTGCCATTAAATGTTTCTCTAGAGATTGATCCTGTAGGTAGAGCAGGTCGTTATATTGAGATCATTAAACTTGATAATAATGCAAGCCCATATCTTAAATTGAAAAGTGGTCAAGTAATAGCAACCAAAGAGGAGTCCGGTGTTATTTACTTGGCTTCGATGATCGACCAAAAAGGGTTAACTGCATTTTATCAAAAATTATTCAAGGAGATTAAACTTGATTTTCTTTTAATGCCAGATGGTGTACGAAGAAGGTCTACTGAAATCGAAGAGTTTTGGTTCAATTATAATAATAAAGTTGTGCAAACCAAAATTGGAGAAATGAAACCTGCGGACATAATTCGCCTGCCACGTGTTTAGTGTGTTTTCAGGGTGCCTGAACCATGATCATTTTTGAAGGACACTAATTTCAACTTTAGTCGAATGTAAGCCGTACGCCGCAACCCGGGGTAGCGATTTTAAGAAACCAATTGCAGAAGATTTGATCAAATTAGCTAGGGGTGGATTAAAATTCTTAACAGCGGTTAAGCAAGACTGAGTTCGTCAGCCATTTGTCGTCCATCTCGGCCCTCAACAAGCTCAAAATTTACTAATTGATCTTCGGCCAAACCTTTTAAACCAGATTTCTGGACCGCGGAGATATGTACAAAAACGTCATTTCCACCATCACTTGGTTCAATGAAACCAAACCCCTTAGTCGTATTAAACCACTTTACTTTTCCTTGTGGCATATTTTGATCCTTATAATATTCATTTACTCTATATCGAAAATAGCATTTTTACTCTTTAGTTGCTGAAAATCCGCATGCCACTTTCATAGTATTGAGGTTAGTGCTAATTTTCCATTTAGCCAGTTAAAATTTTTAAGAAGGTACTAAGATGCTGATATATGGTTTAAAAAACTGCGATAAATGCAGAGCTGCTAGGAAAGTTTTGCAAAGTGCTGAGTTTGTTGACATCCGCGAAGTGCCTTTAAGTGTGACGGCGCTAGCAAAGCTGATTGAGACTTATGGCGATGCTATAGTTAACAAGAAATCCACGACTTGGCGCTCTTTGCCTGAAATCGATAGGCAGCTTCCTTTGATAGAATTACTTCAAGCTTATCCTGCCTTAATGAAACGTCCTATAATTAAAGATCAAAATGGTAATTTTAGTGTTGGATGGACGGCGCAGATTATTGAAAAATTTCAGTCATTTTAAAGCTAAGTCTTTAACATAAAGATCGATGAATTAGTCTTGTCTCATATCTGGAGGGATACCCTCTTTTTGCAATTCTAGAATAACCTGATCAAAATTGATTGTTTTTGTTTGCTTTTCACCTAATGTGCGCACGGTTATTGCTCTATCCTCGACCTCCCTGTTTCCAATGGCCAGAATGGTCGGAACTTTAGCTACAGAATGCTCTCGAACTTTGTAGCTAATCTTTTCGTTTCTGAGATCACTTTCTGCTCTAATTCCAACTAATTTTAATGCATCGACTATTTCAGTACAATATTCATTTGCATCAGTGACTATGGACGCTACAACCACTTGCCTTGGGGCTAGCCAGAACGGTAGTCGTCCGGCAAAGTTTTCAATTAAGATCCCAATAAACCTTTCAAAAGAACCTAAAACTGCACGATGAAGCATTACCGGTCGATGCTTTTGGCCATCTTCACCAATAAAATTTGCGTCCAAACGGTCTGGTAAAACAAAGTCAACCTGCAGCGTTCCGCATTGCCAGTCACGACCGATTGCATCGGTAAGGACAAATTCTAGTTTTGGGCCATAAAATGCTCCTTCACCCGGATTCAATTCAAAATCGAACCCAGCAGAAGTTGTTGCAGATTTTAAAGCACCTTCAGCTTTATCCCATACATCGTCACTTCCTGCCCGGTTTTTTGGTCTGTCAGAGAACTTCACTGCAAATTTGGGAAAACCTAGATCTTTATATACGCCTGAAAGAAAATTAATAAATTTTTTGGTTTCACTTTCAATCTGGTCTTCCTGGCAAAAAATATGCGCGTCATCTTGTGTGAAACCCCTTACACGCATTATACCGTGTAGTGCACCAGAAGGTTCATACCTATTACATGAGCCAAATTCAGCCATTCTTAAGGGTAAATCCCGATAAGACTTTATACCTTGATTGTAAACTTGAACATGACACGGGCAATTCATTGGTTTTAAAGCATTTATTGATTTTTCACGGGCGTGTTCCTCATCTACTTCTACGATAAACATATGCTCTTGATATTTATCCCAATGTCCAGATTCTTCCCATAGTTTTCTGTCAACTACTTGCGGTGTGTTAACCTCTACGTATCCACCTACCTCTTGTTGGCGTCGCATGTAATCTTGAAGTAGTGTGTAAATTTTCCAGCCATTTGGATGCCAAAAAATTTGCCCAGGTGCTTCTTCTTGCATATGGAAAAGATCCATTTCTTTACCTAGCTTTCGATGGTCCCGCTTTGCGGCCTCTTCAAGCATGTTCAAGTGTTCACGGAGATTTTCCTTATTGAGAAAAGCAACTCCATAAATCCTTTGCAGCATTTGACGGTTGCTATCGCCGCGCCAATAGGCGCCTGCAACCGACATTAATTTGAAGGCATCAGCTGGTACCTGTGCTGTATTCTGAAAGTGCGGTCCTCTACAGAGGTCCTGCCAATCTCCGTGCCAGTACATTCTAATATTATCATTCTCAGGTATGGCGTCGATTAGCTCTATTTTATATGGCTCTTTTTTTGCTGTATAATATTCGATTGCCTTTTCTCTGTCCCATAATTCAGTGCGGACAACGTCTCGCAAGTTTATGATCTCACGCATTTTCCTTTCAATTTTCCCCAAATCTTCAGGGGTAAATGGTTCTTCGTGGTCAAAATCGTAATACCAACCATGATTTATAACTGGACCTATTGTCACCTTTACCTTAGGCCAGATTTCTTGCACCGCTCGGGCCATTATGTGGGCAAGGTCATGACGAACCAGCTCAATTGCTCGTTCTTTATTTTTCAAAGTATTAATTGAAAGCTCAGCGTCTTTATATATTGGCCATTGAAGGTCCCAATGAGCACCATCTAAGTCAGCGCTTATCGCCTTTTTGGATAAAGATATTGAGATTGTTTGGGCTACTTTTTCAGCAGTAATTCCAGCGTCGTATTCACGTTTATTGCCATCAGGGAACGTTATAATTATTTTTTCCATGTACTTCTCGTCTTTTTGGCGCCTACGAAACGCCCGGTTGCGTATATGCTTACTAATGCCGCGTTGCTGAATGTAGGTCAAGAAAGCTTTGTATTTTTTTTAATATTTGGCTTGTAATCACTTGTAACACTATGAGACAAAATAAAGGGGTTGAAGCTGATTATGACTATAAAATTTCTGACTAAAAAAAATAAAAATCTTGCATATTCTGCGAAAGCAGGAGGTGATTTTACATTAGTATTTTTAGGAGGTTTTATGTCGGATATGATGGGATCTAAGGCTACTTATTTAGAAGAGTGGGCGGAAAGAAATCATTATGGTTTTTTAAGATTTGATTATTCCGGTCATGGGCAAAGTTCAGGGTCCTTTCAGAACTGTACAATCAGTGACTGGGTGCAAGACGCATATGAAATGATTACTGAAAAAACAAAGGGTCCAATTATATTAATAGGATCGTCTATGGGCGGTTGGATATCATTTTTAATATATCAAAAATTACGTGACCGAGTAGCTGGCCTTGTTACCATTGCAGCGGCACCAGATTTTACTGAAGATTATTTTTGGTCAAATTTCAGCGATATGCAGAAGTCTGAGTTATTGAGTTCGGGTAGAATATTTTTACCATCTGATTATGATGAACCTTATCCAATAACACTTAAATTAATTGAAGATGGCAGGAATCATCTTATTTTCGATAAACCTCTTATAGTACAATGCCCTATTAGAATGTTACAGGGAACAGACGATAATTCTGTGAAAATTCAAACTGCTACCAAATTACTCGATCACATAAATTGTGAGAATATGCGCCTTACATTGGTTGCCGCCGCAGACCATTCGTTTTCGTCTCCTACTTGCTTGAAACTTTTACAGCAAACTATCTATGAGCTGATAATAGAAGTGGGGATATCTTGATCATAGCACTTATTATTTCAAGCGCAGTCTTTTTTTTAATTATCTATTATCTACTATTTTTGAAGCAAAAAGTGCCAGTGGAGGCTTCGAAAAAGTTCCATCTCCTCGGCGAAAATTTAGATGAGTACCTCGTTAGATCAGAAGATAGTATTCCAAACTTAAAAAAAGATTTAAAAAAAAGAATTTTTTGGTTTTCAAGTCCAGGTGAAAAGACTGAGATAGCAATCGTTTACATTCACGGATACTCCGCCAGTCCTCAGGAAGTAAGGCCAGTACCTGAAAAAATTGCAAATAAATTGAATGCAAACCTATATTTCTCTCGGCTGACTGGTCATGGGTGCGACAGTAAGGAAATGTCAAAAGCACAAATTCAAGATTGGCTGAACGATACAGCAGAGGCTATCGCAATCGGTCACCAAATTGGAGAAAATATTGTTGTAGTTAGCACTTCGACTGGTGGAACTCTTGTTTCAGCTTTGGCATTATCAAAGCCTGGATTTAAACTCGGAGATAAGTTAGTTTTTATCTCGCCAAATTTTGGTCTCAATAAAAAAATGTCGGGGATCTTAACATGGCCATTTTCTCAAGTCTGGATGCCATTACTATTCGGCAGTGAGAGGAGTTTTAAACCGAGAGGGGAGCGTCATAGTTATTTTTGGACTACGCGATACTCCACGCAGTCAGTTATAAAAATGGCCAAAATGACAAATAAAATTGCTAAGCTTGATTTTTCCGTGGCCAAATGGCCCGCACTGTTTCTTTATTCAAAAAAAGATAAAGTCGTTAAGCCCTGGCTGATAGATAGAGTTTTTGATGCTTGGGGTGGTAGAAAGTCGAAACTAATAGTGGAAGTGGGTCAAGACGATGACCCTAACTCGCACGTAATATGTGGAGATATAATGTCACCTTCCATGAATGACTATTTCATAGATGAAATAGTAGATTGGACGAAAATGAGCTGACTATACTGTTTCTATTGTAACGCTATCCTGATACTTGATCGCTTAATTCAAGTTGTAAGTATTTTTCGATCTCGCGAGTTATAGCTCCAGAAGTAGGGCGCGTTAACGAACCAAATGTCTGAACCACTTCACCTGAAGGATCAATTAAGATTTTGTTGAAATTCCATTTTGGTGAAAAACCTGTTGTATCTTTGACCCATTTGAAAAAGGGATGGGCATTCTTGCCCCTTACTGAGGTAATATCAGTCATTGGCAAAGTTAAATTATAATTAACTGAACAAAATTCTTTAACAGCATCTATCGTTGCCAACTCTTGATTGAAATCATTTGATGGAACAGCTAACACAGTCAATCCTTGGTCCTGGTATGAATCCGAAAGTTTTTGAAGCCCTTCCAACTGACCCGTAAAACCGCATCGGCTGGCTGTATTTACCACTAGCACCGGTTTACCTCTAAAATCTTCTAAGTTAATCATTCCGCCGTCAGCGCTTTTAAATATAAATTGACCAGCGTGAGACATAGCAGTTGCTCCGATAAATATTGAAATAAAGATAAAAAGTATTTTCATTATAAGCCTCTCAACTTCGGGAAATAGTGCAACGTTCAATGATTACAAGTTAAAAAATTTCTGTATCCAGAAGAATTTATTTTGGATGAATTATTTCATTTTTTCTAATTCGTCTACCATCGATGATATAACTGACAAACCTTTACTCCAAAATTTAGGATCTGAAGCGTCCAGCCCGAACGGAGCTAATAACTCAGAGTGATGTTTTGAACCACCTGCCTCGAGCATCTCAAAATACTTTGATGAAAACCCATTCGGGTTGTCTTCATATTCTGCATATAGAGCATTAACCAGGCCGTCACCGAAAGCATAGGCATAAACGTAAAATGGAGAATGAACGAAATGAGGAATATATGCCCAGAATGTTTCATAACCTGTCATAAATTTAAAAGCTGGTCCTAGGCTTTCAGCCTGTACAGACATCCACAGAGCATTTATATTCTCTGGTGTTAACTCTCCTGATTTACGGGCATCGTGTAGCTTGCATTCGAAGTCGTAAAAAGCGATCTGTCTCACGACGGTATTGATCATATCCTCAACCTTGTTAGCCATTAAAATTTTGCGAGATTGCAGATCGGGAGCCGCATTTAACATTTTACGAAAAGTTAACATTTCACCGAAAACAGAAGCTGTTTCGGCGAGTGTCAAAGGTGTTGAGGAAAGCATTTCTCCTTGTTTAGATGCAAGTAGTTGGTGAACGCCATGCCCCAATTCATGTGCTAACGTCATGACATCGCGAGGTTTTCCAAGATAATTTAACATAATGTAGGGGTGCACATTGGTTACTGTTGGATGGGCAAAGGCTCCAGGTGCTTTACCTGGTTTAACAGCCGCATCAATCCAGCCTTTTGAGAAAAATGGTTCAGCTAATTCTGCCATCCGAGTGTCAAAACCTGAATAAGCATCTAATACCAATTTTGTTGCATCTGTCCAAGTTACGGTTTGATTTGACTCCATTGGCAACGGAGCATTCCTATCCCATATCTCCAGATACTCTAAGTTCATCCACTCACGCTTCAGTTCGTAGTATCTGTGGCTTAATTTGGGGTAAGAAGCCACAACTGCATTTCTCAAGGCCTCAACTACTTCAGGCTCTACGTGATTTGACAAATGGCGTCCAAATTGAGGTGAAGGCATACCTCTCCATTGGTCAATAATTTCTTTTTCTTTTGCTTGAGTATTATGAATGCGCGCAAAAATTTTTATATTTTTAGAGAAAACCTTAGAAAGTTCGTTGGCGCCCATTTCGCGTTTTGAACGGTCATGGTCAGTAAGCAAATTTAGTGTGCTTTCAAGATTTAGTAGCTCATCACCGATAGAGAACTCGAGACCTGAGATGGTTTCATCAAAAAGTTTTTCCCATGCATCTCCAACGATACCCAGCTCATGTAGAAATTTTTCTAATTCATCAGATAACTGATATGGTTGCAGTGCACGGATCCGGTCAAATACTGGTTTGTAGCGACTTAATTCTTCGTTCTGTGAATATAGTAAATCTAAATGCCCATTTGGTAGCTTATTTAGCTCAAGATTGAAAAAGATAAGTGATGAAGTGTACATCGTAATTTTTTCTTGAATATCAGATAAAAATTTAGTGCGTTCTCCATCGGTAGTTGATTGGTAGTATCGTAGGCCAGCAAAAGAAATTAGTCGTCCACTAACATTACTAATTTTTTCTTTTCTTTTCACACAGGCTAAGAATTCATTTGCACTGAGATTTACAAGTTTCCCTCTGAAATCATTTGCGAAAATTTCACATTCTTTTTTGAGCCAAGTTAGATCCTGCTTAAGTTCTTTGCTCTCTGTATGAGAATATAAATCTTTGAGATTCCATTCTGGCAAATTGCCTAAGTTTTTCCCGTTTCCCGTCAACTCTTTATCAAAGAGTATATTTTTAAAATTTACCATTGTGTACCTTTTCAAAACGCTCTGGTCATAACTAGGGTGCTATGGCTTAAGCAGCAAGAGTACTCCAAAAATTTGTTAATTATTTTCGACGAATTTATCTAATTCAAAAAGTAACTTGGCTAAAATAGACTTTTGTTCCATTGACAAGTCATGTTTTGCTTCTGGCATGGAAATCAAATCACAGTTGTCCCATCTATCACAAAAGGTTCTCACCGCCAAACTATCGATAATTTCATCTTTTTCTGCTAAAAAACAAAGTGCCGGGGTGCTGGGTGGTTCATTTCTAATTTGAAATTCTATTTCAGCGAGTGCCGCACTTACCCAAGCGGTGCTTGGTCCTCCAATTTGTAATTCTGGATATCGTTCAACCTGCCGTCCAAGTAACGTGAAGTTTTGTATATCATTTGTTATTTTATTAGACTTGAAGTCCTCGTGGAGAATTCTCGTTTCGGAATTCGTTGTGGGCGCGTAAGTTTCCATTTTTCCAAGTAAAGAAATTAAAGACATTATAATTGGAGCTCCAGATTTCAAAATTGGAGGCATTTCAATACCCCACATGGGTGATGTAATAACTGCTTTTTGAAAGATTGGTGTACAGTGAAGTGATCTTAAACCAATTAGACCTCCCATAGAATGTGCGAACATTACCCAGGGTTTTGCGAGCTTGGTGTTAATGGCAGTATTTATCATTACCTCAACGTCATTTTGGTAGGACTTAAAGTCTTCAATGTGACCAATATTTCTGTCCTGAAGTAATCTCTCTGAAAGACCTTGACCGCGCCAATCTATAGCTAAAACATTCAGATTTTTATCAAGGAAAGTATTGGCTAAACCGCCATATTTTTCTAAATAGTCTGCTCTTCCTGGGAATACAAAAACCGTTCCTGTTGGGTTTCTAGCCGCCCATACCCCAGTTCTGATTTTTATTCCATCAGATGTGGTTGTGTAGTTCGTAGTTGCGCGGTTGGGCCATTCAAAAACATCATTAAGGAATGGAGCACTCTGGTCCATTAGCTAAAGACGTTAGCTAACCGCATTGCCGTGCCCATATCCCCATCTATTTTCAACTTTCCTGTCATGAATGCAGCAGTTGGTTCAAGCTCACCATTAAATATTTCTTCAAATATTTCTGCTGAAGCTGTGAAAGTTACATCTGTTGGATCGTCAGCGGCGTATACGCTACCTTCGCTAAGTACAATGGATCCCTCATTTTCAATTTCAAACTTGGCTGAACCATCAAAAGATGTATTCGACATCTTTTCCTTTAATGCTGCGACGGCATCATCAATTATTTTTGACATGAAATTATACCTACTAGCTTAATTATGGACTGACCATAATATAGCGGCCTTTTTACTTTGAGTTCAAACTTACCGTTACGGCAATAATTGTTAAAGTTTCGTTTTCATACTCTTATTTGATCTTTGAAGTATCAAACTTTTAAACGCTACTGTACAATAATGTTTCTTCATAGTAGGCACTGTAGGCTTTAATTTGGACTGATATTCGAAGGAACTTGTAGACATGAAACAATTCCAAAGGATTGCTGCGGTACTTGGTCCAACAAATACTGGCAAAACCCACTATGCGATAGAGCGAATGTTAAGCTACAAAAGTGGGATTATTGGCCTTCCATTGAGATTATTGGCTAGAGAAGTATACGATAAAATTGTCCGTTTGAGAGGTGTTTCATGTGTTGCGCTTTTGACTGGTGAAGAGCGTATTGTTCCAAATAAGGCTCAGTATTGGGTCTGTACTGTTGAGGCGATGCCTGAAGGAATGAGTAGTGAGTTTTTGGCTGTTGACGAAATACAATTAGCTAATGATCCAGAAAGGGGACACGTTTTTACGGCTAGACTTCTAAAATCACGCGGCTCCCTTGAGACGCTTTTTCTTGGATCAGAAACCATGCGCCATCCAATAAAAAGTCTGGTGCCTGATGCATATTTCATATCACGAGAACGCTTAAGTAATCTTGGCTACACTGGATCTAAAAAAATATCTAGGATACCAGCCAGATCAGCTATTGTTGGTTTTTCTGTCGATAATGTCTACACCATCGCTGAGATTTTGAGGAGACTAAAGGGTGGTGCAGCTGTAGTTATGGGCGCTTTGAGTCCCAGAACTAGAAATGCTCAGGTTGAGCTATATCAAAATGGCGATGTCGATTACCTTGTAGCAACAGATGCAATTGGTATGGGCCTAAATCTGGATGTTAATCATGTTGCATTTTCTTCTCTTACTAAATTTGATGGACGACGTAACAGGGATCTCGCTCCCAACGAGTTGGCTCAAATAGCTGGTCGCGCAGGGCGCGGTATGAATGATGGGACATTTGGGGTTACCGGAGAGGCTAAACCTTTAGATCCAAAAGTAGCAAGTTCAATAATGGAGCATCGTTTTACTCCTCAAACAACTTTGCAATGGCGAAATGCGAACCTAGAATTTGGGACTATTGATAGACTAATCGCGTCACTAGAGGTTTTACCTGATAACCCATCACTCATAAAAGCGCGGGACTCTGACGATTTGCTAGTATTGAAAACTTTATCTCAATCAGATTCAATACTCGAACGTGTCAAAGAGCCAGCGGCTGTTAAACTATTGTGGAAGGTCTGCAGCATTCCAGATTTTAGGTCGATCGGTCATGGGGAACACGCATCATTATTGGAGACAATTTTCTCCAGTTTATTTGATTTAGGAAGCATTCCTGACGATTGGTTGCAAAAACAAGTTTCTTCTTTAGAGAGTACCCAGGGAAACATAGATACTTTATCAAAAAGACTAGCATATATGCGAACTTGGGCATATGTTTCTCAGAGAAAAGGATGGGTTGATGACGAAAATCATTGGCGTAATAGGACCCGCTCGATCGAAGATTTGTTGTCGGATGCATTACATGACTGTCTGACAAAAAGATTTGTTGATCGACGTACATCCGTGTTATTGCGTCGGCTCAAAGATAAGGAGGCTATGTTGGCCGAGGTTGATAATGAAGGTAAAGTGACGGTAGAGGGTGAATTTATTGGGAAGCTTGAGGGCTTCCGCTTCATAGCGGATAAAAATGCAAACGGCGCTGAGGCCAAAGCTTTGAAGACAGCTGCAATGGAGGCTTTAGCACCTCATTTTAATTTGATGGCTGATAGATTTTACAATGCTCCGGATACTGAAATCGACTTCACGGATCAAGGTGGATTGATGTGGGGAGAAAATGCAGTTGGAAAGTTGTTAGCTGGTGACAATCTATTGAAACCGCGTGTTCACGTTTTTATTGAAGATAACATAAATACTGAAATTCAACAGAAAGTTGAGCGCAGGCTTCAGCATTTTATAGATCGCAAGATTGCAACTTTGTTTGAGCCCCTGCTGGCGTTAGAAAGAGATGATAAGCTGGCCGGGCTAGCGCGTGGTTTTGCATTTACTTTGGTGGAAAATTTTGGATTGGTTCCTAGAGAAACTGTAATTGAAACAGTGAAGTCACTTGACCAGGATGCTAGAGCAACGTTAAGAAAACATGGAGTGCGCTTTGGGCAGCATACAATTTTTATGCCTTTGCTGCTGAAGCCTGCTCCAACGAGACTAAGATTGGTCTTATGGTCATTGGCGAAAAATATAGATGAATTTCCAAGTGCTCCTCCACCTGGGCTAGTTACTGTGCCAAGTAACTCCATGGGTTTGAGTGGAGTAGATACTATGTGTGGATATCGTAATACTGGGGACAGGGCAATTCGAATAGATATGCTCGAACGGCTAGCAGACATGCTTAGGTTGCAGGACAGCAGAAGTGGGTTCGAGTGTAACTCAGATATGCTCTCAATTACCGGCATGACCCTTGAACAATTTGCGGAGCTAATGG
>LUQC01000036.1:0-51944 GCA_001627925.1 Rhodobacteraceae bacterium REDSEA-S34_B6 | reverse complement strand
GGGCTATAAGGCCGAGAAAGGCTCTCGTTTAAAAGCAGTTTTGGAGGACCATACTGATCCTAAAACTCAAATTAACCAGATAACTTTAGAGGAAGCTGCGGATGACCCTGATGTTAACCTCAAAGAAGTTATAATTAATGAATCCAAAGATGACACTGCTTTAGATATGCATGAGGAATTTTATACATTTTTTTGGGTCCCAAAAAAGAAGAATAAGGGTAAAAACTTTTCCAAGAAAAATGATAAATTAAAAAAGCAGAAAATTAAGCTTTCACCTGCCGTTAGTGCCAAAAGTTCTGGGCGCGTAAATAAAAATAATAAGAGGCAAGAAAAACAAATCGACCCAGACAATCCTTTCGCTCAGGCGTTGATGGGTTTTAAACAAGAAAATTAATCTTTTGGATGATAAACAGAAAAAAGTCCGAATTGATAAATGGCTTTGGTGGGCGAGGTTTTTCAAAACAAGAAGTCTTTCGACCAAGATAATTACTAAAGGAGCTGTGCGGGTAAATTCACGTCGCATTGCCAAACCATCAATTGAGATAAAAGTAAATGATGTCTTAACATTCACATCTGGAAAATCTGTACGCGTGATAAAAGTTTTGTCTTTGGGCAAAAGGAGAGTAAATTATGAGGAGGCGCGGAAGATGTATGAAAATATTGAAGACCCAGACTAATTGAGGCAATGAAAATAAAATTATTTACAATCAAATTTAAAGATATACAAAGTGTTTGTCTTAATTTAACGAGTATGAGTGATAAAGTACTAAATTGATTTGGTTTTTTTGACATCAGGCGGCCAGGGTAAAAGTGACATATATCGTAAATGATAATTGCATAGGATGTAAATACACAGATTGTGTAGAGGTCTGTCCTGTGGATTGTTTTTATGAAGGTGAGAACATGTTGGTCATTCATCCTGATGAATGTATTGACTGTGGTGTGTGCGAGCCTGAGTGTCCTGCAGATGCCATCCGGCCTGACACAGAGCCTGATATGGAAAAATGGGTGGAATTTAATAGAAAATACTCAGAACTATGGCCTGTCATAATCACCCAGAAAGATCCTTTGCCTTTCTCTGTTGTGAAGGGATAAACTACGCAAGAGACCCAGAAACTTATCAACCGAGATTACAATAAACTAAATAGTCAAGATCAATGGTTTAACCGTCGGCTAAAGTATGAGTATTGAAGGAAAATTGATGGCAAGTTCAAATAATTCAGATTTTCGTCCAAATGAATTCGTAGTGTACCCTGCGCATGGGGTAGGGCAGATAGTATCCATTGAGGAACAAGAAATAGCTGGCATTAAGCTCGAATTATTCGTCGTTTCCTTTGAAAAAGATAAGATGACCTTAAGAGTGCCAACTCATAAAGCATCAGAAATTGGAATGAGATCTTTAAGCTCACCAGAAGTAATTGAGAAGGCCATGACCACTCTCAAGGGCAAGGCTAGGGTAAAGAGAGCGATGTGGTCGCGTCGAGCACAAGAGTACGAGCAAAAAATAAATTCTGGAGATCTGATTGCGATTGCTGAAGTGGTAAGGGATTTACATCGAAATGATGACCAGCGAGAACAAAGTTACTCTGAAAGACAGTTGTATGAAGCCGCGTTAGAACGTTTAACAAGAGAAGTCGCTGCGGTTGATGATGGGGATGAAGTATCTGCAGCAAAAAAAGTCGACGACGTGCTTGTTTCAAGAGCTGCATAAAATACTAGGATATTTATGTAATTGTGATAGTGTAATCTGGCACTTTAGGGTCAATATGACAGAACATGAGCTCTAGCCCTGTGGCACTTTAAGTGTGATGTTCTTACCGCTTTTGATGTACCGAAGTTCACTTTCTCCAATTGCAGCCACCTTACCTCCATCTATAGTGTCACCGACAGTCACCATTTGTCTTTTCCCATTTGATAGGCGCACAAGTGCCCGGCGCGATTTTGAGTTTCCATAAACACCAATTAGGTTAGTCCTTCGCAGATTAAGAACGTTTTGAATAGTTGCTTTTTTGGTTACTCTTGGACTTGAAGGTACATCTGGCACTATCCCCGCTATGTTGGCCTCATCGCCCTCATATTGTATAACACCAAGTGCCTGATCGATAAACATGCTAAGTCCGCTCGGGCGTTCTTTTGGCTTAACGCGTAAACCTTTGAAGTTAATTGATGACGTTGAGAGGCTTGCAAGGTTATACTTTGATAACTCGATATTATTTGGTCTTAATCGTGGTTTTTTTTCCGCAAGTTCTCGTTTCTTTGCGGCAATTAAAGCATCGGGTGTTTTGTCTGCAGGCCTAGGTTTTGGGCGTAGTTTTGAAAGGACCTGAATATTAACATCCTTTTCACCAATACTTAAATAATTTGGAATAGGCTTTACTGGTGGTACCACGTCTGGGTTACCAGAAAAAACCTGATGACCGGCAGGAGCCAAGGTTCCTACCTTTGTGGCAATTGCGAGGCCATTTTCATCTAATTTGAAACTAGAACCTATTGAAAGGGGAGATCGAATATCAAGAAGGGCTTTCAACTCTGAGACGGTATTGGCTTTGTCTAATGCGATTGCATCTAAACTTAAAACTGATGGGTCTATTGATGTTATATATACGTCGCCAAGCGGCACATTCGATGGGGGTTGAGCTTGCAGTGGAACTTTTGGCCAAATACCACTTTGCGTATATAGTGACGCAATTTCTATCTCATTTAAGCGGCTATATTTTGATTTTCCATTTCTTAGTTCGCTAAAGTCATTAAAATTTATATTCTGTGCGGCCTCTTTCGCTAATTTTGAATATGAATTTGGATCTGCCATTTCCGTGGTGGGTTCGCTCTGAGTAAAAAGAGGTCCCTCGTATCCTGTTTTGACCATTTTTTTCTGAGAAGATACTGTAACAGATGGGTCAGATAATGTTTGATTAATTGCAAAAATGCCAAATGGGAATTTTTCATTGGCGAAATTTAGGAAAACAATTGAACACAACATAGCAACACCAAGTCCCACCAACCAATTGTTGCCCAGTCTGTTAGTGTTCAGCCCGTTAATATCCTTTAAGATTTTTGCACTAAGCAACATATCATTAGACGGATGAACGAGATACTTAGATTTCTTTTTGTCCACCTAGGACCCCCCAACTTAGAGTTGAATTGTAAAGATAAATTAGATCTGCATCAACCCTTAAACTTTTCTTAAATAACGTCAAAATTTAGGAAAGTTTATCCATACTTTTAATAATTGAGAAATTATTCTCCAGGTAATAGTTACCTGAGAGATTTATCTAATGCTTGCTTAAGATCGCTGATCAAGTCATCCGCATCCTCGATACCAATCGAAATTCGTACAATTTCTGGTCCTGTACCTGCTGCTTTTTGTTGCTCAGTAGTAAGCTGTCGATGAGTTGTAGATGCTGGATGGATAACGAGTGATCTGCTGTCTCCCAAGTTGGCAACGTGACTGAAAATGTCTAGATTATCGACAAATTTTACACAAGAATCGAATCCACCTTTAAGGCTAATTGTGAAAAGTCCACCAGCTCCCTTTGGGCAAATTTTTTCTACCCTTTTATAATATGGTGAGGAAGATAGTCCCGCATATGTAACCTTTTCGATCGCCGGGTGAGACTCTAACCAGTTTGTCACTTTCACGGCGTTTTCAACATGCTTATTCATTCTAAGTGAGAGAGTTTCGATACCCAACAACGAGTAATGCGCGGCTTGAGGGTTCATTGTCATACCTAAGTCTCGCAGGCCGATTGCTATTCCATGAAAAGTAAATGCTAATTCACCAAAGATTTCTGCAAACTTCAACCCATGATATGCTGGTTCTGGCTCAGAAAGGGATGGAAATTTTCCAGACTTGGTCCAATCAAATTTTCCACTGTCAACAACACAACCCCCCGTAACAGTACCGTTTCCAGTCAAATATTTCGTGGTGGAGTGAACTACAATAGTCGCTCCGTGTTCTATTGGCCTACACAGATATGGAGTTGCTGAGGTATTATCAACTATCAATGGAATGCTGGCGGCGTCTGCGATTGAAGAAACCTTATCCAGATCAGTTATATATCCACCCGGATTGGCTATTGCTTCACAAAAAATTGCCTGAGTGTCTTCATCAATAGCGGATTTAATTGCTTTGAAATCGTCAAAATCTACAAATTTTGCGCTCCATCCAAAACGCTTTATCGTATTGCTAAACTGGGTTACTGTTCCACCGTAAAGACGCGTTGACGCTATTATATTTTTGCCAGGTTTCATTAATGGAAACAAAGCCATAATTTGCGCTGCATGACCTGAAGAACAGCAAACCGCACCTACACCACCCTCTAATATTGCAATTCGTTCTTGCAGAGCGGCAACTGTTGGATTTGTAAGTCGTGAGTAAATATAGCCAACTTCTTGCAAATTAAATAGCCTGGCCGCGTGTTCAGAGTCCTGGAATACAAAGGCCGTGGACTGATAAATTGGAGTTTGTCTTGATCCAGTTGCTGGATCTGGAGAACTGCCTGCATGAATTTGAAGTGTATCAAAACCGTAAGATGGGCCCTTTGCCATTTGTAATCTCCATAAATTAAAATTTGCTATCCAGAAGTTTTAGCAAAGCAATACAACTATAACCATAGGAAACATGATCTTATTTTTCCTGTCCATGTGAGAAAAATATACTGTCATTTATATTTTTATATAAATTTTTGACTTTGGTTGTCATTTATTCGTTGTATTAAAAGGCAACCAGAAAATATTTTTCGAACACTCTTAATTTATAATTTTATAAAAAAAATGGTGGGCGACCTTGGAATCGAACCAAGCGTGCGTCTCCGCGAGGGAGTTACAGTCCCCTGCCACACCTTGCGGCCTGTCGCCCACTAGCTATAAAACAACTATAGGGTGATTAGCGTTAGGAAAATCTGGCGTCAACAGGAAAATCCTGCAATAAAAATGAGACTTAAGCTCATGTAGTTAAGAATTGAATAAGGTAGTTCTTATGAAAAAGCCAAAATGGGTGGTCGAGAAAGAGCGCCTTCGAAAATCTGAAAAAAAAGAAAGCTTTTTTCTTTTTGGGCTTCATGCCGTGGAGGATGCATTATTTAATCCGAGGCGAAAAAAATTGCGTTTAATAGTTACAAAAAATGCCCGAGCCAGATTGGCGAAGGCAATTGAGCTTTCAGGAATTACACCTGAAGTGTTGGAACCCAGAGATTTAAACAACTTTATTGATAAGAATTCCATTCATCAAGGCGCACTGCTTGAGGTGAGACCTTTGGAATGGGGCAGTCTTATGGATGTCGTAATGCAATCTAAGTTAAAATTACCAAATCTTGTAATATTAGACCGTGTAACTGATCCTCATAATGTTGGTGCAATTTTGAGGTCTGCGGAAGTTTTTGGTGCTAGTGCTGTTGTGGGCACTAGGCATCATAGTGCGCCGGAAACGGGAGCTTTAGCCAAAGCTGCAAGTGGCGCTTTGGAACGCCAACCTTACATTCGAGTAAAGAACCTTTCGGATTCTATATTGGAATTAAAGAAAATAGGCTTTGTAGCACTGGGATTAGACGCCACAGGTTCGAGTGACATTTCTGATGCAGCAAAGCTGTACTCTGATAGACCCATTGCTCTAATTCTTGGTGCTGAAGGGCCCGGACTTAGATCGCGAACGAAGGAAGTAGCAGACGCTTTGATTAAAATTGAGCCATTATCATCATTTGGCTCACTCAATGTGTCTAATGCCGCGGCCGTTGGTTTATATTCTATTACAGCAGTATGAAAACTTGTTATTATCAAGATCAGTAATGATTTAAGTTATCTTTGTATTAAGAATCCGTTAATCCTCTCTGGTAAAGTTAATTTAAAATGAGTATCTCATGGAATTAATATTTACAGGAGAAGTTGTCTTTGAGTTTTGATAAGCCAGGTAAGGTAGAAAAAAGTTATAGTGATATCATTTCGTCAATTTCTGACATAATTGACGATGCGAGAAATGGGCGTATGTTCATTCTTGTTGACCATGAGGATCGTGAAAATGAAGGGGATTTGGTAATACCTGCGCAAATGGCAACCCCTGATGCGATCAATTTTATGGCAACGCACGGTCGCGGTTTAATTTGCCTTGCACTTACCTCCGGTCGTATCTCCCAATTAGGTTTAAGCTTGATGAGCACTCACAATTCATCGAGACATGAAACTGCATTTACAATTTCTATTGAGGCACGTGAGGGCGTGACTACTGGAATTTCTGCGCATGACCGGGCGCTTACAGTTTCCACCGCGATAGATTCTAATAAAAATCAAGCTGACATCTCTACGCCTGGACATGTTTTCCCTTTAAAAGCAAAAGATGGTGGTGTCCTAGTCAGGGCCGGACATACGGAAGCGGCTGTTGATATTAGTCGTCTTGCAGGCCTAAATCCATCTGGCGTAATCTGTGAAATTATGAATGAAGATGGCTCAATGGCCCGATTGCCTGAGTTAGTAGCTTTTGCTCGGAAACATAAACTTAAGATAGGCACAATTTCCGATTTAATATCATATCGTAGAAGGCATGATAACTTAGTTAAAGAGGAAAAAGCAGGAAAAGTTAAGTCGGAGTTTGGTGATGAATGGGACATGTCAATTTACGAAGACGAAACCCACGGCGACCAGCATATAGTCCTAACAAAAGGTGACATCAAAAGTGGTGATCCAGTGCTAGTCAGAATGCACGCCCTGGATCCAATGTTAGATATTTTAGGAGTTGGCCCGTTTGGCCGCGCCAATGAATTGAGAGAAGCTATGAAAATAGTTGCGGAGGAGGGCAGAGGAGTTGTCGTTTTGCTGAGAGATACAGATATGAAGCTTTCTTCTACTGAAGCGGCATCGCCCAAAACGCTAAGACAATATGGCTTAGGGGCACAGATTTTGTCTGCTTTGGGTTTATCCCGTCTCATTTTGCTTACTAATTCTCCAAAGCCAAAAATTGTAGGGCTAGAGGCCTATGGGTTAGAAATTACCGGTACAAAGAAAATATCGGAGTTGAAATAATGGTAAAATCTGAACCAACCAGCGATATAAAGCGTCCAAAGTTTATTAAGCCCGTTAAGGTTCTGGTAGTTGTGGCTCCATATTATAAAGAAATAGCAGATGATTTGGTTGCTGGGGCAACGGCAGAAATAAGTGCGTCTGGTGCTGAGTTTGAAATAGTTAACGTACCGGGAGCGCTCGAAGTGCCAACTGCAATTGGAATGGCTAGTCGTCTGTGTGACTTTGACGCGTATGTGGCGCTTGGTTGCGTTATAAGAGGAGAAACAAGTCATTATGAAACAGTGTGCAATGACAGCTCGAAAGGCTTGCTTATGCTTGGTCTGCAAGGATTAAGTATTGGTAATGGCATATTAACTGTTGAGAATATTAATCAGGCCAAAGAAAGATCTGATCCTAAAAAACTAAATAAGGGTGCAGGTGCAGCCCTAGCAGCGCTGAGTTTACTTTCTTTAAGTCTTTCTTGGCAGGAAATGAGCAAAGATATAGGCTTTAAATCTTCTGGTAGCACATGAAGTTAGCTTACTTGTAATGGTTGTATCTAGTAAAATTTCGGGAAACCAAAGCAGAAAAATGAAGTCGATGAGCCGGCTTTATGCAGTACAAGCTCTTTTTCAAATGGAGCATTCTTCAGTATCGGTAGACAAGGTCTGCGAGGAATTTTTAAAGTTTCGTTTTGGCGATTATGATCAGGATCTAAGATTTATTGAAGGAAATCAGGAGCTTTTTAAAAATTTAGTTTCAAATGCAGTCAAATTCCAAGCGGCTATTGATCAAATGACCGATAGGGCTCTGGTCGAAAAGTGGCCGATTGATAGAATTGATCCAACTTTGAGAGCTTTGTTTCGAGTAGCAGGGGCTGAAATGAAGGGCTTGGATACACCGTCAAAAGTAATTATTTCTGAATATTTAACTATATCGGAGGCTTTTTATCCAGATGGTAAGGAAACAAAATTTGTAAATGCAATTCTAGATTTCATGGCGCGGGATACAAATCCACATGATTTTTAAGCTAATTTAAATAATATTATATTTTTCAGAATACTAAAAGTTATAGCTACGGCAGTGGGCCCCGTAGCAACCGTCGGGTTATCTCATTCCCGAGGACCTGTTTTTACAGGTGGGCGCCAGGTAAATGAACCAAGATTCATACAGAGCCAGCTCCCTCGGAATTGCTTAAGGCCACCGGAATGCAACCTGAGACGAGTTAAACAGTAACCCACCAGCGATTAGGTAATCCGTCAAATAATATTTTGCAAGTGGCATTTTAAATAAGCAAAATATAGTGTAGGGCGGCAGCCTAATTGTTTTACAAAATAAGAGATAATGGCGGATTTTAATTCATCAGGTCAAAGAATTGCGCGGGGGGTTGCTAGACATTTGGCAAGGTTGAATTTTGCTTCTTTAGAAGAGTTTGTTCCAACTCGTGGATTGCGCGTGGATTTAATGGCGATTGGACCAAAAAGTGAAATTTGGATTATCGAGTGCAAGTCAGGACGTGCTGACTTTATGTCTGATAAGAAATGGCAAGGGTATTTAGATTACTGTGATAGTTTCTTCTGGGCTGTAGATATGCAGTTTCCAACCAATATACTCCCGGATGAAGGTGGTTTGATTATAGCTGATGCGTTTGACGCTGAGATACTGCGAATTCCTGAAGAGAGACCACTTAGTGCTGCGCGAAGGAAGAAAATAATTCACAAGTTTGGGCGGGATGCAGCGTTACGTCTGAGATCCATCCGTGATCCAGATTTCCCATATGGCTATTAAGTTAACTCCTACTTGTATCTTCAAGTTCAGCAGCAACTTTGGCTGCAGATAAAATTTCGTCAGCGATTTCTTTCGCTTCTTCAGGCTCAAAGTCCATCGGTATTTCGATGGAGTTATTGGACACATAAAGGCGTACCATTCCTTTTTCCGTTGGCCCAATTTGTAGACTAGCTTCAACATTGGATTCTGTATCAATCCCCATGAGTATTTCCTTTTGCGATCGTTTTAAAATTCATACAATTGTTACTTTCAAAATAAGCTCTAAGCAAACACAATGATCGTAACTTTTGTCGCAAAGAAATATATTTAAATTACTTGCAATTAAAGTTTTTGAGCGATAATCCCAGAGTAGTGCCGCCTTAGCTCAGTTGGTTAGAGCGCTGGATTGTGGATCCAGAGGTCCCCCGTTCAAGCCGGGGAGGCGGTACCATCAGAACGTGATTTTTAGGTCTGTGTTACATCAAAAAATTGATGAAATAAGTAAAAAGTGTAATGTACTTTTTATTTTCTCCCTAAAAGCATTTTCCCCAAAACATTATTTCTTAAGAATACTTGTTGATAAAAAGTACTTGTAAGGTGCAAAGCAACTAAAAGTAAAAAAGCTGATTTAAGCATAACATGCAAGTTGGCAAAAGCTTCGATGCCTCTGAACCATCCAATTGCTCCGGTGATTGGAAGTGCAAGCATCAAAAAATACAGAGTGTAATGATTTAAGTGCTTAATGATGTTGCCTACATCATTGGTATTATTATCTTCACGGTGTTTAGAGTTATCTAAGCGCTGAATAAAACGCGCGCATGCCAAGCAAAAAATAATAAATCCCGTTAAGATATGAAGCGAAATCCAAGGACTTTCCACGACTGTAGACCCGTTAAATCTTGCTTCCAATGCTTTCGAAATTTTGTCATAGAATAAAAATTGTGGTACGATCAGCAAAACCACAAGCCAATGCAGTATTATTTGGCTCTTTGAATATTTTCCATGCATTTTTTTAATCCTTAAATTTATCCTTCCATTTTAAGGGCTGATATGAACGCCTCTTGTGGAATATCTACCTTACCAAATTGACGCATTTTTTTCTTGCCAGCCTTCTGTTTGTCCAAAAGCTTCCTCTTTCTGGTGGCATCACCGCCATAACATTTTGCTGTTACATCTTTTCTCAGAGCTGCGAGGGTCTCGCGCGCAATTACTTTACCCCCTATAGCTGCCTGAATAGGTATTTTAAACATATGGCGAGGTATAAGATCTTTTAGTTTTTCACACATAGCGCGGCCTCTAACCTCTGACCGGTCCCTGTGTACCATTACTGATAATGCATCTACTGGTTCTTCATTTACCAAAATCTGCATCTTGACCAAATTATCTGTTCGATATCCGGTCATTTGATAATCAAATGACGCATATCCTTTAGTAACTGATTTCAACCGATCGTAGAAATCAAACACCACTTCATTCAACGGCAAGTCATATACAACCATTGCACGAGAACCGGCATAGGTTAAATCTTCTTGAATCCCTCTACGATCCTGGCAAAGTTTAAGCACGTCTCCCAAATAATCATCTGGTACCAATATTGTTGCTTTTATCCTTGGTTCTTCTAAATGATCCACTTTTGACAAATCAGGCATATCGGCAGGGTTGTGCAGCTCAATTATTTCCCCATCACGAGAATAGACATGGTAAATTACGCTTGGAGCAGTAGTAATCAAGTCTATATCGTACTCTCGCTCAATACGGTCTCTTATTACTTCCAGGTGTAGTAGTCCTAGAAATCCACAACGAAACCCAAAGCCTAATGCAGCGGATGTTTCCATTTCAGAACTGAATGATGCATCGTTTAGCGCTAGTTTTTCGATAGCGTCCCGCAAATCTTCAAACTGAGAACTGTCAACAGGAAATAAACCACAAAATACAACTGGCTGACTTGGTTCAAATCCAGGTAACGCAGTATCTGTTCCCCGTTTGTCATGTGTGATTGTGTCTCCGACTCTAGTATCGCGAACCTGTTTAATTGATGCAGTAATAAATCCTATTTCGCCGGGGTAAAGATAATCAACATTTTCCATTTGTGGTTTAAATACACCAATTCTGTCGATAGAGTGGAGGGTTCCGTTAGACATCATTTTTATGCGATCACCCTTTTGCATCTTACCGTCCATTATTCGCACTAAGACTACTACTCCTAAGTAAGCATCGTACCAGCTATCGACCAGCATTGCCTTAAGTGGTGCGTCTGCATCTCCGGTTGGTGCCGGCAACTTATTTACGATGGCTTCTAATGTTTCATCAATACCGATACCTGTTTTCGCACTAACTTCGATCGCTTCGCTAGCATCTAAACCGATAACATCCTCAATTTGCTCAGCTACCCTTTCGCAATCGGAGGCGGGTAAATCAATTTTATTCAAAACAGGTACTATTTCATGATCGGCGTCGATTGCTTGATAAACGTTTGCCAGTGTTTGTGCCTCTACCCCTTGCGTACTATCCACTACCAAAAGCGAACCCTCAACAGCTCTCATTGACCTGCTTACTTCGTAGGCAAAATCTACGTGTCCTGGAGTATCTATCAGGTTTAGAACATATTTTTCACCATCTTTGGCAATATAATCAATTCGAACTGTATTGGCTTTAATTGTAATCCCACGTTCGCGTTCAATATCCATGCTATCGAGAAGCTGCTCTTTCATATCCCGATCCGACACAGTTGAAGTCGTTTGAATTAAACGATCAGCCAAAGTAGATTTGCCGTGATCAATATGAGCTACTATCGAAAAATTTCGTATATTTGCGAGGTTTGTCATATTTCCGATATGAGTTTAAAATAGGGTTTGGTCAAGCTTCTTTTTTATAAATTTTTGATCAATATTGCGCTAAATTAAAAAATAAAGTTAATGCTAAAAATCACTTAAAAAAGTTCTAACAGCAGCTTCAAATTCACGTGGTTTTTCTGCATGAAGCCAGTGTCCAGCATTTGGTATTTTGGCGAATTTTGCTTTAGGAAATAGTTTTTTTATCGTCGGCCGATGCGTAATTTGTAGATAGTTACTTAATGCTCCGGATAAAAAAAGTGAAACTTTTTCGAATTTTCCTGACAGCTGAGGAAAAGAAATTATTTTTTCCATTTCGCTCTCGAGCACATCTAAATTAAGCTTCCATCTTTTATTTTTTAAATCAATTGACTGAGCGAAAAAGCTCCGCAACTCTGGTTCCGGAACACTTTCTGCTAACTGAATTATGGCATCTGCTCTGGTAGCTAACTTATCTAACTGAACATTTTTCATTGCTCTAATATACTGAGTGTTGTCATGAAAATAGCTAACGGGTGCTATGTCCGCGATGACGAGTTTTTCTACTAGACTTGGTTTTAACATTGAGAGTACCATTGCTGCTTTGCCACCCATTGAATGCCCTAAAACAGCCATCGAGCCAAAGTGTTCAAGAAATTCTTGGAGATCTCCGGCCATGTCAAAGTAACTTTGGGTTTCGCACCATTGACTGTCACCATGGTTACGTTGGTCGATTGCAAAGATTTCTCTTTCATCTGACAGTCTTTTCGAAATTACACCCCAATTACGTGCTGAGCCATATAATCCGTGCACAATCAAAAGTGGGGTTTTATTAGATTTGGTTGATGGGTAGTGTATATAATTAAGCATTATATTCCGTAGTCACCTATTTAAATTTAAAGGTAAAATAATTCAGTGTGTGGTAGGTTTGTATTAGAAACACCATTAAAAGCAACTGCTGAAATTTTTAACGCCCAAATGACAGAAAGTTTGGTCACAGTACCCAATTTTAACATATGCCCAGCTGAAAACATTAGTGTGCTAGTCAGCAATTTGGGTAAGAGAAAATTAGGACAGATGCGATGGGGTTTTGTGCCACATTGGTACAAATCGGTTTCAGATGGGC
Source organism: Rhodobacteraceae bacterium REDSEA-S34_B6 (assembly GCA_001627925.1). Lineage (GTDB taxonomy): Bacteria > Pseudomonadota > Alphaproteobacteria > Rhodobacterales > Rhodobacteraceae > Salinivivens. The sequence goes on along the minus strand of LUQC01000036.1, from coordinate 39,251 downwards.
CATTACTATTTAATGCTCGGGCCGAAACGCTTGCTGAAAAACCTGCGTATAGAGACGCTTGCATTAAAAGGAGATGTTTAATCCCAGCGGATGGCTTCTATGAGTGGAAAAAACAAGTGGGCTCAAAGAGTAAACCTTTTTATGTTAGGAGATTAGATAGGCAGCAAATGAGCTTTGCTGGAATTTGGCAATTTTCGGTCGATCGTGAAGATAGGACCCCGACCTGTACGATCATAACTGTGCCCGCCTCGAAGCAAATATCAGGGATCCATAATCGCATGCCACTTTTAATAGATTCTAGTGATTGGGCTGTTTGGCTTGGAGAGTGGCAGGGAGTCAAAGCGGCTAAACTTATGAAAACCCCTTCACACATCGAACTGGAAGTGATCAATGTAAATAATGAAATAAAATCAACAAATGCGCCAGTATGATCACCACGTCAGTGAAAATAGAATTTACAATTGTTATACGCTTGACGCTAAATTTTGACCGTATTAAGTAACAAGGACTATGCGGGTATGGTGAAATGGTATCATAAGAGCCTTCCAAGCTTAAGGTGCGGGTTCGATTCCCGCTACCCGCTCCACTGTTTTTCTATTGAAATCAATATTTAAACTGTTTGGAGTCTTTCAGTGCCTGAGTCAGTGCCTAATGTTAACGACGGGTAGTGGTTTTTTTGCTGCAATTTTAACAGTCGACTGCACCAAATTCTCCCAAGGCACGGTCTCTGTTATGAAAAGAGTTTATATTGTAAAAATAAGAGGTAAGATCCCGGCTAATCCAATTAACGAAATAGGTATTTCAGTAACAAATCCGTTTTGTATGCAACACATTTCAGCACTCAGCTGCAACTACTTCCAAACCAATTTTTGCGGTAATAACATAGTTAAAATATTGTAAAGTAATTAGATATACGAAAAATGCTTTATTGAAACTGTAAGACAGTGCGGCCAACTATAATTTAATCAAGTATTAAACCGCACTGTGTTAAACTGTATAAAAAGTTCACATCAGTCTCATCTAGTTTCAGCCCAATGCTCACTTGTTGCGCACAAGCTGGACCTTTTGTGAGATGGATCGTTTTTTAATTTTTCTGTTACCCTTGCGGATATGTAGGCAAGCACACTTACGGCTCCAAGTGTACCGAATGCCAATATAGTCATGAGTTCACCCATGCTGTCCTCCTGTAAAATCATTTGCAGGTACGTGCTTCGCAATCTCAAATAATCAATTAAAATATTTATTTTTATTCAGATATTTTAAATAATCATTTTTTTTCATACACTTAAATATATGTGACATGCTGTCACATAATTAACGAAAGAGAACTGCGGCAAGTAGAAAATACAACATAAGCCCTTTCCAACCAAAGCTTGAAGCTAACAATGCTGCAGCAAAAATGATTAATACAGTAATGGCTATCTCTGCGTTAGTACGATGCTTTTTCTGTTTTTCTAATCGCGCCACTTCGGTTCGCAAATCCCGTCTCAGTAGTTTGCAATACACATAGGCGGTAATTAAAGATAACGTTTTTTGCAGATTATGGACATTTAGACTTGCTATATTCATACGAGCAACTCTTACTTTAGAAATAGTTGTATACTAAAATGCAAAACAAGCTTGGTGTAAATATAAATTATTCTGACTTTTGTCACTGGGGGTGCCTAACCAGTGCCTACCGTAGCGTATATCATAGTGTCTGATAGTACCAAAAAGTCATATTATTAAGCACTACTTATACAATACGAAACAGAAAATGCGGTTTCGATTCCCGCTACCTGCTCCACCTTTATTCAAATAAAAACATTTACTTAGATCTTGCGAGGGTGCTCTGCATCACAAATGAATCACAACAAAACAAAATGGGTAGCGGTTTTTTACTTACAATTTCTAAGTGTAATATGGTGTGTCTTTGACGTTAAACGTTAAACGTTCAACTTTTTGCGTTTGTGTTCGGTTTGGCTCGATAAAGCTTAAAACATTTAATCATGCCCCATACTATTTAGAGCTAAATCACTTCAGATTGCGATATTTTACCACATCTTAACTTGGTTTTGATCCAGGAATTTAATTCGGTCGTAAAGATTTTAGTAAAAAAAGAGGTTATTTATGGCAAAATTTTATGCAGTATGTTTATCTATTTTTGTTCTCGTGCAGCCGGTTTTCGGCGCTATGACGGGTGGAGGCGGTAGTAGTTCCTCAAGCAGCTCTAGTTCTTCAAGCAGCTCTGGTGTTTCAGACGGAGCTGGTTCATCCTCTAGCGCCAACGTATCGAATTCTTCGAATTCATATTCAAGTTCTGGGTATGGAAATTATGGATCAAAAAAAGACAAAAAGAAAAATGTATTTGACCCATTTGAAAGAATATACGGTCTTATCCGCTTGGAGAAGTTTGCTGAAGCTCATGAGGCTCTGAAGTTCATCAGCGTTCCAACACCGTCTAAACAGGCTGATAAGTATAATTTATTAGGTTTTACAGCTAGAAAAAGCGGTAATTTGAAAACTGCTGGAGAGTATTACGAAAGAGCTTTGGAAATAAATCCAAAGCATATACAGGCATTAGAATATCAAGGTGAACTGTATCTTCAGCTAGGGGACATTGACCGGGCAAAAAAGAATCTTGATAAAATAAACGAAATTTGTTGGTTGATATGCAAGGAAAAGAAAATGTTGAAGAATGCGATTGATTTGGCTCTGAATTAATTGTCACTCGTTCTTTTTTAATGTCATTTGAAGAGTTGGTTCCATGGCTTAGAGCTCTTCACCCATGTTGTTTGATGATATGCGGGAGAGTTCTTAGGTTGGTTTAGTGATGCACATCATAATTGCATCACACCCACAGAGTGTTGCAAAGTGTTAGAGAGTACTAAAAGTCATATTGTTGTGTACCATTTATAGAATGCTGAACAGAATATCCGGTTTCTACTCTCGCTGCCCGTTTCAAAAACCATCGGACTTCGGCATTAAATTCGAAAAAAATCGTTAAAGACGAATTTTTGTATTTAGTAGAAAGTGTGACGGACTGTCACTATCCTTCAGATTATATTGACAGCAAACGGTGACTCATGTTTCGCTAGTCCATGTTCGTACGAACTGGGGCGAGTCCGATGGTTGTCGTATTGGGAGGCAACAACGATTGTAGACTCGCCACTCCTTACTTTTCTATGGCTTAATTATGTAAATACGCGTTAGACCGATATCTCATCACAGAATTTTTGTTGATTTAAATAGAATATTTTATAATTTTTATCTGCTGAAATATTAGAAAGTGTGACTACTTTTTGGCCAAATACTATTTTAAAGCTGAAAATTTATCAAAAAAAAATAAAGTTTAAGCATAGTCAATCTTGATAATATGCTGAGGCGCAGCATACTAGAATTTATGGAGGTTTTTCCTCCCAGAATTACTCTATTTTGTGATTGTTCCATCCTCCCCGGAACGGTCATACAAGTACTAACCCCTCGTTTCTGCGAGGGGTTTTTCTGTAGGTGCACATCTAAATGCTCAATGTTATATGATTAGGGATCTATTCTGCTATCCTCAAAGTGCGCTTAATCTGTGATAGATAACAAAAATATGCCTACTGCTATGAGCTTAGCCCATCGAAGTCGTCGGAAAGTTTCATTTTCTTTCAAGAAGTAACCCGCTAGTAAAACAGATATTGGAATTGAAGCCTGCCTAATGGCGCTTACTATTGCCGCGTCTCCCCCCAAGTCAAATGCGATTAAAATCAAATAATAGGAACAATATGAAATCACACCGGCAGACAATATTCGGTATTGGTCCAGTTTCCATTGTTCAATCAATACGATAACAGTATTTTTTTTAATCCTATTATTGAATGAAAACATTAAAAATAGAAATAAAGATACCAGTATGTAGCAGTAGAAAAGTAGGGTAGACGGGTTTACTTTCTGAACTGCGATCGCGTCGCTTATTGAGTAGCTAGCAGATCCGGCCATTGCCATAAATGCGAGTGCTAGTGCTTTTTTTTACCAAGAAAACCGGGCTCGGAGTTCTGAAGCATAATGGCTCCAACGAATATTACAAGTATCGCTATCACAGATAAAGAGGTGTACTTTTCACCTAGAATAAGCCAGCTAAAAATAACGATCGCGATTGGAGAGGATCTGACTATAGGATAATAAATTGACATCTGCCCTACCTTCATGGCAGTGAGTGTTCCGTAATAATATAACGTTAATCCTGAAGCAGAAATAACAATTAAAGGCCAACAATCTCCGGGAATTCGGAAATCATTACCTACGATTATATTTTGAAAAGTCGCAAGTACTAACCAAACAACTGCCACACCAAGGTAACAAGCTATAGGATTAGAAGCTTTGTTAAGTAGTAGTTCTCTAAGTGGGTGTATTGTGGCTGATACTAATACAATTGATATCCAATGAATTTCCATCTTAAGTCTGGTGTAGAGGCTTACGATCTAAAAAATTGTTGAAATGTATGGTTAATTGATTTTCATCAATTAAGACGACCCCGTATGCAGGAGGCTCATCGCAAAATTCACCCTGTACACTTCCACTAACTAATGGACTCTGATGATTAAGACTTGTTAAACTTGAAAAGGTATATCCGTGCCATTTAACAAAAGTTAAACGGTGAACATGTCCATAAAAGATGTGTTGAATATTTTTCCCATGTGAAAGTGTTGATAAAAACTGATCTGATCCAAATAAGCGAATATTATCCATATAGGGGATTCCGATGTCAAACGGAGGGTGGTGCATGAATAAGTAAGTTGGTTTGTTACCTGAATTTATTATTTGTTTCTTTAGCCAATCCAAGCGGTTCTCGCATAACTCTCCGTCATGTACATTTTTACCTTGTTTTTTTGTGTCTAAAAATATGAATACTCTATCATCAGTTTCGAATGATGATTGGACAAATTTATTTTCATCGCATGGATTATTCGTAAAAACTGATTGAAATAAATCTCGATCGTCATGGTTGCCGATCATCAAAAAGCATGGAATTTGAAACTCCAGTAATTTCTTTTTTAATGATTTATATGCGCCCTTTTCGGCAAATTCTGACAAGTCTCCCGAGATGACACAAAATTTTGCATCTCCATGCCATTTGGTTATATCTTGTATGCATTTATCCAGGCGATCCGAAGGAACACAGCCATTCAAGGGTCCGTCCCCAGAGACCAAATGAATATCTGATATATGAATAAACTTCATTGATGCCCCTACAACCTATTTTTTCTTTTGCCACATATGGATCAACACTATCATTTTTTTTGAGATAGTAAAAAGTTCAAGAAATTAAATTCCATGCGTTTCTAAAAAAAAATACTCAATTGTCGTTTAAGTATCTATGGATGATAAAAAGCTCATAAAAACTATTTGGAATGATATGGTTCTCAAAAAACGGTTTGAAAATAACCCTTATAGCTTATCGCGCAATGAGATTGAGCTTTTACGAAACCAGGAAAAGTTTGAAGAGATAGTTACTTGGGAAAAAATTTCCACTCATGCAAGGCTTTTGAACAACTTATCCTTGGCAGGTTATAAGCACTGAAGTTAACAATTAAATTAAGTTAATGAGTGACCATTTACTATATGACAACTTTATTTGTTAACTACTTTAGAGTTTTTCATTAAGCTTATTCTTCATGTTGTTAAAATAATTTTTGTACAGTAATAAGAAAATAATTTCGGGTATTCAATAGTTTAAGAGCGACAGCTAAACTTACTTGATTATCATTTAGAATTTCTTGTTTATGCAAAAATATTTTTTATTAAATAAATCTTTACTCAGCGGCTTGACGTCTGTTAGTTTCGCCTCTCTTAATCAAGCCACGACGAAAATCACGGAGTGGGTATGTCGCAAGCTACGAGATCAAAAGAAAGAAAACCATCAAAAGAATTAGGTGCGTTGTCAGGTCTTTTACCGTTTTTAATTCCTTACAAAGGATTAATAGCAGCGGCTTGTCTGGCGCTTGTTATAACCGCTGGTTTATCATTGGTCCTGCCATTGGCGGTACGAAGAGTAATCGATACATTCAATAATGGAAACGAAAGTATGCTAGATTTATACTTCGTTGCAATTTTAGTAGTGGCAGCATTATTGGCCGCGGGCACAGCAATACGATATGCGCTTGTCACAAAATTAGGTGAACGCGTGGTTACAGATATTAGGGAAACCATATTTGAGCGAGTTCTCAAAATGAGTCCGCAGTTCTACGAGACAATAATGACAGGTGAGGTAATTAGCAGAATAACTACTGATACGACCCTTATTCTGTCAGTTATAGGATCTTCCATCTCTGTTGCTCTGAGGAACATTTTGATTTTCGCAGGTGGACTTGCGCTTATGCTTGTCACGTCTGTCAAATTAACCAGCTTGGTCCTTCTTATTGTGCCCGCTGTCGTAATTCCAATACTCACTTTGGGCAGAAAGCTAAGAAGGTTGAGCCGCGAAAATCAGGATTGGATCGCATCTTCTTCAGGAAATGCATCAGAGTCGTTGGGAGCCGTACAGACAATTCAAGCTTATACACACGAAAACCTCAGTATTAATGCTTTCAACGATGTGAGTGAAAAAGCCTATCGCTCGGCACGAAAGAGAATTTCTACAAGAGCCTGGATGACCGCCATTGTCATATTTTTTGTATTTTCTGGAATTGTTGGGGTTTTATGGATTGGTGCTCGAGATGTTAGACTGGGCGTTATATCGACGGGTGTTTTGGTGCAATTTGTAATCTACGCTGTCATGGTTGCTGGCGCCGTTGCCGCTTTGTCGGAAATTCTAGGAGAACTGCAAAGGGCAGCGGGTGCTACAGAGCGGCTGGTAGAACTTCTTAATTTACGAGATTTTGTAAAAGATCCTCCAAAAGTTAAGGAGTTTACTGTGCCTGTAAGAGGGGAAATTGAATTTAATTCGGTTAATTTTCGGTACCCGTCCAGGCCTGATACCCCAGCGTTATCCGAACTCGATTTTAAGATTAAACCTGGTGAAACAGTAGCATTTGTAGGTCCTTCTGGTGCGGGGAAGTCTACACTATTTCAACTATTACTGCGCTTTTATGATCCAATGTCTGGTTGTGTAAAAATAGACGGAATTGATTTAAAAGAACTGGCAAGAGAAAAATTTAGGAAAAATATTGCTGTCGTTCCTCAAGATCCAATCATTTTTGCAATGTCAGCAATTGAAAACATCAGGTTTGGACGGCCGGATGCATCTGATGAAGACGTAATAGCTGCCGCTAAAGCAGCATCTGCACATGAGTTTATCAAGAATTTACCAGAATCCTATCAGACTTTTGTTGGTGAGCGTGGTGTAATGCTTTCTGGGGGGCAAAAGCAACGGATAGCAATTGCTCGAGCAATTTTGAGAGATGCTCCGATCTTACTTTTAGATGAGGCAACAAGTGCACTGGACTCTGAGAATGAACTAGCTGTCAAAAGGGCTGTTGAATCTCTTTCGAAAAGTCGCACCACATTAGTTGTAGCGCATCGATTGGCGACGGTTAAAAAGGCGGATAGAATAATCGTCATGAACCAGGGCAAACTTGTGGCTACCGGCACACATGAAGAATTACTATCTGCTGGTGGCCTTTACGCCAGATTGGCTAGATTGCAATTTTCAGATGGTGAGGATTTGGCGGCCTAGTTCGGTACTACAACATCTTTACCCGTTGATTGTTATCTTAACTCTTGCAAGCCTGTTCTTTTCAAACCAAGATGTAATTACATTGGGCAACATACCATAGATAGGGGAAAAGATGAGTTACGCGTCGATAGATGATATAAAAAAAATAGAAAAGCTTTCCAAATGGGAAGATCGCGACGTTCCAAAGACATTGTATGGTATGCTTTCGAGAGCAGCGCAAAACTACCCAAATCATGATGCGGTAAGCTATCAAATATTTTCGGGTCCAAAAGATAAAGCGGAAACGTTCTCATGGAAAGAGTTGTTCGATAAGTCAACCCAAGCCGCGAACATGTTCCGTAGTTTGGGAATTAATGAGACTGATGTGGTAGCTTATGTTCTACCTAATGCAAATGAAACGTTATTCTCGCTTTTGGGCGGCGCAATTTCGGGTATAGTTGCACCTATCAACCCACTATTGGATACAGAACAAATAGCAGCTATTTTGCGAGAAACTGATGCAAAAGTTGTTGTAACTTTGAAGGCTTTTCCAAAAACTGATGTTTGTCAAAAAACTGCACAGGCAGTTGCTTTAGCGCCGAATGTCCACACAGTACTAGAAGTAGATTTGTTAAGGTATTTAACTCCACCAAAGTCTTGGATTGTTCCATTGATTAGGCCAAAAAATGATACACAGCACACTGCGAAAGTAATTAATTTTAATGAATTGTTAGAACAGCAAAATACCTCGCTTGATTTTGAGGATATTCAAGAAGACCGTGTTGCCGCCTTATTTCATACAGGTGGAACAACTGGCATGCCTAAAGTTGCACAGCATAAATATTCAGGGTTGGCTTACAATGGATGGCTTGGTGCGGAATTAATATTTTCAGCTGATGATAATATAATTTGTCCGTTACCTTTGTTTCATGTTTTTGCTAGCCACGTAATTATAATGGGGGCCATAAGCTCTGGCGCCCATGTTGTTTTCCCAACACCTCAGGGTTACCGCGGAGATGGAGTTTTTGACAATTTTTGGAAGTTAATCGAACGTTGGAAGATTACTTTTATTATAACAGTACCGACAGCTGTATCACAATTGATGCAAAGGCCTGTAGATGCCGATATCTCGAGCATTAAACAAGCTTTCTCCGGATCAGCTCCAATGCCAATGGAATTATTTAGACGTTTTGAGGGAGCCGCTGGTGTGGAAATAATTGAAGGGTACGGGTTAACTGAAGTTACTTGTCTCGTTTCTGTGAACCCACCCATCGGTTCAAAGAAAGTTGGTTCGGTTGGCCTCCCGTTGCCATATACGGACGTTAAAATCATCACTCAAGAAGATGGTAAATTTAAAGAATGTTCGGTAGATGAAATTGGAGAAATATCTATTTCTAATCCAGGTGTTTTTGCAGGAAAGACCTATACGGAGGATGATAAAAACAAAGATCTTTACTACAAGAAAAAGTATCTAAGAACGGGCGATTTAGGCAGAAAAGATAGTGATGGGTTTGTTTGGATAACCGGGCGTGCCAAGGACCTAATAATTAGGGGAGGACACAATATCGACCCTGCTGTCATCGAAGAAGCACTTCTTGGGCATGATGCTGTTGCTTTTGCAGGTGCGATAGGTCAACCAGATGCTAATTCAGGTGAATTGCCATGCGTGTATGTGGAGCTTGTGGCCGGGGCGACTGTCTCTGATGAAGAGTTAAAGGAATACGCTATTAACAATATTGGTGAAGCTGGCGCTAAACCTAAACACCTAGAAATTCTTAAAGAATTGCCTAAAACTGCGGTTGGGAAGGTATTTAAGCCTGATCTCAGGAAAATGGCCATCACCAGAATATTTGATCAAACTCTGTCCGAAAAAAATGCTACAGCCAAAGTTTCCGGTGTTAAAGATGATAAGAAATTAGGCCTTGTTGCACAAATAAGTGGTGAAGCATCTGATGCTTTGATTAAGGAGGCTTTGCAGGATTTTACGATACCGTGGGAGCGCTCTTAAAGGCTAACTATTTGACTTTGGCGGCGCACCGCCAAGAAAAAAGTTTCCGTTTTTATAATCGCATGGCTCATCCTGCATCATAAGGTGAAGACCCTCTCCGTCAAACGGGTTTTGCCTTGCAAGATCTTCATTGACCTCGATGCCGAGACCCGGGCCTTGTGGGGCTGTTATATATCCATCGTCTACCTGTATCGAACTCTTAATGAGTTCGTCATGGAAATTCGTCTCAATAGTTTCGAGAAGCAAGATATTTGGAATAGATACGGCTAATTGAATATTCGCCGCCCATTCAATTGGTCCAGCATAAAGATGAGGAGCCATTTGTGCGTTAAATACTTCGGCTATTGCAGAGGTCTTCTTCATTTCCCAAATACCCCCAGCGCGACCTAATGCTGGTTGAAGAATTGAAATACCCCCACTTCTCAATAAAGTAGCAAACTCATATTTTGTAGTTAGTCTCTCACCTGCAGCAATTGGTACTCTCAACAATCTGGCTAATTTTTGAAACTCCAGTAAATTATCGGGTGGAATAGGTTCTTCAAACCACAATGGGTTAAAACGTTCGATGGCTTGGCCAAGTCTAATGGCTCCAGAAGTAGTAAACTGTCCATGGGTTCCCAAAAGTAAATCCGCCCTATTGCCTACTGCCGCTCTTATTTCCTCCATGAATGAAACACAGAGCTCTATATCGCATAGAGCAGGTTGATGACCTCCACGCATTGTATAGGGGCCGGCAGGGTCAAATTTAAGTGCTGTATACCCTCGTGATACTAAATCAGAGGCACTTTCAGCTGCATTTTCTGGGGAAGTCCAAAATGACTTTAAATCATGATTTTCAAGCGGATACAGGTATGAGTAAGCTCTAATACTTTCGTTCATTTTCCCACCTAGTAAAGCCCAAACTGGTCTGTTACGTTCTTTCCCAAGAATATCCCAACACGCAATTTCTAATCCTGAAAATGCCCCCATGACAGAAAGATCTGGCCTCTGAGTAAACCCAGATGAAAAAGTTCGTCTGAACATCAATTCTATATTTTCTGGTGATTGATTTAAAAAATACCGTTCAAAGACGTCTTCAATAACTGTCGTCATAGCTTTTGGACCAACGGATGATGCATAGCATTCTCCCCATCCAACAACGTTCGTATTTGTCGTTACTTTGACCAAAATCCAGTATCTTCCTCCCCATCCCGGAGCAGGGGGGGCTGTTACAATTACATCCAGATTAGTTATACGCATCTGATATACCATTAATTAAAAACAATCAGATTCCTCTTTGCTGAACCAGATTTTGTGTCGAAAATTGCCTCATTTATTTGATCCAGTTTCCACTTTTTTGAAATTAGTTCATCCAATTTTAACCTATTTTGTAGATATAAATCAGCAATCCAAGGTATATCCCTTTCTATGACGGTATCACCCATTTTTGACCCAACCAGTTTTTGAGATGCTGCCGCTAAGTTAACAGGCTTAAAAGTAGCTAGTTCATTAGTTTTTGTCATTCCCAGCATAACAATTTGACCGCCTTGCGCGAGATATAGGGGGGCCGTATCGTACACAGAGACCGCGCCCACTGAAACAAACACAGCATCGGCGCCACCGCCTAATTTTTCTTTTGCCAATTTCCATGGACTACCCTTGCTGGCTAGTATGCCATCAGTGGCTCCAAATTCTGCTGCTATGTTTAATTTTTCCTCAGAAAGATCTACTGCTATTATTCTGCGAGCGCCCGCAAGTCTTGCGCCTTGGATTGCATTGAGTCCAACGCCACCCGCACCGATTACAATCACATCTTGCCCCGCCTTTATTTTTGCAGCATTTACCACTGCTCCAATTCCTGTAATCACACCGCATGCCATCAACGCAGCGGCCTCATATGAAATTTTACTACTTACTTTGACTATTTGCGACTTATCAACCACTACTTTTTCCGCAAATGCTCCACATGCCATAGCTTGCATTAATGTGCCCCCACGTGAGGTTTTAAGAGGGCCGTTTGTACCATCGTATTCGGTCATGCATATTGTTGGTTGTCCTTGTTTACAATTCATACAATTTCCACATGATCGGATAAGCGTAACCACAACTCGATCCCCAATAGCTAGACCTTCAACATTATCTCCGATGTTGCTGATTTTACCGGATGCTTCATGCCCATAAACCGCTGGTAAAAAACCACCCCATGCTCCCTCCATATAAGAGATATCAGAGTGACAAATAGCAACTGCACCTAACGTAACCTCGACCTCATTATTTACGGGCGAACGTAGTATAACATCCTCAACCTTCAATGGTTTGCCAAATTCATGTGCTACGGCGGCTTTTATTTTGGGCATTGCAACCTCTGTTTTAAAAGCAAATGATTAGTATTTTACAATCTAAGGCTATACAAAACGCGCAAACATGCAATGAGTTTTCGAAATTACAAAGTGCTAGCTGGCTTGCGTCTGGATAGAATAAACAAGCATAATAGAACCATAAGCGCAGAGAATAAAAACGGCATACCAGGGAAATAATAATTTGCTGTTTTGTCTGAAAAAACGGCTAAAATCCATGTCATCGTTATCGGCGTTATGACCATGGCAATGGCATTAAGTGACGAGGCCACACCTTGTATGGCTCCTTGTCGGTCGTCACCTACTGACTTTGACAGAATTGCTTGTATTGCTGGTTGAGCAAGAACGCCGAGAGACGCAAGTGGTATTAGTATGATCAAGATTTTACCGTCAGTTAGAAATGCAAATGTAACCATGGCAGAGAACTCGAAACAGAAACCTATTATAATTGTTTTTTTCTCGCCCCAAATTTTTATTGCTGGTCTGACCAAAACGCCTTGGACTATTGCAAAGCATACTCCGTATATGGTTAGGGAAATTCCTATCATCCCAGGAGACCAATTAAACCTTTCAACGGTAAAAAAAGGCCAAATTGCAGCGTAGATCGAAGTGCCTATAGTGAATAGCAGAAATACTAATAGTAACGAATAAATTCCTTCAAATTTTCGGAGGTCTAAAATTGCACCGATTGGGTTTGCTCGGTACCACATGAATTCCCGTCGGTTCTTTGTTTTCAAACTTTCTTTTAGTACAAGGTAACATAGCACTCCGTTTGCAGCAGCCAGCATTGCTGCTGCGAAAAATGGGGCTCTGGGCCCCCACTCTCCTAATAACCCGCCTATCAAAGGTCCAAGAACAAAGCCTAGACCAAATCCAGCGCCAAGCATTCCAAAACGAGCTGCTTTTTCCTCTGGCGAAGATATATCTGCCATATAAGCATTGGCAGTTGCATGGGTTGCGGCAGTGATTCCGCCTATCAGTCTTCCAAGAAATAGTAACCAAAGGGTTTGTGCAAAGCCCATTAAAAGATAATAAGCCGCCATAACAAAAAGCGCTAGCAACAGTATTGGTTTTCTACCATACCTGTCGGATAAAGCGCCTAAAATGGGTCCAAAAATAAATTGCATCAGTGCAAACGTAGATGCTAGCAGTCCACCCCATATCGCGATGTCAGAAATTTTTTCAGTACCTGTTACGTCCGCAAACAGAGCAGGCATCACGGGAATAATAATTCCAATTCCCATTGAATCCAAAACGACAGTTGTAAAAATCACAAAAATGGGAAGCTTTGAATTATTGGGCATTTTAAACACGACCTTGATAACCAATTTATAATTTTAACTACGTCAAAGTTGCTTTACGTTAAGCGCACGTAAAAAGGGCCCATTAACAAAATACTTCAAGACACGTTGGTTAAACAAATATTGACATGGGTCAACCCCATTCTCTAAACCTATTAATTTTGTTTTAGATATTGTAATATGTGAGACTTACAAAACACGCAACTTTAGTGTGGGCCATCTTACCGGAAAGGTCGGTCAGACTGTAAAAATCATTTTTTATATAAAATAAAATTTTGAGTATCCTATTATGATACATCAACGAAAAGACAGAGCTCTAGAAAAGGTTTCTGGATCCACGTTTCCTCCAGATGCAACTACTACAATTGTTTTGCTATCTAACATTTCGCTATGGTATAGTGCTGCTGCTAAGGCTACTGCGCCGCCAGGCTCGATAACTATTTTTAATCTTTCAAAAGCAATTCTCATTGCCTTAAGAACTTCGCTTTCTGTAACTACCATCCCAGGGTAGCAAAATTCTTTTAAAATGGGAAATGTAAGAATACCTGGAGAAGGGGTAACAATCGCATCACACAGGCTGCTGGAGTTGCTGTCATTTGTTTCTCTTTTCCCAGATATCAAGGAGCGTACTACATCATCAAATCCAGCTGGTTCAACTGGGCGCACTTTAAAATTTTTGGCATTTTCTGCACAGGCAAGGGCAATGCCGCTTGTCAGTCCGCCACCGCCACAACATACAAGCAGATCCGCCTCGTCGATTCCAAGATCTTTTGCTTGTTTGGTAATTTCCAGTCCCGCTGTCCCTTGTCCTGCAATCACGTTGGGATCATCGTAAGGCTTTATTAGAACTGACCCAAATTTTTTTTGAAGGCTTTCACCTATTATTTCACGACTCTCGTTATACCTGTCATAGAGTACAACTTCCGCGCCAAGTTTTCTGGTATTATCAATCTTAATTTTTGGCGCATCCTCGGGCATAATTACAGTAGACGGTATGTTGTGCATTGTTGCCGCCATCGCTATACCCTGTGCGTGATTTCCGGATGAGTAGGCGAGAATCCCTTTATCTCTTTCTTCGCTTGTCAAAGCTGATATCGCTGAAAAGGCGCCTCGAAATTTAAAGCTCCCGGAATGTTGCAAGCATTCTGCTTTTAGATAGGTTGGCCGACCAACTATCTCGTCAATAAATGGTGAATTTAAAAGTGGGGTAACCCTTTTTTTGCCAGATAAACGACCGTTTGCCGCTACAATCATTTCAAAATTCATTTTTTATCCTAAGATTTTCGTATTTTTTGAGTTACGCACGTTTAATTATGTTACAAAGCTAGTCAAATATATCAATGAGTTGTGTGAGTTTGGAAAATTCATGATTTGGCCTCCAAGGTAAACGTTCAACTGGCTTTTTACCTCTATTGATCCAAGCAGTAGAAAACCCGTATTTAGTCGCCCCTACAATGTCCCAGCCATTTGAGGAGACAAATAGAACTTCGCTTGTTTGATAGCCCATTTTTGAATTTACTAATTCGTAAACTCTTTTATCGGGCTTGAAAATTCCGACTTCATCTACGGAGACTATAAAATCGAAATATTTATTTATTCCAGTTGATACGCATGCTGATTGTAGCATCCCTGGAGTTCCATTCGACAAGATTGCCAATTTAACATTCAGCACATTCAATTCGTTTAAGATTTGGCCTGTCTCTGGATACACTTCACTTGTCCAGTATAAGTCTAATAAGTTCTCTCGGAGTTTTGGGTCCTCAGCTAATGCCATCTCCTCTAGAGCAAAGTCCAAAGCTTTAGAAGTTATATCACTAAAGTCAGTCTTACAATTTAAAATATTTTGAAGCCAAGTATATTCAATTTGCTTCTTTCTCCAAATTTCTGCGAGGCCTTCCCAAGAACTCTTTAGCAGGGAATTTGAGGAAACTAATGCAGATTTCCGAGCTGCAGCATTAATGTCAAAAAGTGTTCCATAGGCATCAAAAACAATTGATTTATATTGCAATTCAAATCCTTTATCGAGAGATTTTTCAGTCAATTTTTAGTAAGACTGTTCCATTTCTGCCTGGTTTAATAACTTGCTCATGAGCCTTTGCGCAGTCACCCAATTCATAGATGCTATCGATAGAAGGACAAAGGGCGTGTTGTATATATGCATCGTGGATTATCTCTATAAGTCTTTTCCGAAGAGGTGTTGGCATAAGATAGACTAAAATAATGTTTAGTGTTAAGCTCTTAAATAAGTATTCTCCAAATGGAAATTGAGGGTTCATATTTTTGCCAGAACCGTAGATAGATACAGTTCCCATTGCCCGCATAATTTTTGGTATAATATTTATATTTTCGCCGAATTCCACTTCTACAGCATAATCCACTCCGTGAGGCGCATACTCAAGAACTTTTTTATCAAGTTCAGGATCCGCGTAGTCCAAGACAAAATCAGCACCTAGGTCTTTTAATTTCTCCACTTTACCTGCTCGAGCAGTAGCAATGATTTGGGCGCCGCGGTATTTCGCTAATTGTATTGCTAGGTGTCCTACTGCTCCATTACCACCTGAAATAAATATTGTTTTTTCCTCAATATTAGATTGCATACAGATAAGCTGAGCTGCTGTAAGACCGGGTATTCCAAGGCAAGCTCCGTGCTCAAAGGACATTGAGGATGGCATTTTCACTGCTTGATCAGCTGGTAAGCAAATATATTCCGCGGCGGTTCCGAAAGCCCGGTTCCAAGCACCATTCCAAATCCATACTCTCTCGTTACGTCTTTCTGAGCTTATATTTTTTCCTACCTCAACTATAATTCCTGAGCCATCAGAGTGTGGAATTATTCGATCGAACGGTGGCTTACTTACTCCCGGGCGACCGCCGGCCCTAGCTTTAGCATCGGAGGGATTTACGCCAGAAAAATATAGTTTCACCAGCACTTCATTCGCTCTAGGTTTTGGTTTTTTAATGTCTAATACATTTAGTACTGACGATGGAGAGCCGAACGAACTATATGAAACGGCTTTCATAAAATTTATTCTCTTTAACTTATTTCGTTTTTCAATCTAATGACTACATTTACGGAAGTTATCCTCGTTCCATTAGGGGCGTCTGGAAGTCTAGCAATCTCTAAATCTTCCAAAGGGGCGTCAGTTAGTTTTGCTTCATCTTCCCAATAAAAGTGCGGATGATCATAAGTTTTAGTATCAAAATAAGATTTTGATCCATCTACAATTATTTCTTGAATTAAGCCCGCGTCACAAAAGGTTTTCAACGTGTTATAAACTGTCGCCAGTGATACCTTGTAGCCTGTCTGTTGAACGTTAGCAAACAAGGTTTCTGCGGTTACATGTTTATCCTGCCCATCGCCGACCAGCACTTCCGCAAGGCATAGTCTTTGGCGTGTAGGACGTAAATTTGCCTCTTCCAGCCATTTTGTTGCTCTTTGATTTGCAATTGAAATCATGTTACACCTTCCACATTAAGCTTATTATACATCCGTTTGCACAAAAAATTCAACGCTATTCTACTTTCACTCCTTGAGAAGGTTCAATGTGATCTTGCAAGCATTGTGAGCGGGGTGGTAATGACTAAGAAAATTATAAAGAAAGTAAAGAAAAGATGGCAACCTATCCGACTGAATTTAATAAAGAGGAATTGTTGAAGTGCTCAAGGGGAGAACTATTTGGCCCAGGCAATGCTCAGCTACCAGCACCTCCTATGCTAATGATTGATAGAATTACAGAGATTAGTGAAGATAGCGGACCTGATAGGAAAGGTCATGTTGTAGCCGAATTTAAAATTACTCCTGATCTTTGGTTTTTTGAGTGCCATTTCCCGGACAATCCAATTATGCCAGGCTGCCTCGGCTTGGATGCATTATGGCAATTGACAGGTTTTAATCTGGGCTGGCGAGGATGGCCAGGTAAGGGCTACGCTTTGGGAGTGGGAGAGGTAAAATTGACGGGCATGGTCCGCCCTGATAGGAAATTACTGACCTATCGGGTGAACTTTTCGAAGGCCATTCAAACACGGCGCCTAACAATGGGCGTTGCCAATGGCATTGTAGAGGCTGATGGTGACGTGATATACCAAGTAACCGATATGAAAGTTGCGTTGTCAGAAAACTAAACCAAAGGACAAAAATATGCGTCGTGTCGTCGTCACCGGAATAGGTATAGTATCTTCAATAGGTAACAATACCAAAGAGGTTTATAATAGCCTAATACATGGCAAATCAGGTATTACAAAAAATGAGGATATGGCCTCTTACGGTTTTCGTAGTCAAATTGCAGGAAACATCAAGTTAGACGTCAGTGAGCATGTAGATAAGCGATCTCTTCGTTTTATGGGGCCGGGTGCTGCATACGCTCATATAGCCATGGAGCAAGCGATTAATGACTCGGGCTTAACTGAGCACGAAGTGTCAAATATTAGAACTGGTTTGGTGGCAGGCTCGGGAGGTCCATCTACGTCCGCTATGTTGACCGCCCATCAAACTGTTTTAAAGAATTCAAGCCCAAAAAGGATTGGTCCATTTGCTGTTCCTAAATGTATGTCATCTACTATTTCAGCAAATTTAGCCACTGCGTATAAAATAAAAGGGATCAATTATTCGATTACCTCTGCGTGCTCCACTTCACTTCATTGCATTGGAAACGCGGTGGATCAAATTTTAATGAATAAGCAAGATATCATGTTTGCGGGGGGGGGAGAAGAATTAGATTGGACGCTTTCGTGTCTTTTTGATGCAATGGGGGCCATGTCTTCAAAATTCAATGAATCGCCCGAACGTGCATCACGTGCATTTGATGCAAATCGGGATGGTTTTGTAATTGCTGGTGGTGGAGGTATAGTCGTACTTGAAGAATTGGAACACGCTAAGGCCCGTGGAGCGAAAATTTATGCTGAGGTGACTGGTTTTGGGGCTACATCTGATGGGCATGATATGGTGGCACCCTCAGGTGAAGGTGGTGAACGAGCTATGCGTTTGGCCTTAGGTACTCTACCAGAGGGTCGTGCAGTTTCATATATAAATGCACATGGTACTTCCACGCCGGTAGGAGATGTTGGGGAAGTTGAAGCAGTACGTAGGGTTTTTGAGAATAAAGAAATGCCGCTGATTAGCTCAACTAAGTCTATGACTGGGCATTCCCAGGGAGCTACTGGAGCCCAAGAGGCTATTTATTGTTTATTAATGCTTGAAAATAACTTTATTGCTCCATCCATCAATATTGAAGAACTTGACGCCGGTATCAACTCTAGCGAGATAGCGTGCGAATTGGTCGAAGATGTTTTTCATGATACAGTGATGACAAATAGCTTTGGATTTGGTGGTACCAATGGATCAATGCTACTATCTAGATATTATGAATAATTGGACTTTGTTAAAATGACTGGGCAGCTCGAAGGTAAACGTGGTTTAGTAATGGGTGTTGCAAACGAGCGCTCAATTGCTTGGGGAATTGCAAAATCTATGTCGAATGAGGGGGCCGAGTTAGCATTTACTTACCAAGGTGAAGCATTTGGATCGCGACTTGAACCTCTTGCATCTTCAATTGGGTCAAATTTATTATTTGAATTGGATGTAGCAGATGATGCTTCTTTTGAGAATACCTTTGAGAGTTTGTCGGAGCATTGGGGTAAATTAGATTTCGTAGTGCATGCGATTGCATACTCAGATAAAAATGAACTAACTGGTCGATTTTTGAATACTACGCGAGAAAACTTTAAAAACACGCTAGATATCTCCAGTTATTCATTAATTGAGGTTGCTAGACGGGCATATCCCTTGATGATGGATAAAGGAGGTACTATATTAACTCTAACCTACCAAGGTTCAAATCGAGTTACTCCTTTTTATAATGTGATGGGTGTGGCTAAGGCTGCTCTTGAAGCAACGACAAGATACCTTGCTAATGATCTTGGGCCCAGTGGTATTAGGGTAAACGCAATTTCTCCAGGACCAATGAGAACCCTTGCCGGGGCTGCAATAGGCGGAGCCCGAAGAACTTTCAAACACACTGAAATTAATTCTCCATTACGCTCTAATGCAACTTTGGAAGCGGTCGGGGGCACCGCAGTTTATCTAGCATCCGATGCCGGTTCTTATACCACTGGGGAAGTTATATATGTGGATGGGGGTTACCATGTGCTTGGAATGCCACAAGCTGGTAATGTTTAGAACTAGCGAAATGACTCTAGCTGGTATTTCTAAACTCTTGAGAACATTGCAACTCTAATTGAAAATGGTATAGCGACATATAAATTGCTCAGTTTGAAAGATTTAAAATGCAAAATCAAAAGAAGCTATTCATAAAAACCTACGGATGCCAAATGAATGTTTATGATACAGAGCGAATGACAGAGTCGTTACAAACTGAAGGATATGTTCCTACAGATAGTGTTGAAGATGCAGATATGATCTTACTCAATACGTGCCACATAAGAGAAAAAGCTGCGGAAAAAGTTTATTCTGAGTTAGGAAGGTTCAAGAATTTAAAATCCGAAAATCCTGATCTCAAAATAGGGGTTGTTGGATGCGTTGCCCAAGCGGAGGGAGAAGAAATCATTCGGAGGCAGCCATTAGTTGATTTAGTTGTAGGTCCTCAGAGCTATCACAAACTACCGGTGCTAGAGCGACAGATCAAAGTTGGGGAGAAAAGAGTTGAAATTGATTTTCCAACAGAAGACAAGTTTGATTTTTTGGCAAAGAGAACCGGTGTCAAAAGAGCGCCAAGTGCATTTTTAACCATACAAGAAGGCTGCGATAAATTTTGCGCCTTTTGTGTGGTTCCTTACACGCGCGGCGCAGAGTTATCCCGTCCAGTTGAAAAGGTGACTTCCGAGGTCCGCTCTTTAGTTGATAAAGGAGTAAAGGAAATTACACTCCTTGGTCAAAATGTAAATGCCTATCATGGAGCTGGTCAAGATGGTGCGCAGTTCACGCTAGCTCAACTTATTTGGAAGCTTGAAAAAATTAATGGTTTGGAAAGAATTCGCTATACCACGAGCCATCCAAACGACATGACAGATGATTTAATTGATGCACATCGTGACTGCCAAAAGCTTATGCCTTACCTTCATCTGCCGGTGCAATCTGGGTCAAATAAGATTTTAAAAAGGATGAACCGATCGCATACTGCTGAAACATATATTGATCTGATTAGTCGCATCAGGAAAGCCCGTCCTGATATACTTATATCAGGTGATTTTATTGTTGGATTTCCAGAGGAAACAGATGATGATTTTGAGGATACTTTAGAGTTAATTCGCCAAGTTGAGTACGGACAATCCTATTCATTTAAGTACTCTGTAAGACCTGGAACACCTGCAGCAGAACGTCAGCAAGTCACTGAGGCTGTTAAAAATACACGCTTACAAGAGTTGCAGAAACTTTTAGTAGAACAACAAAAGACGGTTCAACAAGATATGGTGGGTCGAACTGTTCGCGTTTTATTTGAAAAACACGGCCGCCAAATTGATCAAGTTGTTGGAAAGTCAGACTATTTGCACGCGGTGCATGCCTCAGGTGATGACGATAAAATCGGTTGTGTGAAAAATGTATTAATTACTAAAAGCAACACCAATTCTCTACAGGGGAAAATTATCTGATTTTTTTGTTTGGTATTTCATTAATCTATGGCTTGTAATTTTATCTTTTTTGCCTAATTCAAATTGTGTGCATAATTTCAACTAAGGCTTGCGTTTTTCTTGCATGCTTGCAACGATATGAATTGTATAAGGTAAAGGAGTTCTGATTGTCCCACGGTGTGTTGAAGCAACCTGATAGTGGTGATGAAAAACTTGAAAAATCTAGCCAATTAGAATTCGCAGATAATAGGCTCCTAATTGATCTATGTGGCGAGTTTGATCGTAACTTAGCTGAATTAGAAAATAAACTTTCCATTCAGATAGTACGACGCGGTAACCTGCTCGATTTAATTGGTGACAGACCGGCGGCCAAAACAGCCGCACTAGTTCTCAACGCACTGTACCAACGATTGGAAAGTGGTAAGCTGATAGAGTTGCCGGACATTGACAGAGAAATAAGATTCACCCTCGATGGCGCAAAAGGCTCTGCTGATCAAATGGAAATGTTTTCTAATGGTCGCTTCGAAATTAGAACTCGCAAGAAAACGGTTGAACCGCGCACCGAGGCTCAGCGCACATTTGTAAAATCATTGACCAATAATGAGCTAGTATTTGGAATAGGCCCAGCGGGTACAGGCAAAACTTATTTAGCCGTTGCCGTTGGTGTTTCAAAATTTATTGCCGGTGAAGTTGACAAAATTATACTAAGTAGGCCAGCAGTAGAAGCGGGTGAAAAGCTTGGATATCTACCTGGTGATATGAAGGATAAAGTCGACCCGTATATGCAGCCCCTGTACGACGCCCTGAACGATTTTTTGCCTGCAAAACAATTGGCTAAGTTGATAGAGGAAAAAACTATTGAAATTGCACCGCTGGCGTTCATGCGGGGTCGGACATTAGCCCATTCCTATATTGTTTTAGATGAAGCCCAAAATGCTACTTCAATGCAAATGAAAATGTTTTTAACACGGTTGGGCGAAGGCTCGCGAATGGTCATAACTGGCGATAGGTCTCAGATTGATTTGCCAAACGGAGTTCGATCTGGTCTTCTTGATGCTGAAAGTTTACTGGCAAATATTCCAAAAATCGGGTTCAACTATTTTACATCGAAGGATGTGGTAAGGCATCCTTTAGTGGCAACAATTATCGAAGCTTACGACAACAGAAGCCAGCAATAATAAGATTTAATTAATTTGATGACACAGGTAGAAATTTTAGTTGAAGATGATAGATGGAAAAGCATAAATTTTGAGGACCTAGTTACGAAAGCTTTTTATGAAACTTTGAAGGGACTTGGTTATTCGAAAACAGACTATTTTATCTCAGTTTTAGGATGTAATGACAAAAAAATGAGAAAATTAAATCTCATGTTCCGTAGTAAGGACACTTCCACCAACGTATTATCTTGGCCATCGAGGGAACGGTTGCGAATTGTAGAGGGTGATCACCCGAAACCGCTTGACCCAACCTTGGATGCTGAACTTGGAGATATTGCTTTGGCTTATGAAACTTGTCTTCGGGAGTCTACTCACTACAATACCAGCTTTGCATCATATGTGCAGCATCTGACGATCCATGGCATTCTCCATTTAGTAGGTTATGATCATTCTAGTGACCCAGATGCAACGCTCATGGAGGATTTAGAAAGCCAAATACTTGGCAATTTAAGCTTGAAAGCCCATAATTAACAACAGACACATGATGTCTAGAAATCTTGGACTCGGAAATGGAAGATAACGACGGATCATCTAAAGCAGCGCAAAGCGCGCCTTCAAAAAGTGTAGCAAATTTTAACTTCAGCGAAAAGTTAATGGGGCTCTTCAGTAGAAATAAAACTGACGATATCCCTGAAACAAACGATGAAATACAAGAAAATAAAATTTCAACAGAGTCGCACGGCATGTTTAATTTACGCAGATTGTGCGTTGAAGATGTCGCCATTCCAAAAGCCGAGATTGTTTCTGTAAGCGCCGATATAAAAAAGTCTGAACTTGTAAGCGTGTTTAGGGAAAGTGGGTTAACGAGACTTCCTGTTTACGAAGGTACTTTGGATAATCCAATTGGAATGGTTCATCTTAAAGATTTTACTTTAGGATATGCCTTTGCGAAGAAAAATACTTTTAAAATTAAAGATATTCTCCGTCCGTTACTATATGTTCCCGCATCGATGACTATAGGTGTTCTTTTAACTAAAATGCAGTCAGATAGACGTCACCTAGCACTTGTGATTGATGAGTATGGAGGCGTTGATGGCCTTGTTACTATTGAAGACTTAATTGAACAGGTCATTGGTGAGATCGAGGACGAGCATGATATTGACGAAGGGCAAATGTGGACTTGGGAAAGTGATAATACGATAGTAGCGCTGGCTCGAGCTTCACTTGATGAACTTGGTCCCGAGATTGGAATAGATTTTACACAAGTTCCAGACATAGATGTCGAGGAAGTAGACTCTCTCGGAGGGCTAGTTTTTGTTCTTGCAGGTAGAGTTCCAGTAAGGGGAGAAGTCGTTCAGCACCCTCAAGGTCTTGAGTTTGAAATTATTGATGCTGATCCACGACGTATTAAGCGTGTCAGGCTGCGTTTGAGAACTTCGGTTAAGGCTGCCGAATAAGATGATAGTTTGGTCTGTAAGTAAATGGGTTACTTAAGACCTATAAGTTTGGGTGCGTTACTAGCCGTAGGTCATGCCCCTTTCAATCTTTGGTTTCTTAGTTTCAGCGCTATTTGCTTGTGTTTTTTGGACATCGTAAAACAACGTAAAAGATCAGACATCGCCCTATATCTAATGCTGCTTGGTATGGGGTACTTTATATTAACTTTAAATTGGATCGCTGAGCCATTTTTTGTCGACTTTCGCTCCCATGCGTGGATAGCTCCGTTCGCGATTTTTTTTATGTCAGTAACAATGGCATTTTTTTGGTGTGCATTTAGCTATGTTTTTGCACCTTTTGGCGCTCGTTGGGCACTGTTACTGGGTATAGCAACAGCGGAATACTTCAGGTCATTTGTATTAACAGGTTTTCCATGGGGTACAATAGCGTCCTTGTTTGTGAATTCTCCTCTGGGTCAGCTACTTGCTATTTTTGGCCCTTTTGGTCTTGGACTTTTTGTTTTTGTACTTGTGATGTATTTAATTTTTTTGGTTGAAACCAAAAAGTTTTCTTCAGCAGTAGGTGGAATATTTGTTTTGTCGTTATTGTTCCTATGGGGATTTCAACGCCAAAACCATGAAGTTTTTTTTACTGACAAAACAATTTTATTAGTTCAACCAAATGCACCTCAAAGTGAAAAATGGGATGAAAATTTAGCCCCAGTTTTTTTTAATAGAATGATAGAAACGACCGAACAAGCAAATGACGTAAATTTGATAGTATGGCCGGAAAGTGCAATTTATAAGCCACTCAACTATGCTGATGAACTATTGGACGCAATAAATGAAGCTTCTTCTGGAGTACCAGTCGTATTTGGGGCACTTCGTTATGATGAAGGGGGAAATTTACGCAATTCACTAGTTTTAAATAAAAGCAGCGATAAGCAGTTGGTATATGACAAGTCAAGACTTGTTCCATTTGGAGAGTACTTACCATTTGCAGGTTTTCTTGGAAATTTAGGTCTCAATTCTATGGTTAACTCCTATGGTTCGAGCTTTACCAGAGGTCATGGCGCAGATTTACTCGAAGTTGAGCCTGACTTATATTTTCAACCACTAATTTGCTATGAGGCTATTTTTCCAAGTATTTTAAGAGCAACAGCTAATCGCGCTGATCTCATCATTCAAATTACGAATGATGCATGGTTCGGACGGTTTTCTGGTCCATACCAGCACCTTGAAATATTAAAAATGAGAGCCATCGAGACTGGTATCCCAGTTGCTAGATCTGCCAATACTGGGATCTCTGCAGTCATTTCTGCAAATGGAAAAATCATTGACAGTTTACCCTTGGAAACACAAGGTTCGTTAGAATTAGCTATCCCTCAGGCGTTGAAACCCACCTTCTATTTTACATGGGGTGATAGTATTTTTTTTATGATGATTTTATCTCTGATAACTATGCGGCTAATTGTTAAAAGATACTATTGACCGTAGTAGTTTTAACGATTAACCAAAGAGACACGCAACGGCTTCCTGACGCGTGAAATTAAATTATTGGAGCAGAAATTTTGTCTCGAGAATCTTACATTTTTACTTCAGAGTCTGTCTCTGAAGGACATCCCGACAAAGTCTGTGATAGAATATCTGACGCTGTTTTAGACGCCTTTATTGCTTTGGAACCTGAGGCGCGGGTTGCTTGTGAAACTTTTGCGACTACCAATAGAGTAGTGGTTGGTGGAGAGGTTGGTCTGTCTGATAAAAATTTGTTGTCAAGACAAATGGATCAGATCAATGAAATTGTGAGAGCTTGCATAAAAGATATTGGATATGAACAGAAAAAATTTCATCATGAGACTATTGAAATAACAAATTTGCTTCATGAGCAGTCCGCACATATTGCTCAAGGTGTTAACGCAGATGGCGACAAGGAGGAGGGAGCAGGCGATCAGGGTATAATGTTTGGCTATGCAACTGATGAAACTCCAGATTTAATGCCTGCACCTATCCAATACAGTCATGCTATTTTGAGAAGATTGGCTGAGGTAAGGAAGTCAGGCATTGAACCCAGTCTTGGTCCGGATGCTAAATCACAGTTGTCTGTCCGCTATGAAAATGGAGTCCCTGTGGGCGTTACTTCCGTAGTACTGTCTACCCAACATTTAGATGAATCTTTATCATCGGATGATGTTCGTGCTATTGTTGAGCCCTACATATTAGAAATATTACCAGATGAATGGATAAACAGCTCCACTTCATGGCATGTTAATCCAACAGGAAAATTTGTAATCGGTGGACCTGATGGCGATGCCGGTTTAACAGGTCGAAAAATAATCGTTGATACCTATGGTGGTGCTGCTCCGCATGGTGGAGGAGCGTTTTCTGGTAAAGATCCAACCAAGGTAGATCGATCCGCAGCCTACGCTGCGCGGTACTTAGCAAAGAATGTAGTCGCTGCTGGGCTGGCTAAAAAGTGTACAATTCAACTTAGTTACGCAATTGGAATTTCCCACCCACTTTCTATTTATGTAGATACCTTTGGAACTGGAACAGTATCCGATAAATTAATTGAAAATGCCATAGCAGAATCTATGGATTTAACTCCTAGAGGAATCCGAACTCATCTAGGATTAAATAAACCGATTTATCAAAGAACAGCTGCCTATGGTCATTTCGGCCGATTACCTGAACGTGATGGTGGTTTTAGCTGGGAACGTACGGATTTAGTTTCAGAATTATCAAAAAATTTGTAATTATCGGTCTGATGACCTTAAATAGGCTGGGTAACTGCAAAGAATTTAGAAATCTAGAACAACACCAGCCGATTAAATAATGGATAACAAAGAAAGCAAGCCTAAGAATTTCAGAAATTTCTATGGAAGGTTAAAAGGAAAAGGCCTTCGATCGTTACAACAAAAACTTTTGAATGACCAACTTGAAAAGTTATCAATACCTGCCGTCAAATATGAAATAAATCCGGATAGGAAGCTTATAGAACTATCAGATCTTTTTAAGAATGTAACATCATTCTCTCTTGAAATTGGATTTGGAGGGGGGGAGCACCTAGTTTATCAGGCAGAGCGCAATCCAAATATTGGTTTCATTGGTTGTGAACCATATATTAATGGCGTTGCAATGCTTGCTGGAAAACTTTCAAAACTTGAGTTGACCAATGTTCGTATTCATCCTGGTGATGTACGAGATTTATTTGATGTGCTGCCGGATGATTCAATTGATAGTGTCTTTTTACTCTATCCAGATCCTTGGCCAAAAAAAAGACATCATCGACGAAGGTTTGTAACAAGCGAATATTTGATAGATCTGCAGCGCGTAATGAAAACTGGTGCATTATTAAAGTTGGCTACCGATATTCCAGACTATGTTCGACAATCGCTTCAAGAAGTTTGCAAGCATCATTTTTCATGGACGGCGACTGATGCTCAAGACTGGAGAGAGTGTTGGAGCGATTGGATGCCAACTAGATATGAACGCAAAGCCCTAAGAGAGGGGCGCAGGCCGTATTATTTAACATTTGAAAAGCGAGAGTCCTAGACGTTGATCAAAGTCTAGTTTATCAGAGCCAAAACAAAGGTTTGACAAATGTCTATAAATTGTGACCCAAGGATTATGCGTGCTTCTAGCTCTCGACCCCTCAAGGGGGAAGTTTCAATTCCGGGTGATAAATCAATATCGCATCGATCTTTAATTCTTGGTGCCCTTGCTATAGGGCAAACTAGGATTACTGGCTTACTAGAAGGTCAAGATGTTCTTGATACTGCCCGAGCAATGGTTGGCTTTGGTGCTCAAGTTGAAAAAGTTGAAGGTGGTGAATGGTATGTAGAGGGCGTTGGTGTAGGAGGATTTGCTGAACCTGAAACGGTAGTAGATTGTGGTAACTCCGGTACAGGGGTAAGGTTGATAATGGGCGCAATGGCAACAACTCCCATTAATGTGACATTCACTGGTGATCATAGTCTAAACAGTCGACCAATGGGACGCGTAACGGATCCGCTGAGTAAATTTGGAGTAGCTACATTTGGTCGTAGTAAAGGAAGGTTGCCAATGACTATAGTCGGTGCAAGATCTCCCATCCCTATTCAATACACCGTACCCGTGCCATCAGCCCAAGTTAAATCTGCACTGCTATTAGCCGGTTTGAATGTTCCCGGCGATACCATCATTACTGAAACAGAAAAGACTAGAGACCATACAGAAAGAATGCTCAGCTCATTTGGGGCAGAGATAAAAGTAGAAGACTACTCAAACCGAAGATTAATTACATTAAGTGGTTATTCAGAATTAAAAGGTCAAAATGTTCGTGTGCCAAGCGATCCATCAAGTGCGGCATTCCCTATTTGTGCTGCTATTACAATAGAGGGCTCAGATATACTTGTTCCAAATATTACGCTTAATGAAACAAGAGCTGGATTATTTACTACGCTGATTGAAATGGGTGCTAATTTAAGTTTTGAGAATGAAAGAGAGGAAAGTGGTGAGCCTGTTGCCGACATTCGCGCTTGTTTTTCTCCTGATTTGCAAGGGATTGAAGTTCCACCGGAACGTGCTGCTTCTATGATAGACGAGTATCCAATTCTTGCTGTCGTCGCAGCAAACGCTTCTGGAGAGACAAAGATGAGAGGTGTTAGGGAACTACGGGTAAAAGAGAGTGATCGAATTGACGCAATGGCGAAGGGCTTAAGATCAAATGGAGTGTCTGTCGACGAAGGTGAAGATTGGTGGATAGTAAAGGGCAATGGTGCTGGCTCAGTCAAAGGTGGTTCTACTTGCCAGACATTTTTGGATCATCGTATTGCTATGTCTTTTTTAATCCTGGGTTTATCATCACAAAAATATATCGATATAGACGATTGTTCGCCAATCAATACATCCTTTCCAAATTTCATTCAGCTAATGCGTGAGCTTGGAGCTAACTTAGAAGCACGAGGTTAACAGCTTTGGCAAAGTTTGACCTTGTAATAGCAATAGATGGTACGGCAGCGTCCGGTAAAGGTACAATTTCAAAGAAAATAGCACACAATTATTCTGTGCCTCACCTTGATACTGGCCTTCTGTACCGATTTGTTGGGTATAAAGTTCTTAAAGGATTTGATCCAGTAAGCGCTGTAGACCAGTTGAGTATGTCCGAAATGGAAGCTTTAGATTTAAAAACACTAAAAGTATCAAATGCAGCCTCCGAGGTTGCTAAAAACCCCTTGGTACGAGCTAAATTACTAGAATTTCAGAGAAGTTTTGCTTCACAACCTGGTGGTGCCGTGTTAGATGGACGCGATATTGGAACGGTAATTTGTCCTAATGCAAATATAAAATTTTTTATAAGTGCTTCGGCTGAGATTAGAGCGCGAAGGAGATATAAAGAGCTCTTAGGCTTGGGTCACTCAATATCACTCAACAAAGTTTTAAAAGATATACAAGAAAGAGATGAACGAGATACTAATCGTAAAGACTCCCCGTTGGTACCGGCAGTGGACGCAAAAAAAATTGATACCTCTGATATGACCATTGCAGAAGTCTATGCATCAGTTTCAAGGGTAATTGAATCAGAACTAAAAAAGTAATTTCTTAAGTATCAGAGTGAGTATTTAGTGTGCAGAAACCCCTTGATTTACCGAAAATTAGCATGTAAACCGCGCCCGTCGCGCACTTGAAAGTAGTCAAATAACTCTGTTTCTTATTGGCTAATCGCATTAGTACTCGGCAAGCGAAACTAAAGACCGGTGGACCCAACCATCTGGCCAGTAAATATTTGGTAAAGGATATAGAGACCATATGGCTCAAAATGCAACTATGGCAGAATTTGAAGCTCTGCTAAACGAAAGCTTCAAGATTGATACCCCCCAAGAAGGTTCTGTTGTTAAAGGTAAAGTGATTGCTATAGAGGCTGGCTTTGCGATCGTTGACGTAGGCTACAAAATGGAGGGTAGAGTTGAATTAAAAGAATTTGCAAACCCCGGTGAAGCACCGGAAGTCGCGGTCGGCGACGAGGTGGAAGTTTTCTTAAGACAGGTCGAAAATGCCAAAGGCGAAGCTGTCATTTCTCGTGAAATGGCACGTAGAGAAGAAGCCTGGGATAGACTTGAAAAAGCTTATGCAGACGATGCGAGGGTTGATGGTGCAATTTTTGGCCGTGTAAAGGGTGGGTTCACCGTGGATCTAGGTGGTGCAGTCGCCTTCCTACCTGGTTCTCAAGTGGACGTGCGTCCGGTTCGTGATGCAGGGCCGCTTATGGGTTTGAAGCAACCATTCCAGATTTTGAAAATGGATCGGAGAAGAGGTAATATTGTCGTATCCCGACGCGCGATTTTAGAAGAAAGTCGCGCTGAACAAAGAGCGGAAGTTATTGGAAACTTGGCAGAGGGTGACGATGTAGAGGGTGTAGTTAAAAACATTACTGAATACGGTGCGTTTGTTGATTTAGGAGGAGTGGACGGTCTTCTTCATGTAACCGATATGGCATGGCGCAGAATTAATCATCCCTCCGAAATTTTGACTATTGGAGAATCTATTAAAGTTCAGGTTATTAAAATTAACAAAGACACACACAGAATTTCCTTGGGAATGAAGCAACTCGAAGAAGATCCGTGGGAACTGGTAGCTGGTAAATATCCGTTAGAGTCTCTGCATAAAGGCGTTGTAACAAACATAACAGATTATGGTGCTTTTGTTGAACTAGAGGCTGGCGTTGAGGGTTTGGTGCATGTTTCTGAGATGTCATGGACTAAAAAGAACGTTCATCCTGGAAAAATTGTGTCTACTAGCCAAGAAGTTGACGTCATGGTCTTGGAAATAGATGGTGTAAAGCGGAGAGTTTCTTTAGGGATTAAGCAATGCCAAAGAAATCCGTGGGAAGTATTTGCTGAGAATCATCCTGTTGATAGTGAAGTTGAGGGTGAAGTTAAAAATATCACTGAATTTGGCCTCTTTATCGGTTTGGATGGCGAGATTGATGGAATGGTTCACTTGAGTGATATTTCTTGGGATGAGCGTGGTGAGGATGTAATCCAAAATTTCCGTAAGGGTGACATGGTGAAAGCGGCAGTTACGGAAATTGATGTAGAGAAAGAACGAATTTCATTGTCAATAAAAGCATTGGGTGGAGATAAATTTGCTCAAGCTACAGACAAGGTCAAGCGCGGCTCTATTGTAACGGTAGAGGTTACGTCAATTGAAGATGGTGGAATCGAAGTTGAATACGAAGGTATGAAATCATTTATCCGTCGATCAGATTTAAGTCGGGACCGCGCAGAACAGCGTCCGGAAAGATTTAGCGCGGGTGATAAAGTTGATGTTAGAGTGACCAGTGTTGATAGTAAGACTAGAAAATTGGGTCTCTCAATAAAAGCCCGTGAAATTGCTGAGGAAAAGGAAGCTGTAGAGCAATATGGCTCATCTGATAGTGGAGCTTCACTTGGAGATATCTTGGGCGCAGCACTTAAGGGTGATGAAGATTAATTTATAACATTTTCAAAAGTTATAAGCCCCGCGTTTGACATGCGGGGTTTTTTTATTGATTCGTTAGATGTGAGAAATTGCATTTAAACTTGGAATATAACACTAACAACGCATCTTAAATTAGAAAAATATATCTTTTTGTAATAGTAATTCGTTAAAAAATAATACTTTAGGACGAGAAATGATTTTAATTTAGTGGGACTGATGATTATAGTTGAACTGCTACAACTAAAAATGCCAGGGAGACGACCCGATGATCCGATCGGAATTAATTCAAAAAATTGCGGATGAAAATCCACATCTTTTCCAACGTGATGTAGAAAGAATCGTGAATACCATATTTGAAGAGATTACGGATGCTCTAGCAAATGGTGATAGAGTTGAACTCAGAGGTTTTGGCGCTTTTTCAGTTAAAACGCGTGGTGCAAGAGTGGGACGTAATCCTAGAACTGGTGAGGCAGTCAGTGTAGATCAGAAAAAGGTTCCATTTTTTAAAACTGGAAAACTCTTGCGTGATAGACTTAACGGGAAGGCTTAATATTTGACGCGTTACATACGAGTTATTTTCTTAACTTGTCTTTCCGTCATAATTTTGACCCTAGCTATCGCTAACAGAGAATTAGTGAATGTCAGATTGCTGCCCAGTGAACTTGATGGTTTACTTGGTATTGGTGTGAGTTTGTCAATTCCAGTGTTTGTTCTATTTCTAAGTGGTGTTATTTTTGGACTTTTCGTGGGTTTTGTTTGGGAGTGGATTAGGGAAATGAAACATAGATCTGCTTCGAATAGAAAATCTAAGGATCTTGCTAGAGTAGAAAACGAGTTAAATCAGTTGAAGCGTGACACCGGGCAAAACGAAGATGAGGTTCTTCTGCTTCTCAATAATAATCAATCAAACCGATGAGCCACAGCTTAAAAGAAATTGACCCAATTGCGGTTAAAATTTGTGGGTTAACGTCTTTAAATGATATTAGGCTCGCAGCTTCCATAGGCGCTAGATACGCAGGTTTTGTATTTTTTGAAAAGTCTCCTCGTGCTTTGACGTTCGAACTAGGTCGTAAACTAGCCCTAGAGGCGCCAACCGAATTGGCTAAAGTAGCGTTAGTCGTAGATGCCGAATTTTCCTATTTGGATGAACTCATAAGCAAGGTCCCAATAGATATGATACAATTGCATGGCTCCGAAAGTCCGAAGCTAGTACACGAGATCAAAATGCGATACGGTCTGCCGGTTATGAAGGCCGTTGGTATTTCTTCTGAAAGAGATTTAGACAAAGTAAAGTCATTTTGCGAAGTTTGTGATCAAATTCTATTCGATGCAAAACCTGCGAATATAGACGCTTTACCTGGTGGAAATGGGGTGCAATTTGATTGGTCTATTCTTGCAAATAAAAGCTGGTCAAAGCCCTGGATGTTGGCAGGGGGATTGAATGCCGGTAATGTTCAAACAGCCGTGAAAATAACCAATGCAAAGCAGCTGGATTTATCAAGTAGTGTGGAGCTGAGCCCTGGTATTAAAGATGCGGCTAAGATGAAGAATTTCATGCAGGCTTTGGACAATTTCAATTTTGGTAACTAATATAACTAAAATCCCTTGAACTTGGCGGCAAGTAATATAACAAATTAGTATCGGAATGTTAAAATTTAATAGGAGCTCGATTTTAGTGGCCAATGATCTTTTCAATAGTTTTATGACTGGTCCTGACGAAAAAGGTAGGTTTGGGCAGTTCGGTGGACGTTTTGTATCTGAAACCTTGATGCCATTAATACTGGAATTAGAAGACCAATATGAAAAAGCTAAGTTGGACCCCGAGTTCTGGGAGGAAATGGACTACCTATGGAAGCATTATGTCGGCAGGCCTAGTCCTTTATACTTTGCTGAGCGTTTAACTGAGAGGCTTGGTGGAGCAAAAATTTATCTAAAACGAGATGAATTAAACCATACTGGCGCCCATAAGATTAATAATGTTCTTGGTCAAATTATATTGGCGAGGAGAATGGGAAAGAGC
The DNA here is from genome assembly GCA_001627925.1 of Rhodobacteraceae bacterium REDSEA-S34_B6. Taxonomy (GTDB): domain Bacteria; phylum Pseudomonadota; class Alphaproteobacteria; order Rhodobacterales; family Rhodobacteraceae; genus Salinivivens. The sequence goes on along the minus strand of LUQC01000036.1, from coordinate 6,333 downwards.
CGCATTATAGCTGAAACTGGGGCGGGTCAACATGGTGTTGCAACGGCAACTGTATGTGCAAAGTTTGGTTTAAAGTGTATCGTTTACATGGGCTCACATGATGTGGAGCGTCAGGCACCAAATGTATTTCGTATGAAACTACTTGGTGCCGAGGTTATTCCAGTTACCTCAGGTAGGGGTACACTTAAAGACGCTATGAATGACGCTTTGAGGGATTGGGTAACGAATGTAAGAGATACTTTTTATTGTATAGGTACGGTTGCAGGTCCTCATCCTTACCCAGCGATGGTTCGCGACTTTCAATCTATTATCGGTAAAGAGGCTAAAGACCAAATGATGGAGGCAGAAGGTCGATTGCCCAATACATTAATTGCAGCAATCGGGGGTGGGTCTAACGCTATGGGTTTATTTTATCCCTTCCTTGATGACAAAGATGTGGAGATAATTGGGGTTGAAGCAGGTGGTAAAGGCGTCAATGGCAAAATGGAGCATTGTGCTTCGTTAACCGGTGGAAGGCCTGGCGTACTGCACGGTAATAGAACATACCTACTACAGGATAATGATGGCCAGATATTAGAAGGCTTTTCGATTTCAGCGGGCTTAGATTATCCTGGAATAGGTCCTGAGCATGCGTGGTTACATGAAATTGGAAGAGCAAAATATGTCTCAATCACAGATAAAGAAGCTTTAGGCGCTTTTGAACTGTGCTGTAAAGCCGAAGGTATCATTCCAGCTTTGGAACCTTCTCATGCACTTGCTCATGTGGAAAAAATTGCTCCTGGATAAGGATATATTTACGGTCGCACGGCATCTTGGCTTTGACATGTCTGGTCCAGAGGGTCGCAATTTAGAATAAATAATAAGTCGGTAAGGTTTTAGTGTAGCATAATATATTTCAATTTGCTCTTAAATTTCTTCTAGCCTCTTTAGTGCATTCGTAATTTGTGCTTCTTCCTCTTTTCTTTTCTCGAGATTTTCCCTTGTTTCGTTTACGACTTCCGGAGGGGCACTTTTAACAAATTTTGGATTGTTCAGCCTACCTTCCATTGAACTGATTTCTTTAATTAATTTTTCGTTAGTTTTAACCAGTCGGTTTTTTTCAGCGTCAATATCAATAACATTTGCCAGAGGAAGGCCAAATATTGCCCCTGAGGCACTGACAGAAACGGTTCCTTTCGGAAATCTGCTACTTTTTTCCGCATGACTAATGCGTGCCAATTTCATAATCATGATCGAATTTCGTTCAAAAGTTTTTTCAGCCTCTGTGGTCATTTCCTGATAAATCAGAGGAATTTTCAGTCCCGCTGGTACATGCATTTGCTGCCTTGCACTGCGAATGTTTTCTATTAAAGATATAACCCAATTCATTTCTTGGTCGGCTTCGGGGTCAACCAAGTCCAACGCATTATAATTTGGCCAGTTCTCATGAACTAATAGATTACTGCGCTTTCCAAGTGAACTCCAGAGTTCTTCTGTGATAAACGGCATTATTGGATGTAATAATATTAAGCACTGATCAATTACCCAACCCATGGTTTCTTGAGTTTCAGCAATTACCTTTGTATTTGATGAACTAAAGAGTGGTTTAGACAGCTCTACATACCAATCGCAAACCTTTCCCCAGACGAATGCATAGAGAGCATTAGCAGCGTCATTAAATCGGAAGTTTTCAAATGAAATTTGAACTTCACTCAATACTTTTGCGGTTTCACCCATTATCCATTTATTAAGATTTTCCACTGGACTGGGTAAATTTCCGTTATTTGGTTTAGCTCCATTCATTTCAGCATAACGGGCTGCATTCCATAACTTTGTTCCAAAATTACGGTATCCTTGTATACGCTGCATATCTAATTTTAAAACGCCCCCGATTGACGCCATTGCCGCATTTGTAAAACGTAAAGAGTCAGCCCCGTATTCCTCAATTATATCCAAGGGGTCGATCACATTTCCTGTGGATTTCGACATCTTTCTACCCTTTGCATCTCTAACGAGGCCGTGTAAATAAACAGATGAAAATGGTATTTCATTAACCACTGCTAATTGCATCATCATCATTCTAGCAACCCAGAAAAATAGAATATCATGGGCTGTAATTAAGGTGCTTGTTGGGAAATAATCCTCCATCTGTTGCGTTTCTTCAGGCCATCCCAGTGTACCAATAGGCCAAAGTCCAGAAGAGAACCATGTATCCAAAACGTCGGGGTCTCTTGTTAACTTAGCTCCGCTACCTGCCAGTCGCTGAGCGTCTTCTTTGTTAATGGCACAGTACTGGTTTCCATCTTGGTCAAACCAAACTGGGATTTGATGTCCCCACCACAATTGGCGAGAAATACACCATGGTTCTATATTTTCTAACCAATGATAATATGTTTTCTTATCACTATTCGGTATTATCTCTACTTTCCCCGACTTTACGGCATCCAAAGCTGGTCCAACTATTTTTGCTGTATCAACGAACCATTGGTCGGTAAGCATGGGCTCTATTACGACTTTGGATCGATCGCCAAAGGGTTGCATAATTGGTTTTTCTTCAACAAATGGGATGTTTCCACTGTGCTCCCCATTTGGTTGTTCTTTATCAATATATACGGCCAAGCCTTGATCTGTAATGTGATCAACAATTAGCTTTCGCGCTTCAAAACGATCCAAGCCACGAAACTCTTCTGGTACAAGGTTTAAACTGTCTATTTCTGCTTCACTGAATTCGCCACCTCTGGAAAAATTCACTGCCAGTGATGCGGCTTCTTTATATGGAGCTCCATCGTTTCTCATTCGTCCTTTCGTATCCATAAGCCGATAAAGTGGAATATTATTTCTTTTAGCTACCTGATAATCGTTAAAATCATGAGCCCCTGTAATTTTAACAGCACCAGAACCAAAGTCTGGATCGGGATATTCATCAGCTATGATAGGAATCAGTCGTCTGTGTTCTTTTGGTCCAACCGGAATTTCACAGTATTTTCCTATAATTGAAGCGTATCTTTCATCTTTTGGATTTACTGCAATAGCGCCATCACCTAACATCGTTTCCGGTCGAGTTGTGGCGATAGAAATGTAATCGCGAATTTCTTCTTTCACGATATTACTGTCAACATCGTGCTCTATATGAAGATAAGTTTCATTATTTTGAAGTGGGTATTTAAAATGCCACATTTTTCCGGCAACTTCGATATTTTCTACTTCTAAATCCGAAATAGCAGTTTCAAAATGTGGATCCCAATTTACTAATCTTTTGCCGCGATATATCAGACCTTTATTATACATTTCGACAAATACTTTTATAACAGCATCATGAAAGTTTCCGCTGTCTTCGGCCGGTGAGCCAGGGGCGCCAGACATCGTAAAAGCTGTGCGTTCCCAATCACAACTTGCACCAAGCCTCTTCAATTGATTGATGATTGTATCTCCGGACTGTTTTTTCCACTTCCAAACATTTTTTAGAAATTCATTTCGGCCCATTTCCTGGCGAGTTTGATTCTCCGGGTTTTTTGCCAACTCCCGTTCCACAACCATTTGAGTTGCTATGCCAGCATGATCTGTCCCCGGCTGCCATAGAGTGTTATATCCTTGCATCCGTTTCCATCGAATAAGTATATCTTGGAGAGTATTGTTGAATGCATGCCCAATGTGAAGGACTCCAGTAACATTGGGAGGAGGGATCATTATGGAGTATGCTTCTTTTCTCGATGCGTTTGCTCCTGCTCTAAAGCAATTTTCTTTTTCCCAATTTTCATAAATTCTCTTTTCTGCTGATTTAGCGTCGAAAGTTTTTTCCAGTGCCATAAAATTCTCGCCGTTTCCTCGATTTAGCTGCAATTACCTTTTTTAGAGTGAAATTAAAAGGCACAAGATAACAATATCTCATTAAAATTAAGTTAAATAATTATAAAGTTAGTTTAATGATTTTAACGAAAATTACGTTTTAACATTCTCTATGATGACCGCAATCCCCTGGCCGCCGCCAATACACATTGTTGCCAAACCATATCGACCATCTTGCCGTTTTAATTCGTAAATTAGCTTGGTCAGAATTATGGCGCCAGATGCTCCAACAGGATGTCCAAGAGCTATTGCCCCGCCATTTGGGTTGGTTATTGCTGGGTCAAAGTTTAATTCTCTCGCCACTGCACAGGCCTGGGCTGCAAATGCCTCATTTGACTCAATACAGTCAATTTGTGAAATATTTAGTCCGGCGAGTGATAGCGCCTCATGTACTGCTGGTATTGGCCCGAGCCCCATTAAATTTGGAGCTACGCCTTTTAGTCCATATGATATAATTTTAGCCATGACAGGCATAGAGTACTTTGAAACTGAACGCTCGTTGGCAAGGACTAAAGCAGCGGCTCCGTCATTTATTCCAGATGAGTTACCTGCCGTTACCGTGCCTTCGCTATCAAAAGCAGGTTTCAGTTTAGTAAAATCCAGTAAGCTAACTGCCTTTCTGTAGTGCTCATCTGTATCAAAAACCTCTTGCTTTTTTCCGATTTGGATTGCTATTGGCAGAATTTGCTCTTTGAAATACCCGGCTTTAATTGCCTTAGCAGCTCGTAGATGACTGTTATATGCTAGCTCATCTTGTGCGTCTCGCGTTACGCTCATTTTTTTTGCTACATTTTCGGCAGTGTTTCCCATGTGCCCGTTGCCAAATGGATCTGTAAGTGCTCCTGTCATCATATCAATTGCACTTACATGTCCCATTTTTTGCCCAAATCGAGCTGACTGTAGGATGTGACCGACGCGGCTCATGCACTCTGCGCCTCCAGCCAGATTAACGCAGGAGCGACCTAATAAAATTTGTTCATAAGCCGTAACTACAGCCTGTAAACCGCTGCCACAAAGACGGTTTAAGGTCAGAGCAGGGGATTCTTGTGGGACCCCTGAGTTTATCGCGGCTACGCGCGATAAATACATATCTCGAGGCTCAGTGTGAATAACATTTCCAAAAACTGTCTGTTCAATTTTATCTGGAGCTATTCCGGCCCTATTTATCGCTTCTTTTCCCACATGGGTTGCCAATTCACTCAGCGATAAGCCTGACAGTGAACCACCAAAAGATCCTATTGCGGTTCTTACTGCTGAAGATATAAAAATATCTGCCATTTTATGTGTCCGTAATAGAACCGTTGTTTTTTATCCATTCGGTGATGCCACCGGCTAAATTTATCACTGGTTTAAGTCCCATATCTTTAGCTGCAACTGCTGCAAGTGCTGAGCGTGCGCCAGAAGCACAATAGAAAATGTATGTTGTGTCCTGAGAAAAGTCTGATTTATGTAAAGGACTATCTGGGTCGATATGGAATTCGATCATACCCCTTGATGATAAAATAGCTCCTGGTATTACACCTACTTTTTGCTGTTCAGACCGTTCTCTAACATCTACGAATTGATATTTATCGTTACCAACCAATGATTTAGCGTCCTGGACTGAAATTGAGTCTACCGAAGTCATGGCCTCTTTAACTATTTTCTTTATACTGGTACTTATACTTTGACCCATTTGGTGCCCTTTAAATTAGTGTTTTGGTTAAGTCGATTTCATTGGGGTAGTCAGTCAGCGATCAAACCTGACCGAAATGCTATATTTTAAGATCTAGCCTCGGTTTCCAGAAGGGCCTAAATAATTCAATTTTTGGACATCTATTCATTACGACTTTCAATCCCGCAGACTCGGCTAATTTGGCGGCACTGTCGTCATATACACCTATTTGCCCCCATAGGACTTTTGCTCCAACCTCGATAGCTTGTTCCGCTATTCCATAAAGTTCGTTTGCAGGCCGGAACACTTCTACCATATCAATTTGCTTATCAATATCTTTAAGAGAACGGTAAACTCTAAGTCCACGTATTTCTGTAATTTTTGGGTTTGGGTTTATAGGAAGTATGTCATAACCTATTTCGCTTAGTTGTCGTAAAACCCCGTAACTAAATTTTGTTTTATCTCCGCTCGCACCCACCATCGCAATCGTTTTAACTGATTTAAGAATGTCAGCGAGGTACATTGGGTCATAATCATAAATGCGATCTATATCTGCTTCTGGCAATTAAATGTCCTCCTTTGAAGCAATATCAGCCTTTAGCTGGTATGATTTCAATGGTTCTAAAAATGGGTTTCGGTACAATTTGTCATGACTTTCGGTGCCTATTTCCAGAGTAATATCAGACTTAGCCCTCGCAACGCATAAAATAACGTAGCCGTTATCCAGCTGCCAATTATTAAGAGCAACTTGTCTTTTCATTTCTTCAAGTTCTTCATTCTGAAATTCTATTATTTCACCACTCTCAACATCAATTAAATGTTCATGGTGTTCACCAGCTTCTTCATATCGTGAT
>LUQC01000035.1:55356-76353 GCA_001627925.1 Rhodobacteraceae bacterium REDSEA-S34_B6 | reverse complement strand
AAAAATCCTAGTTGGCTAAACAAGAAAATGGAGCTACCTACCTCCATTTTTGATCTAGTTACTGATTTCTGGCGTACATCCATACAAAAGGGGTCGAGCAATGAACGCACGCGAAGATTTTATTGAGTACGAGGCAGTACTTTCATACTGCCGAAACAAAACAATGAGTGGTTATGAGCAAGCAGTACATTATGGACGCTTGAGCGGTTATTTCACTTCCGACAACAAACTTACGCCAATGGGTCGCAAGATCGCACGATTACTTGAGGATGGTCTGGCCGCGTAATTATTTTACGCTCATATGACAGTGGAGATCTGTAGCAGTTTATTTGTCTCCGTTCGCGGAGTATTAAGTGGAGATCGCAAAACAGCAGGGGACAACTATGCTTTATATGCGACGTTTAATAGCCTCCACGAACGGATCCGTTGGACCACACAATTGTCCCAGCCCGTCCATGATGGCTATTTTTGGACTAAGCTCATTAGCAGCCCTAAGACATTACTAATCTCTGTATCTTCGAATTACTAAATTACTGTCGCCAAATTTCTTCAAGCTGCACCGTTAAGCACAAATTTTGATAGGTAATTTGAAATCTTGATCATTTTTTTTGCAAACTTTAGAGCAAAAGCTGACTACAATTAGAAGAAACTAGACCTTCCTTGAGGTAAACTACCAATTTCAAATTTTATATTGTCAACATTTATGGGGCTACCCATACGGACACCAAAGGTTCACCTATTTTATAAACAGCTCTCTGATGAATATCTCCTAAGTACAAAAGATCGAGTTCTTTTATATTACATCTTAAAATAGCAAAGCAATCTTGCTGAGGAATTTTTTTGTAATCAAATGGACCTTTTATTTCAGCGCCAGGTCGAGGAACGGATCCATAAGACATACGCGATTGCATTGGTATTCTACTCCAATCGGCTTCAACTTCGGAGCCTGTCAGTATATCAACAATTACTGAAGCCCTTATCTGAAACTTAGCTTTTGGGATCCAAAAATGTAAACCAGCAAAATTACTTTTCTTAAGTGAAAATACTTTATTGGTTTTGAGATCCGTATGAATTTCTAAGCAATTTGACATACGGTCAGCCCTTCTTAGAACGACGGTTCTCATAGTTGGAAAACCTTCTTCTGAAATTGTAGAGAAGGTAGGATTTCTAGATGCAAATTTTGCGTCAACAACGCCTCGCGTCAGAAGAGACCAAGCTTGATCTAAAAATTCACTCAAATCAGAAAATTGCTTCATTTAGCTTTCTTAGTTTCTTGTGAAAGAGTATCAATTTTTTGATTGGCTGCAATCAATCTAGTTTCTAACTTTCTCACCAGCGCTGAAAGAAATACATCCTTTTGAAGTCTTTTTTTGAGATTTGCAGAACTGATTACTTTTGCTGACAAGCCTGAAGGTCCCGCTACAACACTCACGGTTCGGTCAGATTTCAAAACTAAAGAAGCTTCACCAAATAACTCATTCGGGCCGAATGAATTCAATTTTACTCCGTCTGCACTGATTATTTCTGCTGATCCATCAAGAACCAAGTATGCAGAGACCGATTTATCACCTGCTTTGTAAACAATTTCGTTTGGATCCCAAATATTAATATCTTTTTTTGCTTTCATATGATTAGGATCCGCTTCTATATATTTTTGTACGACAGAGACTTAACACAAATACAATCATAGTGATATGTTCAAATTTAGAAATATAAAATTATTGTATCCACTTTAATTTATTCAGTTTTTAGTCCGTCAGATTAAATACTAAATTAGTTAACTTTGAGTGGCATTTTCCCAAGCAGCTAACAGATCGTCATAAGAAATCTCATCAATATCCCCATTCTTTTCTTGTACAAGTTTGCTAAGTTCCTCCTCTAAAACTTCGACCTGCGTATCAGAAAGGTTATTTAATGCTGATTGACTAATTATATTAGAAAGTTTTTCGTATAGTTTGTGACTAAGCATTCTCGCCCTCCACTCAGACGTTTAACTGATAAGAAGGATTTTATGAGCCATTATCTCAAATTTGGCGCGACTCTAAGTAAAAGCGTCTGATCTTTACGATTTCTATTTACACGTTCAGTATACCAAATTATTCAACAAAATTCAAATCTTGAGTTACAATTTAATGGATAAAAATCAAATGAAAATAGTGTTGGTCAAACCGGAAATACCACACAACACCGGTGCTATTGGACGAACTTGTGTGGCTCTTGATTTGGAACTGATATTAATCAAACCACTTGGGTTTTCTATTGATGATACCAGTGTCGCTCGTGCAGGCACACGATACTGGAAATACGTAAATATAAGTCAATATGAAGATTGGAATGACTTCATAAACACAAGAAAACCGCATAAAGAAGATATATTTCTATTCGAGGAGATAGGGCATACTAGCTTTTATGATGCACCATATACAAAGAATTCGTATTTAATCTTTGGCTCTGAGTCGACAGGTTTACCGCAAAAAATACTAGCAGAAACTCCAGATCGCATCTTTGCCTTGCCCATGAAAAACTCAAAGGTAAAATCACTGAATTTATCAAATGCTGCTACTGCTGCAGCATATCAAGCATTGAAACTGCATTGGTAATAAGAATTAAACATATTAAATATTCAAATTATATGTGCTTTTAATTAAATGTAACAATACTGTAACACCATATTAGGTTTAGCAAATAAATTTACATTTTTTCTAGAAATAGGTGCGAGTAGTTCATTTAATCGGGATAGAGGCAGAGTGGACTAATGAGCGTCCTGATATCAGGGAACCAACATTTTATCTTAGGTCTCAGTTTTTGGGTGACACCAACTTACAGGCTAGGTGTCACCTTTTTCTTTTTTACAAGAAAATCTGCGCAAAACTGTTCATAAATCATTTGATTCAAAAATATCAAATCGATGAAAAACCAATATCGCACCTGGCGGCTAAAATAAGATCATTCAAATGAATTTTTTTTATCTTATGGCTCCACCAGTATACTTTCACACTTCCCCATTCAGTTATAATTTTAGGATGGTGACCTTCTTCTTCAGCAATTTCCCCCACTTTATTAGTAAATATTAGTGCTTTCTCAAAATCTGAAAAATTATATTTACGGAATAATTGCGTCACACCACTTTCATTTATCAAAGACCAATCTGTACTCGATACAAATTGCTGTATTTCCTCTTCACTTGCAGGTTCAGCATCTGCTTGACAAGCAATGCACACTTTTTCATGAATTCCAGACAAAACTAAACTCCAGTATTTAATTTCACTTAGGAAATAGAGTAAAACTCAAAAACATTAACAGGCTACAACCGTTACAGCCCAACTGCATCAGCCACGGAACTTATAACATTACCTGCCGCACCACCAACTCCGTTCGCAACATCCGTAATTTGTGAACAGCTTGCCAAAAATAAAACAGAAACAATGATAATTTTTTTCATTTATTAGGTCCTTTCAGAAAATTAGATTAGTTGATATAGAAATAGCACAAATAAATTAAAAATAGGCTACATTAAAATTAGTTTTTGGTAAATAATTTTCATTAAAGGATGTATAAATGCCCGCACTCAACACTCCAGTTTGTGAGTTTGGTTGGAAAGCTCAAAACTTCTCTCTCCAATCAACAAGTAATGAAATAGTTGAGCTTAATAAAGTGCGTGGCCAAAATGGCACTTTAATTATGTTTATATGTAATCACTGCCCTTATGTCTTGAGTGCACTTGATGAAATAATATTTGAGGCTAAAGAGTTAATTAAAAATGATATAGCTGTTATAGCAATCTCATCGAATGATGTATCCACCCACCCCGACGACAGCTTTGAAAATATGCAGGCTCTTTCTGTTGATAAAAAATTACCATTTCCTTACTTGTATGATGAAACACAAGAAGTAGCTAAAACTTACGAGGCTGCTTGCACACCTGATTTTTTCGGATTTAATTCTGAATTGAGTCTTCAATATAGAGGACGTCTGAACAATAAAAGAGAAAGCCCAAACGAAATAAGACGAGAGCTTTATTCAGCTATGATCGAGATAGCTAAAACCGGCAAAGGACCGCGAGAACAAATACCATCTATGGGCTGTTCAATAAAATGGAAATCATAGGTTCAGGGGGCCTATGGCCGGTAGTAAGGTAATTCACCGAGCTGACATTAAGTCTTTCAGCCCACAATAAAGGTTTTCCAAAAAACGTCCAATTTTTGTATTTCGTTTATTTCTAATATGGCGAACGTATAATACACCGTTCTGAGCTAGATTTGGATACATTAAACTGCCTCAAATTTTTTATTTCACAGTAACAATTTTCTTAAGCTATTCCAAAACCTATCATACTAATCGGTAACTAGTGTGATAATTTTGACTCTACTCAAACAATAGAAGATCGATTTAAGTGGCTAAAAACTTATTCTACACAAATTAAACACATTTATTGAGAATGTTCTGTATGTTTATTAATGAACTCTTGAAACCTAAGACACACCTCGCTATCTCTACCAACACTTGTTCGTTATATAAGGAAGAAATCAATAGTTCGAAGACCGCACAGTGCCCCACCCTCTCGCGATACAGGTCCGAGAGTAAATGAGAACATAATATGCCCAGAAATAAGACTGATAGGAAGTGATGGCGATAATGTAGGGGTAGTTAGCCCTGAAAGAGCTCTTGAATTATCTGATGAAGCCGGGCTAGACCTAGTGGAAATTTCACCTAATGCTAATCCTCCAGTCTGTAAGATTATGGACTATGGCAAATATAAATATGAACAACAGAAACGAGAGTCAGAGGCTCGCAAAAATCAAAAAATCATAGAAGTCAAAGAAATAAAGTTTAGACCTGGCACAGATACTCATGATTATGAAGTTAAGATGCGTAGTGTAACCAAGTTTCTCGAAAAAGGCGACAAAGTAAAGATAACACTAAGATTTCGCGGAAGAGAAATGGCTCATCAAGAGTTGGGACGAGAATTGTTGGAGCGGGTAGCAGCAGACATAGAAGGTTTTGGCAAAATAGAAAATATACCAAAAATGGAAGGTCGCCAAATGACCATGATGATTGGGCCAACCTCTTCTAAATAGATAGTCATATTTATATTTGGACTTCAGACTTTAATCTAGGCATTGGCCTTAAGCTGTTTTCTTTAAGTAGACCGCCTATCCCCATGCGAGCAAATTCATATTCGCTCGGTATTTGACCGCAAACTACTCGGGACAATACCCAATCTGCGCCATTGGTTGCGGGAGACTTGGCGCAACCTGGTAAGCCAATAATTGGCTTGTCGGATAAAAGACCCAAGAACAAAAGATTACCGGGATCAACGGGGATACCAAACCTCAAGATTTTACCTCCAAGAGATTTAACTGCCATCGGAGCTACATCCGAAATATCGGATGTTGCAGATGCAGTTAATATAAGAATTAAATCACTTGCAGCGTTAGCAATAGCTTCCTTTAAATTATCTTCGTGATGTGGAACATCTTTGTTTACACTTAATGATAATCCCAAATAATCCGTTCTTTTTTTAATTGCATTTAGTGACTTATTAGAAGTACCCCTAGAAATTTTTGTGGTAATCAAATGTGCCGATAAATATTTTGGTCTTTTCAACCTAATAGTTCCGGTTGCTAAACTAGCGACCGTCTCGAGATTAGAGGTAATCACTCCATAACTTATAATTTTTATTGTAGCTACGATTGAACCCTCAGTGACCTGCGAATAATTTGGAATTGTTGCAATCGTTATCATATTATCGATGGAATTGGCTTTTATAAGATTTTCTTCATCGAAAACTACAATTCCGGTCATGCTAGCAAAAATGTTAACACGACCAGTAAAAGCTATACTTTTTTTAAAATTCTCTGGCTCCGCCAAAAAATGGATATTTTCCGCAACCTTTGCGGCAGCTAAATTCTCCTCAGTATCATTAACTTCAAGCCTCGCAACAACGACTTCATCATACCCGAATTCAATTAACTGTCTGATATCTTTTTCGTCTAAAACTTTTCCCTTCCGAAATCTATCTCTTCCACAAACCAATGAATGAGCTAATATGCCACCTGCAGCATATTTGGTTAGTACTGTTCCAAACTTCATTCTTTATACTGCCTAAGTTTAGAAATTATCTCTGCAAGGATTGAAACTGCAATTTCGGCCGGGTTGCTAGCGCCTATCTTAAGGCCAATAGGCCCACTTATCCTGTTTGTGCTTTCTGGGTCAAAGCCTAACTTTTCCATTCTATCTATTCGAGCAGCATGCGTTTTAATGGATCCCAGTGCGCCAATATAAAATGCATTACTATTTAAAGCAATTTCTAAGGCTGGGTCATCTAACTTAGGATCGTGTGTTAAAAGTACTATGGCAGTATTTCTATCAATGGATAGCTCAGAAAGAGCAGTATCCGGCCAATCCTCAATAATGTTCTCCAAATCAAAGCGATCAGAATTTGCAAAACCACTTCTAGGATCAATCACGATTGGATCAAAATTTGCTATTCTCGAAAGTTTTACCAAGTTCTGTGCAATATGAACGGCACCAACAATTACAATTCTAGTTGGTGAACTGTGAACAGTTACAAAAACTTTATCTTCTTCCTCAAAACCGGACAATCCACTAATTAAGCGCTTAGAAAAACTTTCTGTTTTTAGTTCAGTTTTGCCGGTTTTAATGTCTACAACACATGCCACTGGGACCTTGTTACGCCTTAATTCTACCAACCTTTTTAATGTTTCAATTGAAATTGTATGCCCAACTGGCTCAAGCATTACTCGAATTTTACCGCCACAAGCCAATCCAACGGAAAAAGCGTCTTCGTTACTTACACCATATTCCAGTAGTCTAATCTTTTTTGTGGTAATTGTCTCTTCTGCTTCGGACACAACTGCGTTCTCGATACATCCGCCCGATACTGAACCCTGCATTTTTCCATTTAAGCCAATAGCCATCTGTGCTCCCACCCGACGCGGGGCAGAACCCCATGTTTCAACAACAGTTGCCAGAACCACAGGTTCACCGAGAGATGCCCAAGATAGAGCAATCTCTGGAATATTGTCAGTTGAATAGTTCGATTCCATTTTTAAATGTCCAAACCTTTTTGCATAACAATTAGAATAATATCTTTCCCTGTACAGCTTAAACTGGATGTAGTCTTGCACAGAAAATTAAACAGACTTAAATCTAGCTTTTATGCTATTTATAGAAATAAATTCAAACCTATAAATGGCTTATGTGTTATAAATTAAATTTATTCTCTTTAATTTGTCTAGAAATCGACTTCAAAAGTGTGTAACCGAAAATCATGACAAAAGAGTTGGAAATAGTTAGACCGGATGACTGGCATTTGCATCTGAGAGACGGAACAATTTTAAAGTCTGTACTTCCTTACACCTCAAAAATTTTTGGCCGATCTATCATAATGCCAAACCTAATACCTCCAATTACAACAGTCCAAGATGCGACAATGTATAAAGATCGTATTATTGAGGCCCTCCCTAATGATCATAGTTTTAGACCACTAATGACTCTTTATTTAACCGAAACAACCGACGTAATGGATTTAGCAGAGGGCTTTGCTAAAAATTTAATTTCTGCAGTAAAGTTGTATCCCGCTGGAGCAACAACTAATTCTTCTCTTGGGGTAAATGACTTTAAGAGACTGTACAAAATTTTTGAAAAAATGGAAGAAATTGGCTGCATCCTATGTGTTCATGGCGAAATAGTAGACCCTGACGTTGATATATTTGATCGAGAGCACGTGTTTATTGAGAGAGTTCTTGATCCGATTATACGGACTTTTCCAAACCTTAAAGTGGTTATGGAGCACATAACTACTGAGGAGGCAGTAAATTACATTGAAACTTCGAACGAAAACGTAGCAGCAACGATCACAACTCATCATCTCGTGATAAATCGTAATTTAATGTTAGCTGGAGGTATCAAACCTCATTACTATTGCTTGCCGGTAGCCAAAAGAGAGAAACATCGTGTCGCACTGTTAAACGCCGCTGTCTCTGGCAATTCGTCATTTTTCTTAGGCACGGATAGTGCGCCTCATTTTGATAGTCAAAAAGAAAGTTCCTGTGGCTGTGCGGGGTGTTTTACTGCGCCAAATACTTTACCAATCCTAGCACAGTTATTTGAGCAAGAAAGTTTACTAAAAGAACTTGAAAAATTTGTTAGTATAAATGGTGCAAATTTTTATAACTTACCCTTAAATAGTGAACATATAAAGTTAGTAAAAGAAGAATATCCAGTTGAGTTTCCCAACAAAATATTTACTTCAGAGGGTGATATAACCGTATTTGATCCAGGTTTTCCATTATACTGGTCTGTCAAATCTTAATAGAGAATTTTAAAGGTTAATAAATGATACCATCATCTTACATACCGGATAATGAAATGGCCAAGCTTTCTGCCCGTATGTTAATAGAAATAGGAGCTATTGGCTTTAATTCAGAAACACCTTACAAATTGGCATCTGGACTACCTAGCCCTACATACGTTGATTGCCGAAAACTTATATCCTTTGCCAGAATAAGAGCGACGCTTATGGATTTTTTGACGATCAAAATTCTGCGTGACGTTGGAATGGAAAAGATAGATAACATCGCTGGTGGCGAGACCGCAGGCATTCCGTTCGCCGCATTAGTTGCTGAAAGAATGGGTTTGCCAATGAGCTACGTTAGAAAAAAACCAAAGGGCTACGGAAAAAATGCGCGAATCGAGGGCGTTATTGATTCTGATCAGACTGTCCTTTTGGTTGAAGATCTCGCAACGGATGGCGGTTCAAAAATATCATTTGTAGAAGCTATCAGACAAACTGGTGCCATTTGTAACGATACAGCAGTAATTTTTTATTATGATATATTTTCCGAAGCTCCGGCTATATTTAAAGAAAATAACATTAAGCTGCATTTTTTATGTACCTGGTGGGATATTTTAGCGGAAGTAAAGTTACATAAGTCCTTCACCTCTAGCACAATCGAAGAGGTTGAAAAGTTTTTAAATTCACCCCGTGAGTGGCAAAACGAGCGGCTTTAATAAGTAAACAATCTTCTTAACTTACTAGAGTTTAATCTGTCCTAAGCTGCTTCAAATAATTCACAAAGTATCCACAGAATTATACAATTTGCCCAGCTTTGATCATTAGTGTATGCATCGATTAACTTAGTTAGAAAGCCACTAATGAACACCGTTACTGCAATTAATCCCACCGGAGCAGAAATCCATTCTCCTGAAACTATGCCGCACTCCATAGAAGCAGAGCAGCAACTTTTAGGAGCAATCCTAAGCAATAATGAGGTATTCGATAGAGCAGATTCCTTGATAACGTCAGAACATTTTTTTGACCCGGTTCATGCTAATATATACGAGGTTGCATCTGGAAGAATAAAAAAAAATAGCATTGCCTCACCCGTAACATTAACTGCCTTTTTGAAAGATGATCCAGGTTTAAACGAACTTGGAGGCGCAAGCTACCTCGCTAAATTAGCGGCCTCAGCAGTAGCGGGTTTTGCGGTCCAGGATTATGCTCAATTAATCTATGACTTGGCTATTCGACGGCAGCTTATTCTTCTGGGGAAAGATATCTCTGAGCGAGCTCAAAAAATGGAAATTGACCAGGAGCCCAGAGAACAAATTGTGGATGCAGAGCAAGCACTATATCAATTGGGAGAAGCTGGGAAAACAGACAGTGGGTTTAAATCGTTTTTAAAAGCTGTAACTGATGCCGTCGATATAGCTAATGCTGCCTTTCAGCGTGACGGTGGACTTGCTGGAATTTCAACCGGCTTCATTGATCTAGATAAGAAACTGGGCGGCCTACACAAATCAGATTTGTTAATTCTGGCAGGAAGACCTTCAATGGGGAAAACTTCATTAGCCACAAACATAGCTTACAATGTTGCCAAAGCTTACAAGAAGGGCATATTGAAAGATGGAACAGAGGGCTCAATAAATGGTGGAGTAATAGGGTTTTTTTCTCTAGAAATGAGTGCAGAACAACTCGCTTCTAGAATTCTCTCGGAGGCAGCAGAAATTCCATCTGAAAATATTCGCAGGGGCGACATGACAGAAAAAGAATTTCGTCGGTTTGTCGATGCTGCAAAAGAATTAGAAAGTTGTCCATTGTTTATCGACGACACTCCTGCGCTACCTATTTCCCAATTGGCAGCAAGAGCACGCCGCCTAAAAAGAAAACATGGTTTAGACGTAATGATAGTAGATTATCTTCAACTCGTAAGACCTGCCGCATCCAAAGACAGCAGAGTAAATGAAGTTTCTGAAATAACACAAGGTATGAAAGCTATCGCAAAAGAACTAAATATACCCGTTATTGCTCTATCTCAGCTCAGTAGACAGGTAGAGTCTAGAGACGATAAAAGACCACAATTATCAGATTTGAGGGAATCAGGTTCCATTGAACAAGACGCTGACGTCGTAATGTTTGTATTTCGTGAAGAATATTACAAAGAACGTGAAAAACCAAGTGATCAAGATCTTGAGAATATGGCAAAATGGCAATCTGAAATGGAGCACCTTCATGGTCGCGCTGAACTTATTATTGGAAAGCAAAGGCACGGACCAATAGGAACAATTGAACTTAGTTTTGAAGGTCAATTCACAAGATTTGGCAACATAGCTAAGGCTTGGCAAAACGAATTGGATAGATAGCTTTCTTAATTTGTAAGACGACCTTTCCTCCCACCGCGCCTTATGGGGCTTACTGTCTTTATCATACCTTCTTTCAAGGTAACTAACATTGGATGCTCTTGTTTGTCGCCATATTGTTCTATTAGCAACGGTATTATTTTTCGCGCATCAGCATCGTTCGGTAAACTTAATGCCCAATCTAAGAAGATTGATCTGCATTCTTCTACCTTAATTCCCTCAATATTGAAGCTTTCTCTAATGAGTGCCTTAGGGTCATTGTGATCACCTTTCATCAAAGACCTCTTTTGGGTTGGGCAAAATATCACTTATAATC
Source organism: Rhodobacteraceae bacterium REDSEA-S34_B6 (assembly GCA_001627925.1). Taxonomy (GTDB): domain Bacteria; phylum Pseudomonadota; class Alphaproteobacteria; order Rhodobacterales; family Rhodobacteraceae; genus Salinivivens. The sequence goes on along the minus strand of LUQC01000035.1, from coordinate 65,372 downwards.
TCTGCAGATTTAGTGGTCATTTCTCTTATTTTTTCAAACAATAAAGTAATGCTTTGCGTATCTGTATGTCGTAACAAAAGTTCCTCGCCATTTGCTCCAAGTTCACTGTCCAGGATATCTTCTTTTAATAACAACTTCGATAAGATTTGCACATTGGTTAACATATCGTAAGTATCAATCAGATACTTTAGGTCATCAGCACAAATTTTTTTCAATTCAAACAACGCATTCAATCCGCTATGAACACCAGAAACTCTCTCATTACTCAAAATAATGCCCATTTGAGAAACTAGCTCGATATCTTGAAGTTTGCCCTGACCCAATTTCAAACTCCAGTTTTCATTCACAGATTGCAAGGCGTATAATCTCTTTCTCATAATGGAAAGACCAGACATCACTTTTTCATCTTGTCGTAAGGTTTTTAAACTTTCACAAAACTTACAAACATCTTTTTGCAAACTTTCAGGCCCAGCAATTATCGTGGCATTGACCAATGCAAGATGCTCCCACACCCATGCCTCTGAGATTTGGTAATGCTTAAATGCTTCCCACGATGTTGCAACTGGCCCTTGATTTCCAGATGGCCTTAATCTCATATCGACCTGAAACAAACTTATTTCAGTCATTGGTGCACCAATCGCGGCCACCATAGACTTTGTTAATCTAGCATAATAGCTTTTTGAAGCTATTGACTTTTCTCCTGATGAGATTTCTACACCAGCAGCATCATAAATGAGTATCAAATCAAGATCCGATTTAGAGTGAAGCCGTTTCCTTCCTAAAGATCCTAATCCAAGTAATACTGCTCCTCGACCAGGCGATGGACCATACTTTTTCGCAAACTGCTTGTTAACCAAAAACCACAATTCTTTCAGTGTGGCTAGGGCCAATTCGCCATACTGGCGTGTGGCCATTTCAGGAGTTATTACACCCCTAAGTAAATGCACACCAATCCTGAAATGCCATTCCCTTCCCCATCTTCGGGACGCATTCAATTGGCTTTCATAGTCCTGTTCCCGAGCAGTTGTATTTGCTAAATCTTTGCCAAGAAATTTTTCTCCTGGCCATTGACTCCAGAAAGAACCTCCAATCAAAGCATCTAAAACTTGAACATTACCAGATAGATATTCAGATAAAGCATCCGATGAAGATATTATATCGATAAAAAGATCAATAAGTTGTCTGTTTGTATTAAATAATGAAAATAGCTGAACTCCAGCTGGGAGTAAGGATAAAAACTTATCAAACGATATTAATGCGCGATCAGCATCAACTGCATTTGATAATTTTTCCAATATGATTGGTTGTATCTTTAAAAATAATGCTTCAGCTCGCGCTGTCCTGAGCGCAGGATAAGATGGCCACCTGCTGATAAGATCATGTCTATATGTTTTACCCTTAGGAAAAACTGTTTGGGGGATGGTAGCTTCTTCAGGATTGAAAAATGACTCCGTAAGATCATGAACAGATTTTACTGAATTTATAATTTTTTCTTTGAATACAGTATGATCCAACATCAAAAAGTTAGCCAACCGTAAAAATCCATCATCCGTTTGAGGCAATGTATGAGTTTGTGCATCATTGACCATTTGTAACAAATGCTCAACCTTACGAAGAAACCGGTAGTGCTCAGATAATCTTTTTGAAGTATCCGAAGAAACCCAACCCTTTTCAGCCAGTTTAACGAGCGCAACGAGAGTTTCAGGAACTTGTAAGTCGGGATCCCTTCCCCCCACAATTAACTGACGGGTTTGTGTAAAAAATTCAATGTCCCGTATCCCACCCAAACCAAGCTTAACGTCATGACCAAGAATACTTGAACTTGTTTTTAACTCGATTTTTCTTTGGTATCTTATGCGAATGCTATGTGCATCCTCTATTGCAGCAAAATCAAGATATTTTCGCCAGACAAATGGATACAAGGCCGATAGGAACTTAACCGCTAGTGTTTTAGATCCCGCGCAATATCTTGCTTTTATATAAGCAGCCCGTTCCCAGGTTCGACCTAAAGCTTCATAGTAATTCTCTGCTGCCTCAAATCCAACACAAACAGGGTTTACAGATGGGTCCGGGCGTAATCTTAGATCAGTACGGAAAACATATCCATGTTCTGTTGTCTCAGATAAAATCTTAGCCACTCTTTTTACAACAGCAATTGCAGCTTTCCGTGTTTCAAAGAAATCTTTTTCGGCTAATTTTTCATCATCAAAAAAGCATACAAGGTCAATATCAGATGAATAATTAAGCTCTCGGGCTCCCAACTTTCCCATTGCCAGAATAAAAATACCGATCTGTTCAGCATCATGATAATTTTTTAATTTTGAAAACTTTCTCTCTGCAATGATTGTTTCAATAGCAGTTTTCAAAGCCACCTTTACGCTAAAATCTGCAAATTCAGAAAGACATTTACTAACATCCTCTAATTGCCAGTTTCCAGACAAATCCTGCAGCGCTGTCCAAAGCGCAATTCGCCCTTTTGCAACCCTCAAGCTCTTATGTACATCAGAGCTTTGCAATACTTCATTAATGATCTCCGCTTTAGGATTTAAATTTGAAGTCAGAGTATTTTTTATCCAGTTAATTTCTTTTTTTACTAAACCATAAAGAAAAGGACTACAGCCCGACATACCCGCAATTAAATCCTGTAAAGGCTCGTCAAAATCAGGAAATAAAGTTCTCATTTCATGAATAATAGTTTCATCTGCAGTAACGGGACTGTTTGAAATATTTTTAATTTGTAGCATTAATGTAAATTAAGAAATTTTATGTATGGTATTATATCTATCATATAAATTTGATCTAATCAGCAAATAATAAAGATCTTTAACGCTACCACTCAAATTGTCGAGTGTTAGAGTTTTTTAACTAAAATGTTTCTTCGAACAATCGTGCCTCTCCATTGCCATATTCAAATAAGATTGCTACTATGAAACTATGAGACACTCGCTTCCTATAGCCCCACAGTTTTATGTGACAGCACCACAGGCCTGTCCATATTTAAATGACAGACAGGAAAGAAAGTTATTTGCTGCACTCCAAGGTGACGAAGCACAAAGTTTAAACAGTTGCCTATCTAAGCAGGGATTTCGTAGATCTCAAAATGTATTGTACCGACCTACATGCTTAGATTGTGCTGCATGTTTATCAGCCCGTGTAGAGGTTAAAGAGTTTCTTCCTAACAAATCACAGAAAAGAACTTTTCGGGCAAATAAGGATATATCAAGACGTGCAACGTCTCCTTGGGCAACAGATGAGCAATTTGAACTCTTTAAGCGCTACCTGGACGATAGGCATGCAACTGGTGGCATGGCCGAAATGGACGTATTTGAGTTCGCAGCAATGATTGAAGAAACCCCGGTTCAGACAAGGGTTATAGAATACGAACTTGATAAAAAACTAATAGCAGCGTGCTTAACAGACATTATTGATGATGGTTTAAGCATGGTATACTCATTTTACGATCCTGCGTTAGCCAAGCATTCTTTAGGCACTTACGTAGTTTTAGATCATATAAAGTTAGCTCGGGAGCTAGATTTAAACTATGTTTATTTAGGTTATTGGGTGCCAGGTAGCTCTAAGATGGGATATAAATCTAAGTTCAGTGGGCTGGAGGTATATCACGAAAAAAAATGGAAAAAATTAAAAGATATTCCTAATGTATCCTCCGAACTCCACCCTCTAAATACTGCTCCAGTAGCAGAGCAAGTTTCAGAATTAGATTTTCCAGGTTCCGAAGCGGTGCGGTAAAGTTAGTGTCTGGACCTTTAAGTTTTAATTACTTATAACTTTACTAAGAAATATATAGGTATGGTTAATGTCTGACGCCTCAAATCCAATGGAAGGAACACCTTTAATACCTCCCTCTTCTACGGACCATTCACTATATGAGACCGTTGTCGAGGGTTGCCGAACTGTATATGATCCAGAGATACCAGTAAACATCTACGATTTAGGTCTTATTTATACAATTGATATTAACAATGAGAACGACGTGAAAATTATAATGACGCTCACGGCACCGGGCTGCCCTGTTGCAGGAGAGATGCCAGGGTGGGTATCCGATGCTATAGAGCCCATAGCTGGAATAAGAAAAGTCGACGTTGAATTAATCTGGGAACCGCCATGGGGAATGGATATGATGAGTGATGAAGCAAAACTTGAGTTAGGTTTCATGTAGAGGTTAATATGTTCTCAATTCCAAACAAACCACCTATTTCACTGACACCACGTGCAGTCAATCATATCAAATTACTTATGGACAACTCTGATGCACTCGCCCTTCGACTTGGGGTCAAAAAGGGTGGATGCGCTGGAATGGAATATACAATCGAGTATGTTACAGAATTGGATAAAAACGATGAAGTAATTGAACAAGATGGTGTTCGAGTTTTAATTGCACCTACAGCCCAAATGTTTTTATTTGGAACCGAGATAGATTATGAAACTTCGCTGCTGGAGAGCGCTTTTAAATTTAATAATCCAAATGTTTCTGAAGCATGTGGATGCGGCGAAAGTATCAAATTCAAGGATATCTAAACATCTCACAAATCAGCTTACTTAGTAAACAATAAGGGGCGTTGAAGATGCACTTGGCCAGCCTTAGAAAAAAACAAGAAAAGATCGACTGGGGTAACCATGAGAAAGATAGTTGCTGGAAATTGGAAAATGAACGGCACAAGCAAAAACTTGTCAGAGATAAAAAAAATATCTGATGAATTTGCAAATTCGGAAGCAGAAATTATTGTCTGCCCCCCTTACACTCTTTTATCTGCTGCAAAAGAATTAGCAAAAAATATTAATATTGGCGCACAGAACTTACATTCAGAAAGTTCAGGAGCCTTCACCGGTGAAATCAGTGCTGAAATGCTGGTCGATCTTGGTATCACACACTCAATAATTGGACACTCAGAACGCAGAACTGAACACAATGAAACCAATCAGATAGTTGCGCATAAAGTTAAAACTTCTTTAGAAAAAAATTTACAGACAATCATTTGTATTGGTGAGAGCGAGCTTGAGAAACAAGAAAATAAAACGCTAGCGGTTTTGAGGAAACAGCTTTTCGAGTCAATACAAGGCAGTATGAACCTTAGAAATATCATAATTGCTTATGAGCCAATATGGGCGATAGGAACCGGTTTGACCCCAGAGGTAAATGAAATATCAAAGGCTCATGCCTCCATTAGAAAAAACTTAATTGACTTATGTGGATCTGAGGCATCAGATATTCCAATACTTTATGGCGGTTCAGTAAATGGATCTAACGCTTTTGAAATTTTTAACGCTCCTAACGTAAATGGCGCTCTTGTTGGTGGAGCATCACTTTCATTTGATAAATTTGCCCCGATAATAAGGGCACTCGAAGATATCAATTGCTGATTTTCTGATCTTGAAATGCAGTTAATTTCCCAAAACCCAACTGATAACGACTTTATTCAAGATCCCTATAAGTTTTACGAAACTTTTGTATCAACAGACGGTCTATATTTTTGGAATGAATACAATATGCCCGCGGTATTTGATGCGGCCGGTCAAGAGCTTTTGTTCAAAGACAAAAGGTTTGGTCGTGAAAAATTAAAAAACCAGTCAACTAACGATGAGAAAAATTTAAAAGCATTTTACAATGTGGAATCGAACTCAATGCTAGAACTTGAACCACCAAAGCACACTCGTTTAAGAGGTCTGGTCTTGCGCGCATTCACAACTAGAAAAATTATCACAATACAACCTGAGATCGCTGCACTTTCATATAAACTTCTGGATGATCTCAAAAGTAATAACGTAGATATCCTCAAAGGGTTCGCCACCCAATTACCAGTTATAGTGATTGCTCGCTTACTTGGCGTGCCCGAAAGTATGGCGCAAGATTTACTTAGTTGGTCGAATGACATGGTTATGATGTATCAAGCGCGAAGGACCAAAGAATTAGAAATTAAAGCTAATTCATCTACAAAAGAATTCGTAAGCTTTATGGAAAAATACATTGAAGAAAAGAGATATAAACCTGAAGATGATCTAATTTCCCATCTTATTGCCGCGGAACAAGAAGGTGATAAACTTACAAAAGATGAATTAATATCCACCTGTATATTACTCTTAAATGCCGGACACGAAGCAACAGTTCATACGATAGGAAACGGTATAAAGGCAATCCTTGAGCACGGCAAACATAGAAATTTTCTAGGTCCTAAGTACATCAATTCTACCGTAGAGGAAATCTTACGATACGATCCGCCTTTACATATGTTCACAAGATACGCCTATGAAGATATCATTTTTAGAAATCATAAATTTAAATGTGGCGATCAAGTGGCTTTGGTAATAGGAGCAGCGGGAAGAGATAAAAGAATTTGGGCATCCCCCAACAAATTCAACCCTTTTCGGCAAATCAAAAAAAATCTTTCATTTGGGAGCGGAATTCACTTTTGTGTTGGTGCTCCGCTGGCACGCTTAGAATTAGTTACTGCGTTACCAATTTTATTTAAAAAGTTTCCTAATATCAGACTTTTAGACCAGCCACTTTACTCAAACCTATATCATTTTCATGGTCTGCAGAAGCTTAACGTATCCCTGCAAAATTAATATCGCCAAGTGGCAGTTGAACAGTGCTTTTTATTTCTTCCATCGACAAAAGTGCTGTAACATTGTGAACTTTTACTTCAGAAATCAAAGCTTGGTAAAATTCATCATACGCCCGCGCATTTTTTACTCTTACTTTCAGTATATAATCTATATCACCCGCCAATCGATGAGCCTCTTGCACTTGAGGCCTATCTTTTAGAGCCTGCAGAAAGTTTTGTTGCCATTCCAAATCATGTTCACTTGTTCTAATCATAACAAAAAAACAAGCTTCAAAACCAAGTTTGTCAGCGTTGAGTATTGATACAGTATCTCCAATTATACCATAATCTTTCATTTTTTTAATTCGATTCCAAACCGGTGTTTTAGATGAAAAAACCTTTTTAGCTATTTCATCCAGCGATTGACCCGCATCAATCTGTAATTCTGATAATATTTTTCTATCGGTATCATCTAAACGAAATGACATATATTTTCTCTAAAGTTTTATAATTATACAATAACATTGTTCTTAAATTATAGAAAATTAGGAATGTAAACAGAATATTTTCCTAATAATTTACTAAAATTGCTATTATAATTGAGCGAGAATAAACTAAAAATGGTATTAAAAAGTAGATATTATCGTTAAAGCAGCATCCTCTTTAATCATTAATTCAACAGCTGATTCTATCTACACAAAAAATGCTCATTAGATATTTCCTTACTGGTGAAAATCTGCTTGTTAATCTGCTGAAATTTTTTAATTCCTTACAAAAAGCCAATATTATATGGAAAAATCGCGATAACTATGTGACGAATTTCAATATTTAAAATAAAAAAAACGCCTGCACTGGGCAGGCGTATAGTTATTGAGGCAGGTTTCATACAGGCAAGAAACCTATCGAGCAGTAATTTCTTTATATACTTTTAAACACTATCATCCAAGTATATTTTTATAATATTTGGATCTAACTAAATAACCATAAGACATGCGATATATCTCCTCTTACTTATCTCAACACAAATTAAGTTTTGTTTTGTAATCAAATAAGTAAGCCTTTAAATATACTTCAGTTCGTTACTCAGATTAAAAAATCATAAATAATGAAGTCTGTATACAAAGATAAGTCACTAGCTAACTGTCCAAATCAGTTTAATTTGGCAGAGTATGTACTTGAAAAATCATGCAAAAACCCAGCAAAAACTGCGCTTGAAATCGTCTCAAGAACAGGCAAACAATCGGTAAGTTTTGATGAACTTAAAAATCGAATTCTTAGAACCGGTAATAATTTAATGAGAGTTGGATTAAAGCCAGAGGATAAAATTTTGTTGAGGTTAGGAAACACTATAACCTTTCCGATCGCTTATCTCGGAGCAATATCGGTTGGTATAATTCCAGTTCCAACGGCAAGCAGTTTAACAAAACATGAGCTAATGAAACTAACTAAAGTCATAGAACCCAAAGCTATAATCACATCGGAATCTTTGGGAACTAATTTCCATAATACACAAATAATTTCTGAAACCGATATTGAAGAGTTCTCATTTGAGGGCAGAAAAGCGAAATTTAAGAGAGGCAATCCAAATAGGCTAGCATATATCGTATTCACGTCTGGAACATCGAACACGCCGAGGGGTGTTCAACACGCTCATAGAGCCATTTGGGCACGGAAATCTATGCATTCTGACTGGTATTCTTTGACTTCAAATGACAGGTTGCTTCACGCTGGAGGATTAAATTGGACATATACACTCGGTACTGGTTTACTTGACCCTTGGAGCATCGGAGCAACATCTATCGTATTGAAAGACAATTTAACCATCTCTGATATACCAAATGTAATAAAGAATTCCAACGCAACATTATTTGCTGCTGTGCCGGGTGTTTATAGGAAACTACTCGAACAAAATGAAGAACTCGAGTTTCCCAGTTTAAGACATTGCTTTTCCGCTGGGGAAAAATTGAGCCAAAACATTCACGATAAATGGCGAAAAAGAACAAAAAAATTTATTTATGAAGCTTTTGGAATGAGTGAATGTTCAACTTTTATATCAACTAACGAAACTATTGGATCTGAAATCCAAACAATTGGTCGCCCACAGAGAGGCCGAAAAGTAGCTATTATTAATAAAGTTACTTACAAGCCAGTGCCAATTGGTGAAGTTGGCATAATAGCAATTTCGTCACAGGATCAAGGATTAATGATTGGGTACCACAATGAAAATGCCATCAAATCAAATGGTAAAGAGTGGTTTGCAACTGGTGATTTGGGTAGAATGAAGGCAGATGGATTTATTGAACACCTTTGCCGCGCAGATGATATTTTAAATCAGGGAGGATTTCGAGTTTCTCCTAAGGAAGTTGAGAATGCTTTCCTTGATTTGGAGGGGTTAGAAAATATTGTAGCTTTCAATTTAGAGATTAAAAAAGATACAAATGTAATTGCTGTGATTTTTACAACCGAGGTAAATCTTTTCGAAGAAGAATTAAGAAAACACATAGAAGAACGCCTTGCAGACTACAAAAAGCCCCGTGTTTATATTAAAGTGAACACTATTCCCACCTTAAATAATGGCAAAATATCGAGAAAAAAGCTAAGCGAAACCTACAAAGGAACGACCGTTGATTGCGCTTGATATTTACTCAGATCCAATTTGCCCATGGTGTTATATAGGTAAAGTTTATCTAGATCGCGCTCTTGAGGGATTAAATGAAAATCCGTTTAATATTGAATGGCATCCTTTTCAACTAAATCCAGAAATGCCTCCAAATGGAATGAGTCGAAAAAAATACTTAGAAAAAAAATTTGGCGACTCTCATGGAGTTGTTGAAGCATATGGCCCAATCCTTGAGCGCATAAAAAGCGATAATATAGATGCGAAACTTGATAAAATTAAAGTCACTCCAAATACATTGAATGCCCATCGAATAATTCACTGGTCGAAAATTGAGGGTTGTCAAAATCAAATAGTGTCCGAATTATTTAAAGCATATTTTGTCAATGGCTTAGATTTGGGTGATATCAATGTTCTAGCAAAGCTAGCGTCAAAATATTTTATGGATGAAAAATCAATTCTCAGATTGTTAACATCTGATAATGACTTAACCAATATAATTGAAAAAGACCGCATTGCACGAAAAATGGGTATAAAAGCAGTACCCATGTTTATAGTGGCTAATCAATACGCTGTGTCAGGAGCCCAAGGCACTGATTTTTGGCAAGATGTTGTCAAGGATATCAAAAAATCAATTTCGTAACAGTTGAACAGTTCAATTCAGTAAAAAAAAAGAGGTCAGCTTTGACCCCTTTTAGTTTCGCCGTTCAAGCTCTTATGTCAGAACTGCTCGCTGGATATTTTGCCTGCGGCCTGAACGTCGTCAAGGACAGGCGCACCTGCCCTATGTCTCGTTAACTACATCCGGATGTACCTCCACATGTATTGCACTTCATGCA
>LUQC01000035.1:0-55283 GCA_001627925.1 Rhodobacteraceae bacterium REDSEA-S34_B6 | reverse complement strand
GTATTGCACTTCATGCAAGTACCGTTTCTCACTAGAGTGTAATTACCACAGTCCGAGCATGGGTCCCCTTCATAACCTTGAAGTTTCGCTTTTGCTCTCGCGTTCATCACCGGATCAGCGTCACCCCTAACCGTCATAGGTTTTGTTGCAACTATAGCACCCATATCTACACTCGATGTATCTGATATTTCGCCGCCAATTTCTTGCTGCTGCATTAATTCGTGTGGCAGTCTTTTTCTTAAATAACCCGTTGAACTAATTTGTTTTAAAACCTCCAAAGAGCGTGTAGCGGCTGTGTCCGAAACTTCTTTTACATTTCGCACACCCTCCTCACTTCCAAGACCTATATCATCAAAACTCGCACCCTCTGGCTTAACATGGGCCAGATCTGTGCGATCAAGATAACTGACGGCTAATTCTCTAAAGATATAATCTAAAATAGATGTAGCATTTTTAATGCTATCATTACCTTGCACCATTCCAGCCGGTTCAAATTTTGTAAATGTAAAGGCATCTACGAACTCCTCGAGCGGCACCCCGTATTGCAATCCCACCGACACGGCTATCGCAAAATTATTCATCATGGCGCGAAATCCTGCTCCTTCTTTATGCATATCAATGAAAATTTCACCAAGAGCACCATTCGAATATTCTCCGGTCCTTAAGTATACCTTATGTCCGCCGACTATTGCTTTCTGGGTATATCCTTTTCGCCTTTCTGGCATCTTAGAACGTTCTTGTTCCTTGATTATCTCTTTTACAATAACCTTTTCTACTACTTTCTCCGCCAAAGTTGCTGCCCGCTCTTGAGGGTTTCCTTCTTCCATAAGTTCTGCCGCATCATCATCATCATCAAGCAATGCTGCAGCTAATGGCTGCGATAGTTTTGAACCATCTCTGTAAAGTGCATTTGCTTTCACTCCTAGAGACCAAGATAGCTCATACGCTTTCTGGCAATCATCTATCGTAGCATCATTTGGCATATTGATTGTCTTCGATATTGCACCAGACGTAAACGACTGCGCAGCAGCCATCATATGAATATGACTATTCACCGATAAATATCGTTTGCCCTTTTTACCGCATGGGTTCGCACAATCAAATATATGGTAATGCTCTACACTAAGGTGTGGCGCCCCTTCCAAAGTCATTGTTCCACAGACATGATCATTTGCCATTTCTATTTCAGCTTTACTATACCCTAGATGCCGGAGCAGATCAAAATTGCTGTCCACCAATTTATCAGAAGGGATGCCGAGGACGTCGGTACAAAAATCCGCTCCTAAGGTCCATTGGTTAAATACAAAACGTATATCAAATGCCGATCCCAGTGCCGCTTCTACCTTATCAATTTCTTGCTGCCCAAAGCCATTACCAATCAAGCTTGTGTGATTTATGCCTGGTGCATTTCCTATGGATCCATGACCTACTGCATAAGATACAATTTCCTCTATACTGGCTTCCGAATAGCCAAGCTTTCTAAGCGCCGCTGGTACTGATTGGTTAATAATTTTAAAGTACCCTCCCCCAGCTAGTTTCTTGAATTTTACTAGTGCAAAGTCAGGTTCTATCCCAGTTGTATCACAGTCCATAACCAATCCAATTGTGCCTGTTGGCGCTATTACGGAAACCTGAGCATTTCTAAAGCCGTTTTCTTCACCAAGCGCTAATGCTTCATCCCAAGCTTCAACTGCTTTATCTATTAAAGCTGGATCCGGACAATTAAGATGATCTAATGGTACTGGCTTTACCCTCAACGATTCATATCCACTGTTTTTCCCGCGTGCTGCGTTTCGATGATTTCTAATCACTCTGAGCATATGATTTCTATTTTTTGAATAGCCAGGGAACGCCCCTACCTCTGCCGCCATTGTTGCGCTTGTAGAGTAAGCGACACCTGTCATAATTGCTGTCAGCGCTCCGCATAATGATCTTCCCTCGTCACTATCGTAACCGAGACCCATATTCATCAACAAACCACCAATATTTGCATAGCCAAGTCCCAGCGTGCGGAAATCGTATGATCTCTGCGCAATCTCTTTAGACGGGAATTGGGCCATCAACACCGAGATTTCTAGTGTGATGGTCCATAATTTTGTGGCATGTATGTACTCATCTACTTTGAATTCCCCATTAGACAGAAATTTTAGCAAATTCATACTTGCTAGATTGCAAGCGGTATCATCTAAAAACATATATTCAGAGCAAGGGTTTGAGCCTCTTATTTCGCCATCCTCGGGACATGTATGCCAAGCATTTACAGTATCGTGAAATTGAATTCCTGGATCCGCACAGGCCCATGCTGCATGACCGACGTCCTCCCACAGCTTTCGCGCACGGATTGTCCTTGCGGTCTCTCCATTCACTCTGTTTTTCAAATCCCAATTTTCATCATTCTTAACTGCGTCCAGGAACGCGTCAGTAACTCGAATTGAGTTATTTGAGTTCTGACCTGATACTGATGCATATGCTTCTGAGTCCCAGTCTGTATCATAAGTTGGAAACTCAATGCCTGTGTACCCCTGCTTTGCATAATCGAGCACTCTTTTGATGTAAGTTTCAGGTATCAGAGATTTTTTAGCGTCCCTCACGGCATTTTTTAATGCACCATTCTTGTGTGCATCCACTGCATCTTCAAGCCCACCATCCCACGTTTTGATAGCGTTAAAAATTTGGTTTAATTTTGCTTCATGGATCTTGGAGCCGGCTACTATTGAGGCAACTTTTTGCTCTTCCTTTACTTTCCAGTTTATGAACTCCTCTATATCTGGATGATCTGCGTCACAAATTACCATTTTGGCGGCCCGACGCGTTGTCCCACCTGACTTTATTGCCCCAGCAGACCGATCACCTATTTTCAGAAACCCCATTAATCCTGACGACCTACCACCACCGGATAAAGGCTCTCCATCACCCCGTAGGGAGCTAAAATTTGTTCCGGTGCCTGATCCATACTTGAACAAGCGAGCCTCTCGCACCCAAAGGTCCATTATACCGCCTTCATTTACCAAATCGTCACTAACAGATTGAATAAAGCACGCATGGGGTTGGGGGTGTTCATAAGCGGACTTTGATTTAATTAACTTTCCTGTTTTAAAGTCGACATAATGGTGGCCCTGACTGGGGCCATCAATACCATAAGCCCAGTGTAAACCTGTGTTGAACCACTGCGGACTGTTCGGCGCAGCCATCTGCGTTGCTAGCATGTATCTCATTTCATCAAGATAAGACTGGGCATCCTTTTCACTTGAAAAATAACCCCCCTTCCAACCCCAATATGCCCACGCACCTGCAAGTCGGTCAAAGACCTGCTTAGAAGAAGTCTCACCAGTAAATGACGCGTCAGCGGCAGGCACAGATCGCCATAGAAATTCCGGCACATCTTTCTCTTTCACTTTTTTGGTTCTGGTTGGAACACCGGCTTTCCGAAAATACTTCTGCGCAATCACATCACTTGCGACTTGAGACCAGTTCTCAGGGACTTCTACATTTTCCAACTGGAACACTATTGACCCGTCTGGGTTTTTTATCTCAGATGATGTTGTGGTAAATTTTATGTCGTCATACGCGCACTTACCCGCCGTCGTAAAATTTCTTTTAATCTTCATTGTAACCCGCCTACTTTTTACTTTTCTCGTTAAGCCTTCAATTCACATTGAAACGCCATGAATATGGACGAATACCTTCAATCGACAAAGTTACGACACTTTATCTCAATCTACTACATATAGTATGTGGTGTGTCCAGTTCCCACAACTTGGCGTAGGTTGACCTCAAAGGTCAATAGATAAATTTAAAAAAATGCGAAAAACTTTCTTGACTCGACTTTGTGGTAATTACTCGCCCAAAAAAAAAGCAAATTTAGATTATATGGACTTAAAAAAAGCAACCACTAAAATCTAATAATTTTGGACAGTTACACGAAAATGTTTATACTGGATTTCTCAAAAATATAGATCCCCAGTGATTCACTTCTTCAAAAAAAAAATACTCTTGCAAATCAATCTAACTGACCTGTTAAGGGCAAAGGCTGAAAAACCAGCAGAGTGATTGATATCGAATTGGTCGGGACGGCAAGATTCGAACTTGCGACCTACGGTACCCAAAACCGTCGCGCTACCAGGCTGCGCTACGCCCCGACGAGCTTGTCTCTATATAATCAAAAATGATTTGAAAAGACCTAAGGGATAAAAAATAAAATAAATTAGTTATTCATAGCAGGCTAATTTCTAGAGCCAATAAGACGATGTTGTAAGATGTTACCTACTTTAATTCCCAAAGACTTCGATAATCCCGCATTGATTTCCAGCACATATTGAACTTGCTCTCCACCAAAAATACTGACTGTGCTGAATGGAACAGCATTCCTGAATATCTTTGTTACGGTTCCGCTCCTATCCGCAAAAATAATATCCAACGGAATACTCGTATTCTTCATCCAAAACGATACCGGTTTTGGTTGATCATAGACAAAAATCATACCCTCATTAAATTCCAGGTCCTCTCTGAACATTAGGCCCTGCTGCCGCTCGCTGTACGTTGTAGCAAGTTCAACACAAAACGTGGCTTGTCTCTTGCTAACATTGTAAATTATTAATTCTTCCCAATCACAATTTTCGCCTGCAATCGAATTAAAGCTGCTCAGAATAGCTGTGCCAACAACAGCAGTAAATACTGCAAGTTTCTTTGATCTTAAAAGCAACAAAAAAAGTGACTCCATTGCCGCAATGACCAGTCACTAATTAAGGGTATAGCCGTTGTGTGTTCCACGGCCCATCCACAGAACTTTTGGTCCATAAAAAGCGATCATGTAAACGAGATTCACCTTCTGCCCAAAATTCTATCTCGGCTGGGACAATTCGAAAACCACCCCAAAATTTTGGCCGCGTCGGTTCCTGACCCAAACTTTCACTAAATTTTTCAACTTGATTTAACAGTGTTTCTCGTGAGTCCAATGGTTTTGACTGTAATGACGCCCAGGCACCCAACCTACTTCTCAAAGACCGTGAATTATAATACTCATCCGATGCCTGATCACACTCTACCGAAGTAAAACCTCTTACTCGAATTTGCCTGCGCAAAAATTTTGAATGCCATACAAAACTCGCCTTGCCACAATCAAAAATTTCTAAAGCCTTTTGTGAGCCAAAATTAGTAAAAAAGACAAATGCAGAATCATCAATATTTTTCAGTAAAACCATCCTTACATTCGGCATACCATCCGCGGAAACGGTGCTAAGTGCGATTGCGTTAGGATCATTAAGCTCGCCAGTTTCAGCCTCGGCGATCCATCGCTTGCAAATATCGAAAGGATTATTCCCCTCAAATTTAACATCTTTCTCCACCATTACTCCACTCCCAAAAGAACTTGATTTATCTTAAAACGTAATTAGGGCCAAAAAAATATTTGTCAGGCTTGAAGGTCTACTTACCATAGCTTAAAAGTTTCAACAGTTAAATTTCGGAGGAAATTTTTATGCCATCTGGATTAATGACCGGCAAGCGAGGGCTCATCATGGGACTGGCTAATGAAAAATCGATAGCTTGGGGAATAGCAAAATCTTGCTTTGAAGCTGGTGCGGAGATGGCCTTTTCCTATCAAGGAGACGCCCTAAAAAAAAGAGTTGGGCCTCTCGCTGAAAGAGTTGGATCTAATTTTTTAGTCGAATGCGATGTTTCAGATGAAACAAGTGTTGCGACCTTATTTTCAGAAATTAAAAAAGAATGGGGTCAACTCGACTTTCTAGTTCATGCAATAGGTTTCTCAGATAAATCAGAGCTTCGTGGTCGATACATCGATACAAGTTTTGAAAATTTCAATATGACAATGAATATCTCTGTATACTCCTTTACAGCAGTAGCTAGTCATGCCGAAAAATTGATGCCAAATGGTGGTTCAATACTTACACTCACTTATTACGGAGCGGAACAGGTCATGCCTCATTACAATGTAATGGGAGTTGCAAAAGCAGCATTAGAAGCTTCAGTGAAATATTTGGCGGAAGATTTGGGCAAGGATAACATCAGGGTTAACGCTATATCAGCTGGTCCCATCAAAACTTTGGCGGCTTCCGGCATTGGAGATTTTAGGTACATATTAAAATGGAATGAGCTTAACTCACCGCTCCGACGAAACGTTACTATAGATGATGTCGGAAAATCTGCTTTATATTTACTTTCAGATCTCGGTTCAGGTGTTACTGGAGAAATCATACATGTTGATTCAGGCTATCACATCGTTGGTATGAAAGCAGTAGATGCGCCTGATATAGACGCTGTTACTGGGAGGAAGGATTAATGTCTGAACGATTGCCACATGAAAAAGGGTTTCATGTAAGTTGGGACCAATTGCATCGTGATGCTAGGGCATTATCATGGAGACTTGATGGACAAGGACCCGGCACAGGTGCATGGAAAGCCGTAGTGGCGATAACGAGGGGTGGCATGGCCCCAGCTATGATAGTTGCGCGAGAATTAGACATTCGTACAGTTGATACCATTAGCGTAAAGTCTTACAACCATCAGACTCAAGCTGAACCAAAGGTAATAAAACCACCAAATTCTGAAATAATCGGAGATGGCTCTGGCGTTCTCGTTATTGATGATTTGGCAGATACTGGCAAAACACTTGAGGCAGTTCGGTCTATTATGCCAAAAGCACACGTAGCGACAATATACGCCAAACCACTTGGAAGAAATCAGGTTGATACTTATATAACAGAAGTCAGCCAAGATACTTGGATATTCTTTCCGTGGGACATGGCTCTACAATATGTAGAACCATACCGAGGAACAGATTAAGCTAATAATGACTTTCACCGATAAAATAATAAAAAAGACGCGTACAATAGGCGTGGATCCACCACCAGTTCTCGAAGTAAAAAACTGGCTATCGAACCCAGATTTACAACCCTCAAAACCATTAATAGACGTATCTCAGGCAGCACCTACGGAACCACCGCCCGAAAAAATGCTGGAGTTCATGGCGAATAAGATTTTATGCGACAACGCAGTAAATACATATGGACCAGTTCTCGGGTTAGATGAACTCCGAGAAAGTCTAGCCAGCAAATGGTCCAGGCAATATCAGGGAAAAGTCAGTAAAGAAAATGTAGCAGTTACTAGTGGCTGCAATCAGGCTTTCTGCGCAAGCATTTCGTCTTTTACCAGCGAAAACGACGAAGTAATCATTCCAACTCCATGGTATTTCAACCACCATATGTGGTTACAAATGGCAGGTGTAAAAAGTATACCACTAGAGACAGACGCCAATATGAATCCAATACTTGAAAAGGCTGAGGCTTTAATAACGGATAGAACGAGGGCAATAGTACTCGTGAGCCCCAATAATCCTTCGGGCGCTATATATTCCAACCAACTCCTTCAAAAGTTTTTCGACTTATGCAAATCAAACCAGATACGTTTAATAATCGATGAAACTTATAAAGACTTTCATCCAAACGCATCTCAACCTCATACACTTCTAGAAAATAATAATTGGGATCATGTGCTTACCATTCTTTATTCATTTTCGAAAACTTATCGAATGACTGGTCATCGCATTGGAGCACTACTAACAAGTAAGGAAAATTTGACTGAGATAGAAAAGGCTCTCGATACATTTACAGTTTGCCCTCCACAACTGGGCCAATACGCTGCAAACTGGGGCCTTAACAATTTGGAAGCATGGGCCGCAGAGCGCAGAACTGAAATACTTCAGCGGGCAAAGCATTTTTCAGAAAAATTTCAACCATTGTCTGCCGCTGGCTGGTCATTGAGAGGATGTGGTGCTTACTTTGCTTTCGTTGAACACCCTTTTGAAGAAAAATCAAATATTCTCGCTCCATTAATTCTACGGGACCAAGGTATTCTGTTAATGCCAGGTACTATGTTTTATCCTAAGCACAACCAGCTTGGCTCCAGATCGTTTCGGATCGCATTTGCAAATATTGACAAATATAAGATTAGTACTTTGCTTGAAAGATTAAAAGACCTAAGCTATCAGCGTCTTAACATTAAAAATAACATGATTTAATTCTACTTATCACTAGGGGTAAAGATGGCAAGTTCCAAAAGTAAATTGGGCAAGACGTTCGCTTGGGTTTTCATGACCTTTGTAATTATTGGTCTCGGCGGCTTTGGTGCAGTAAATTTTTCTAGCTCAGACAATGCCGTTGCATCGGTTGGCGAAACTGAGATTAGCAGTAGAGAGTATGCACGAGCGCTCAGTAATGAACTTCGACGGTTTTCTGCTCAACTGGGACAGGAAATAACATTCGAACAGGCTCAAGCATTCGGTATTACGAGTAACGTTCTAAGCCAGTTGATAACAGCTAAAAGCCTAGAAGACGAAGCAAACCGTTTAGGTATATCGGTAAATGATGAAGTAATTGTGACCAATTTGAATGGAACATCTGCCTTTCAAGGGATAGACGGAAAGTTTGACAAAGAAACCTACACTTTTGTGCTCGAAAATGCTGGCATGACACCCTCTATTTATGAGGATGCAATACGATCTGAAACCTCAAGAATGATTTTACAGTCTGGCATTACCGACGGTGTAAAGATACCATTAAATTACTTAAAAATAATGGAAAAATATCTATTCCAGACACGCGACTTTGAGTCAGTAACGCTCGCATGGAAAGATCTGGATAAGCCGGATCCAACTCCAACTGATGATGAGTTAAAAACTCATCACAAAGAAAATTCAGATCAATATATGAAACCAGAAACCAAAATGATTACATATGTAATATTGACCCCAGAAATGCTCAGTAAAGAAATTGAGATAGATCAACAATTGCTGGAAGAGGTCTACGCGGAACGAATATCTGAATTTAGGCAAGAAGAAAAAAGACGCGCTGAAAGGTTGGTATTTTTAACGACGAAGGAGGCAGAGACTGCATTACAATCAATTAAAGATGAAAATACATCCTTTTCTCAATTGGTAAATGACCGCGGCCTTACCGGGAGCGAGATTGACATCGGCTTTAAGACAAAAACTGAACTGGGTGATGCTGGAAATGGGCTATTTAATGCAAATTTATCGGAAATTATAGGGCCATTTGAAACGGATCTCGGCCCTAGCCTTTTCAAATTAATCGAAATTAGAGAAGCTAAGACTTTGACTTTCGAGTCCGTGAAGGATCAGCTCAGTGAAGAATTAGCATTAGCAGAAGCAATTATAAAAATTGCCAATCAATCACAGCAATTTGATGACCTTCTTGCATCCGGAGCCAGCTTGGAAGAATTAGCAATAGAAACACCACTCGAGCTCAAAGAAATTGCATTTTTTTCTGGAATGGAAGATAGTGACGTAACAAAATATGAAGGCTTCAGAACTGCAGCCGCAGCAGTTTCAGCCGAAGATTTTCCTGAAATTATTGTACTGGAAGATGGGTCAGTGATTGCTTTGAGGCTAAATGAGATTTTGGAACCAGCCTTAAAACCTCTTGATGAGGTATATCAATCTGTTCTTGATAATTGGGTTACTAAAAAGAAAAACAAGTTGTTAAAAGATGAGGCCAAACTTTACATATCCAACGGGAACATAAGCTCTTTGAAATCAACTAAATTTGAAGAAGTTTCACGAGACGACTTCTCTAATAAAACACCTCCTGCATTGTTAGCTACGGTTTTTGAAATGAACGAGGATGAGTACAAAATTGAAGACATAGAAGATGAGATAGCTATATTGCGTCTAATAAACATTCGAGACGGCGTTTCTGATGAGCCAGAAGAAGTAGAAATTTTAAAATCATTAGAAACACAAATAAAATCGACACTTTCTCAAGACCTCTTCAGAATTATGGTTTCTGATGTTCAAAAATCTAGAGGCATTACGGTTGATGAAAGTGCGATTAATGCTGTGCATGTTAACTTTCAGTAGAAGTCATTATGAAACTTACACCAACTTATGAGCATTTTGAGAAAAACCATAATAATAAAATAAGCCAATTAGTTTACTGTCGATTAGCCGCAGATTTGGACACCCCAGTATCTTTAATGCTTAAACTAACAAACGGGGAAGAAAATTCGTTTATTCTTGAATCAGTAACTGGTGGCGAAATTAGAGGGCGATACTCCATTATCGGTATGCGCCCCGATAGAATTTGGAAATGTGCTGGAAATGAGAGTTATTTAAAAAGAGTAGTAGATAATGAGCCTTGCACATTTGAAAAGCAGGAAGCTGACCCATTAACTAGTTTGAGGAAACTATTATCCGATAGTTACATTGATATTCCAAAAGATTTACCACAGGCGAGCGCTGGTATTTTTGGTTACTTGGGATACGACACCATCCGCCTGATAGAGAACCTTCCTAATTTAAACCCAGACCCAATTGGATTACCAGATGGAGTATTTTTACGTCCCTCTGTGGTTGCTGTTTTAGATGGAGCTAAGGGTGAGGTTATATTAGTAGTGCCAGTCTGGCATAATCAGAAAAACGATGCAAAAAAGTCTTACGAAAATGCATCAAAATTAATTGCTGGTGCCGTTAAAAAACTTCAGTGTGAAATATTAGAAACTAGAAATTTAGGAAATCCAAAAGATATAGATCCACCAATTTCTAATTTTTCAAAATCCAATTATCTAAAGGCCGTTGAGAAAGCTAAAGAGTACATTACGGCTGGTGATATTTTCCAGGTAGTACCGTCACAAAGATGGACGCAAGATTTTAAGTTACCACCTTTTTCCTTATACCGCTCTTTGCGCCGAACAAATCCCTCTCCTTTCATGTTCTTCTTTAATTTTGGAGATTTTCAAGTTATCGGCGCAAGTCCTGAAATTCTAGTAAGAGTATTTGATAACGAAATTACGATAAGACCGATTGCCGGCACACGTCCCAGAGGGAAAACTCCCGAAGAGGACAAAGCTTTAGAAGTTGAATTACTAAACGACAAAAAGGAATTAGCTGAGCATTTAATGCTTTTGGATTTAGGTAGAAATGATGTTGGACGTGTATCTAAAATCGGCTCAGTGACACCTACTGAAGAATTTATAATCGAGCGATACAGTCATGTGATGCATATAGTTTCGAATGTAGTTGGAGAGCTTGCACCGGAACATGACGCTCTATCCGCTTTTTTTGCAGGCATGCCTGCAGGCACAGTTTCTGGTGCTCCAAAAGTTAGAGCAATGGAGATCATCGATGAATTAGAACCTGAAAAAAGAGGCGTTTACGGTGGCGGGGTCGGCTACTTCAGTGCAGCTGGCGACATGGATATGTGCATTGCACTGCGAACAGCTATTTTAAAGGACCAAAAGCTTTATATTCAGGCTGGTGGGGGTGTAGTGTATGACAGCGTACCAGAAGATGAATATATGGAAACGGTTCACAAATCTAATGCAATAAGGCGTGCTGCAGCTGATGCTGCCGTTTTCGGGACTCTGAAAGATTAAACCGGTTTTCCAAAGTTGCTTACTCATTCAGCATATTCAAATTGAGTGACTTTATTACGAACATTGGCACTAGTCATTCGATTTTTGCACGCTGCCCCCAATTGGATTTGCTTCTAATAAAGGTACTGATGGTTCAGCTGGAAGATCTGGATTAAAATTTTCTAGTCGAAGATTAACAGTTCCATCATATTCCACCTGATCCAGGGTTTGACTAGTTGCTTGAGTCGAAGGGTTTTTCATTGGGGTCTCGCTTAAAACAAACGAAGAATCCAAATTTTTGGATATAGATGGCAAGATTGGCCTTGTTTCATAGAGCTGCGGTTGAAACAGTTGGTTTTGTGAAGCGGTCGGCTGACCAAGTGCTTCAACAAGGTTATCTCCAAGCTGATCAGTTATTGGTTCAAGAGCCGACGCTGTCGTTTGGTCTGTTAATTTAGTCTCTAAATCTGTGTCTAAAACTAAAAAATTATCATTTGATGGCATTGTTACAGGCTCGAGCTGGTAAATTGCAACAGGAGGCAAATCAGGCCTCGACTGATCAAATTCTGAGCCAGAAGGCACTTCCAATATAACACTAGTTGGCAATGCACTGCTTTGGCCCGTGACTATTCTCACCGTTGAAGGGATACTGATAATTATTCCTCCAAGTACTAGCGCAGAAATAACACCAACTAAAAACCTAATTATCGTTCTCTCTCCTCGAATAAAAATGCACGCATAAACTTAAAACACTTGCACACATTGATACCCACAACTATCACAGAATAAATAATACTCTACGAAGACTTCTGACGCTAGTCCTGATCGTGCTAAAGGGAAAAATTATGATCCTTATTATCGATAACTATGATAGTTTTACATATAATTTGGTTCATTTAATAGGTGCATTGTCACCAAATATAATTGTCAAGCGCAATGATGCTATTACTGCAACTGATGCTATAAATATGAAACCATCAGGAATAGTTTTATCGCCTGGCCCTTGCGATCCAGATCAAGCTGGAATCTGTTTGGAATTAACACTGAAAGCCACCGAAAGCGAAATACCTATATTGGGGGTATGCTTAGGTCATCAAACGATCGCACAGGCCTTCGGAGGGGATATAGTTCGTTGCCATGAAATTATTCATGGAAAAATGGGAGAAATTCACCACGATAGTGCAGGACTATTTGAGGGAATACCTGATCCATTTTGTGCCACACGATACCACTCCTTAATTGTCTCAAGAGAGAATTTACCGGGCGAATTAAAGAAAACAGCATGGCTCAAGGACGGAACAATAATGGGGCTTTCCCATGAAAAACTTCCTATTTTTGGGGTGCAATTTCATCCAGAATCCATAGCATCGGAGCATGGGCATAAATTAGTAAAGAATTTTATTAGTAATACAGGGATCAAACTATGACTGAGGAAATGAAACCATTAATTTATGCAGCCTCAGAGGGTCCGCTAAGTACTGCCCAAGCAAAATTAGCGTTCGATATCCTGTTTGAAGGAAAAGCTACTCCCTCGCAGGTGGGTGGCTTTTTGATGGCGATGAGAGCAAGAGGTGAATCCGTTTCAGAATATTCCGCTGCCGCTGAGGCAATGAGATCGAGATGCATTCCTGTAGATGCTCCATCAGGCTCTATTGATATAGTTGGCACTGGCGGGGATGGAGTTGGAACACTCAATATTTCTACAGCGGCTGCTTTCGCGGTAGCTGGTGCCGGAGTAACTGTTGCAAAACATGGTAACAGAAATTTAAGTTCAAAATCTGGGGCCGCTGATGCATTAACGGCCCTTGGAATAAATGTAATGGTTGAAGCGGATGTCGTAGAGGCAGAAATCAAAAATGCTGGGATTGGATTCATGATGGCTCCAATGCATCACCCCGCTACTAAGCATGTTATGCCGATCAGGCAAGAACTTGGATGTAAAACCATTTTTAATATTCTTGGACCATTAACCAATCCTGCGGGTGTAAAACGTCAGCTTAGTGGTGCATTTGCACCAGACTTACTTTTCCCTATGGCTGAAACTTTAGATACACTGGGCTGTGAAAAAGCTTGGTTGGTGCATGGATCTGACGGAACCGATGAACTTACCATCGTCGGTGTATCAACTGTAGTCGAACTTTTTGATGGGAAAATTAGTTCATTCGAGGTTCACCCAGAAGATGCAGGATTACCTACTCATAAGTTATCAGAAATACTTGGCGGGTCTCCGGCAGAAAATGCATCTGAACTACAAGCACTACTTGAGGGCAAAAAAAGTGCATATAGGGACGCTGTGCTTTTAAACTCATCCGCAGCGCTGTTGATTGCTGGAAAGTGTGACTCATTAAAAGAGGGCGTTGAGTACGCAGCTCATAGTATAGACAGTGGCAGAGCGAAGGAATCTTTAGAGCTAGTAAAAAAGGTTTCTAACGGTGAGCTATGACTATGACCATCTTGGATACTATTAAAGAATATAAACTGAAAGAAATTGAAAAAGACAAAAAACTAGTATCTGTGAGCAGGATCGAGGAGCTTGCAAAAGCTGCATCTCCAGTGAGAAACTTCTATGCAGCTATAAAAGATGCTCAGAAGGACGGATATGGATTGATAGCAGAAATTAAAAAGGCATCACCTTCAAAAGGTTTAATTAGAGAAGACTTTAATCCAGAAAAGTTAGCTACAGCATATGAAGAAGGAGGCGCTACCTGTTTATCGGTCTTAACGGATAAGCCAAGTTTTATGGGTGATAAAGATTTTTTAACAAATGCCAGAAAGTCAACTCAACTCCCTGCCCTACGCAAAGATTTTATGTATGATACTTACCAAGTTACGGAGGCACGTGCACTAAACGCAGATTGTATTCTTATAATTATGGCATCGGTCAGTGATCAACAAGCAGAAGAGCTAGAACATGCCGCGGTCTCCTGGAATATGGATGTTTTAATTGAAGTACACAATGAAATAGAGCTTGAGAGAGCAATGAATTTAAAGTCTCCTATGATTGGAGTAAACAACAGGGACCTGAAAACGTTTGAGACTTCACTTGAAACAACAAAAAGATTATCCAAACTTTTACCTAGTGATCGATTGATCGTTAGCGAAAGTGGACTTTTCAATACTGAGGACCTCCGGTCAATGGCAGAATTAGACGTACGATCATTCTTAATAGGAGAAAGTTTAATGCGACAACCAGACGTTAAAACAGCAACTCAGAAAATTCTAAGCAATCCATTGAGACCATAAATGTCCAAATCTTTGACCCACTTTGACAATAAGGGCAACGCTCACATGGTTGACGTAAGCTCTAAAGATAATACCGACCGATTAGCCATCGCAAAAGGTACCGTTAGAATGAAACGTGAGACCTTCAATATAATGACCGAGGGCAAAGCCAAGAAGGGTGACGTATTGTCAATTGCTCGCGTAGCAGGCATCATGGGTTGCAAAAAAACCTCGGAGTTAATACCGCTTTGCCACCCAATACCGCTAAGCAACGTTAAAATTAATCTTGAGCCAAACACAGAATTGCCAGGAGTTGATATAGAAGCGCACGTAAAAACTAATGGACCGACTGGAGTGGAAATGGAAGCTTTAACTGCTGTAACAGTAAGCTGCCTAACAATTTATGATATGTTGAAGGCCGTCGATAAAACGATTGAAATTGGTAATATCAGACTGACTATGAAAGACGGCGGAAAATCAGGACGCATCGAAAATCCATGATTTCTGTAACAGAGGCTTTAGAAAAATTATTTTTGATTGCGAAAGTTACACCCGTTGAAACCGTTGAGCTAAAAAAATGCTTAGGACGTGTACTGGCCAAACCGTTGGAATCAACTCGCAGCAACCCCCCTTTCCCGTCATCAGCGATGGATGGATATGCTATAGATAAAGCAAACTTGAAATCAGGAGCAGAATTTAAAGTCATTGGCGAGTCTGCCGCAGGTCATTCTTATCCAAAAAAAATAAATAAAAATGAAGCAGTAAGAATTTTTACTGGCTCTCGGGTCCCAGATGGAGCAAATCTTGTACTCATGCAAGAAGATGTAGAGGCTGACAAAAAGTTTATAATTGTAAAAGAAAACTTTGATAAAAAATCAAATATAAGGCTCGAAGGTACCGACTTTTCAAAAGGATACAAAGTAAAAACACCCTTAATACTTGGGGCAAAAGAAATCTCGCTTTTGGCAGCTATGAATTTCGCACATTTAAGCGTCCGAAAGAAACCAACAGTAGCAATAATTTCTACTGGTGATGAGTTAGTATTTCCAGGAGAGTCACCCAAGGCTGATCAAATAATTGCATCTAACGCATACGGAATAGCTGCCCTTTGCAAGGAGTGTGGCGCTGAACCACGAATATTACCAATAGCTCAGGATAACTTAAAATCTATCGAATATATAATAGGCTTAGCGCAAGACGCAGATCTAATTATTACAATTGGCGGTGCCTCAGTTGGTAAATATGATCTAATAAATGAAGCAACCAATAATTTTGGCGTTGATAAAAGCTTTCATAAGGTGGCAATGCGTCCTGGGAAACCATTGATGGCTGGAAAAATCAACGAGACCGCACTTGTTGGGCTGCCTGGAAATCCAGTTTCAGCCTTGGTGTGTGGCTATGTATTTATCCAACCACTGATACAGGCAATGTTAGGGTTAGAGAAAAAAAGCGCGCCCCGCCTAATGGCTCCGTGTAGCACCTCACTTCCAAAAAACGGGCCACGCGAACACTACATGCGTGCTGTTTTATTACCAAACGGATATCTTGAACCTGTAGAGAACCAAGATAGTGCACGTTTGGCTTTATTATGCGATTCAGATGCGCTTCTTATCAGAGCTGCGCACGCAGAGGCTATTCCGGCTAAAACACAGTGCGAATACATTAAAATTTAACAAAAACTCACAAAAGCTTGACACAAAAAAGGAACATTAGTAGAACAAAGATAAAAAATTGAGGATAAAGCATGCTTACACGAAAACAGCTCGATTTATTAAATTATATAAACAAGCATTTGAATAAAGACGGAATACCACCCTCTTTTGACGAAATGAAGGAGGCTTTGGATTTACGCTCAAAGTCTGGAATTCACAGACTTATAACCGCTCTAGAGGAACGGGGCTTCATTCGAAGGCTTGCTCACAGAGCGCGCGCCATAGAAATCGTTAAGCTGCCAGATTCACTAGAAACAAACAATAAAGTAACCAAAATAAGCCGCGTTTCTACCATAAATCCGGCAAGCAATGAAGACGTAAATCCTCGACCTATTTCCGACTCAGTACATGCGAGCGAGCTTCCAGTAATGGGACGAATAGCAGCCGGAGTTCCCATTGAAGCTATAAGTCAAATTTCCCATAACGTAGCCGTTCCAAGGCACATGCTAAGGAATGGAGGCGACCATTATGCGCTAGAAGTAAAGGGTGACTCCATGATTGAAGAAGGAATTAACGATGGGGATATTGTCGTAATAAAAGAAACAAAAACAGCGGTAAATGGCGATATTGTTGTAGCACTCGTGAAAGATAGTGAGGCAACATTAAAGAGATTTTTTTACAGAGGCGATGCAATAGCCTTGGAAGCAGCCAACCCGGCATATGAAACCAGAATACTGCCAAGTGGTGACGTAAAAGTCCAAGGGCGACTGGTTGGTCTGATAAGGTCTTACTAGTTCATTTAGCCAGAAAACAATCGTTTCTCTCATATGGTTTTGTGTTAACATATGCCGTTATAGGTCTGAGAAGACTTGCTTGTTCATTGGTATTATTAACTATAAGAACTTAGTATATTAACTTAAAAACAGCACAGAGGCAAAATTTATGTCCAACGTTGTGACACGAATTGCTCCATCACCTACCGGCGATATGCATATAGGAACTGCCCGAACAGCTTTATTTAATTGGTTGTATGCCAGAGGTAGAAATGGAAAGTTTTTACTTAGAATTGAAGACACAGACAAAAATCGTTCTACTGATGCTGCACAGGACGCTATCCTCGACGGAATGAAATGGCTAGGACTAGATTTTGATGGTGAGCCTATTAGCCAATCAAAGAGGGCACCACGTCACGTTGAGATTGCAAATAAGCTCTTGGAAACAGGCAAAGCATACAAATGTTTTTTAACAGAAACTGAGATCAATGACTTAAGAAATTTGGCAATTAACAATAAAAGTCCAAGTGCTTTTCGAAGCCCTTGGAGAAATGCCCTACCAAGCACATTCCCAAAAAAACCATTTGTGATAAGAATTAAGGCTCCAGAAAATGGGTTTACGGTTATTAAAGATGAGGTTCAGGGAGATATTGTAATAAAGAATAGTCAACTAGACGATATGATCCTACTCAGATCTGACGGTTCCCCCGTTTACATGTTGGCTGTTGCAGTGGATGATCATGATATGGGTGTTACGCATATTATTCGAGGCGACGACCATCTGAACAATGCAGCCAGACAAAATTTAATTTATTCTGCATTGAATTGGGCAATTCCAGTTTATGCACACATTCCACTGATACATGGTGAAGATGGAAAAAAATTATCAAAACGTAACGCCGCAACAAGCGTGATTGAGTATAAAAAAATGGGTTATCCAGCAGCTGCAATGAGAAATTACCTTGCGCGTCTGGGCTGGAGCCACGGCGACGATGAGTTTTTTACTGATGAACAAGCAAAAACATGGTTTAATTTGCAAAGTATTGGCAAAAGTCCATCGAGGTTTGACTTTAAAAAATTGTCCAATATTTCAAAGTTGCATATAGCCAATACAGATAATGCTGCGCTGCTGCATGAGCTAACAGGATACTTGAAAGCTATGGGTCAACCAGCCTTTTCACAAGCACAGTTAAACAGCCTTCTTAAGTCACTAGATTTCACAAAAAATGCTGTGAAGAGCTTTTCTGAACTCATTGAAAAAAATAGATTTATTCTTCAAGAAAGACCAATTTCTCTGGAGCCAGACATTGAGGAGAGAATCAAAGATTTACCTTTAAATGTCCTCAAAATATTGACGCCGCAACTGCAAAATGTTAGATGGGAACGGAACTATTTAGAAGAGTTGTTAAACCTCGTTTGTGAGCAGATTGAACTGAAGTTTCGAGATGTAGCTCCCATCTTAAGGGCAGCCCTTGCGGGAAGTTCTAAAACACCAAGTGTGTTTGATATGATGATAGTTCTAGGGAGAGTTGAGACTATTGGGCGGCTAATTGAGTTTGAAGACACGTATAAGAATTAATTTTAATTCACACCACGTCAGGATAATGCGGAATTGAAGCATCAACTAGTTGCAGCATTTTGGAGGACATTATGGCTGGCAAATCAAAAACGGCAAAACTTATTATTGGTGCAAACGAGATTGACCTACCTATTCATTCTCCATCAGCCGGCGCCGATGTAATTGACGTTACAACATTATACAAGCAAGCAGGTGTATTTACATACGATCCTGGCTTTACCTCTACCGCTAGCTGCGACAGTACAATAACATTTATAGATGGTTACAAAGGTGAACTGCTTCACCGCGGATATCCTATAGATCAACTCGCTGATAAGTCGCATTATTTGGAAGTATGCTTCTTACTTTTATACGGTTATTTGCCAACCGGGGCTGAGTTAGAAGATTTTGAGCACAGGGTCACTACCCACACAATGCTACATGAGCAGATGATGTACTTTTTCAGAGGTTTCCGTCGTGATGCCCATCCTATGGCGGTTATGACCGGCGTTGTGGGTGCGATGTCAGCATTCTACCATGACAGCACAGACATAACTGATCCTTGGCAAAGAGAAGTAGCCTCAATAAGGCTTATTGCAAAAATGCCAACAATTGCCGCCATGGCGTATAAATACACAATTGGGCAGCCCTTTGTTTATCCCCTTAATAATTTGGATTATGCGTCAAATTTTTTAAGAATGTGCTTTGCAGTACCAGCCGAAGAATACCAAGTAAATCCAATTTTAAGCCGCGCGATGGATAGAATATTCACATTACATGCAGATCATGAGCAAAATGCGTCTACTTCAACGGTTCGTTTAGCAAGTAGCTCTGGTGCCAACCCATTTGCGTGTATCGCTGCAGGAATCGCCTGCCTTTGGGGCCCAGCACACGGAGGTGCAAATCAGGCATGTCTAGAAATGTTGAAAGAAATTGGAACTGTCGATCGTATCCCAGAATATATTACGAGAGCAAAAGATAAAGGCGACCCATTTCGGTTGATGGGATTTGGCCATAGAGTATACAAGAATATAGATCCAAGAGCTCGAGTACTAAAAAAATCAGCAGATGAAGTATTAGAACTGCTTGGTGTTGAAGATAATCCTCTCTTACAAGTCGCAAAAGAGCTGGAGCACATGGCTCTTAATGATCAATACTTTATAGAAAAGAAGCTTTTTCCGAATGTTGATTTCTATTCAGGAATTATCCTAGAGGCAATGGGATTCCCAACTTCAATGTTTACTCCAATATTTGCAGTTTCGAGGACTGTTGGGTGGATATCACAATGGAAAGAAATGATTGCAGATCCACAAGTAAAAATCGGACGACCTAGACAGCTTTATCTTGGCGAGACCTCACGAGACTACGTAGACATAGAAAAAAGATAGTCAAATTAGAGACCTTACCGCCCCTCAAATTTAGCATCTCTTTTTTCATGAAACGCTAAAACACCTTCCTGGAAATCACGTGTGTTGCCGCATTTTTTTTGTAATTTAGCCTCAAGTTCTAACTGTTCATCTAAAGTGTTGGTTAAGGATTTTCGCATTGCATCCTTGATCCCAGCAAAAGCAACTGTTGGTCCATTGGCAAGGTACTCAACTCGAGATTTTAGATGAATGTCATAATCATCATCTTCGATATATTCATATATTAATCCAATTTCGTGAGCTTCTGCAGCCATAATTTTATCGGCAAAGATTGAAGAACCAATAGCTTTAGCCAAGCCCATAGCTCGCGGCAGAAAATAAGTGCCGCCGACATCTGGAATTAAACCAATTCTACTGAAAGCCTGCACAAAATAAGCACTAGATTTCGCAATTACGATATCTGCTGCTAATGCCAAATTTGCCCCTGCACCTGCAGCCGCCCCATTTAAAGCAGTTACGGTTGGTACCGGAGAATTAACAATTGCACGTATCAATGGCTCATACTCATCTCGTAAAGTTCTCTCTAAATCTACTGACTGTAACGAGTTGCCGTCACCTAAATCTTGCCCCGAACAAAACGCGCTTCCCGAACCGGTCAGAACAACCACCCGCGCTTCCTTAGAATATCGAGTAACAGCATCCGTAAGCTCTGCTCTCATTTGTGAATTTAAAGCATTCATTACATTTGGCCTATTTAAAATAATAGTTGCCACAGAATTTTCGTATTCAATCAGTATATTTTCGTAATTCATAATTCAGTTAACCGTCTCTATCTTGTTGGAGTAAGTTAAATAGTCTCAATCACCCATAATCTCTTTTAATTTCTTCCGCTCTTCATCATTAAGCGGTGCAGTTAAATCATTTTGGGTCTTTGAGATCTTTCCAAGTTTTCTTACATAAAATATAGCTGTTAATACTGAAAAAAGTAAAAATAATGGGCCGAACCACCATAATAAATAATTCACACCGTCAATTCGCGGGCGAAGCAAGGCAAACTCTCCATAGCGATCAACTACAAACTTTAATACTTCATCATTGCTATCACCTGCCTGAAGTCGTTCCCTGACTAGTACTCTCAAATCTCTTGCAAGAGCTGCATCACTTTCGTCAATACTCTCGTTCTGACAAACTAAGCATCTCAAATCTTTAGAGATTTGCCTCGCGCGCTCCTCCAGCTTAGGGTTAGCAAGAACCTCATCAGGCTCAACAGCATTAACTATTGAACACGTAGCTAAAGCGAAAATAAAAATTATTTTTTTAAAAATCATTTTTAGGCTTTTTCTATCTCAATTCTTGGTGTTGACTTTGCCCCTGCCGCTACTCGGTAGCGCCTATCCGATAATGATATCAATGCACCCAGAGCCATTATTATACATCCAGCCCATATCCAATTTGCAAAAGGTTTTATGTACGTTCTAACAGTCCAGTTACCATCAAGCTGGCGGTCACCTAAAACTAAATAAACATCTCTCGTCAGCTTGTAATCTATGGCAGCTTCTGTTGTCGGCATCTGAGCAACAGGATAATTTCTTTTTTCCGGAAACAAAGTCGCTACGACCTCACCATCCTGCACAACTTTAATAGACGCTTGAACGGAAAAATAATTAGGACCCGACAAATTCTCAACCGACTGCAAAGTAAAATCATAGCCTGAAAAAGACCAAGTTTCTCCAATACTTGCTGTCCGAATATCTTCACTTTCCCAAGCAACCAATGCTGAAATCGCAAATATCGTGGTACCAAATCCAACATGAGCGACAGTCTTTCCCCAATCGGAACGAGGTAAACGAAGGAGTCTCAACAAATTTCGATTTGATCCAGTTCGACTATATAGATCATACAAAGCTCCTACTACTATCCACACTCCTAAGAACAAACCCATAGGGCCAAGTATAGTTTTTTGGGATTGTAACGCCCAAACAAAGCAGGCTAATAAAATAGCAAAGCTGATTGGTATCAGAAGCGATTTTAAAATTTTATTTAATCTTCCTCTTTTCCAAGGAACCATAGCGCCTATAGGCAAGATTAACCCAAGCGCGACCATGAAAGGTGTAAAAGCAATATTAAAAAATGGAGGTCCAACACTCAACTTTCTATCAAAAAATATTTCCGCGATATAAGGCCAAATCGTTCCAACAAAAACAACAAAAGCAGAAACAACTAACAAAATATTATTAGCAACCAGAGAGCTCTCTCTGCTTACGACAGAAAATACACCTTTTGCCTGAAGCGAACTAGAGCGAAATGCAAAAAGCGTCAAAGCACCACCTACAAAAAAACAAAAGATGAGCAAGATAAAGAATCCTCGCTCAGGGTCATTTGCAAAAGCGTGGACGGAGGTTAGTAAGCCGGATCTAACAATGAAAGTTCCCGTAAGTGAGAAACCAAATGCCAAGATCGCAAGAAGAATTGTCCAACTTTTTAGGTTTTCGCGCTTTTCAACAACTATAGCAGAATGAAGAAGCGCTGCCGCACACAACCAAGGTATAAAAGATGCATTCTCTACCGGATCCCAAAACCAGAAACCTCCCCAGCCTAATTCATAATAAGCCCACCAGCTTCCAAGTGCTATCCCTATTGTCAAAAACAGCCAAGCTGCAAGTGTCCACGGCCTTACCCATCTTCCCCAAGCTGCATCTATTCTGCCTTCAATAAGAGCAGCAACTGCGAAGGAAAATGACATACTTAGCCCAACGTAGCCCAGATACAAAAATGGAGGATGAAAAGCTAAACCTGGATCCTGAAGTAATGGATTAAGATCTTGGCCATCGAATGGGATTGGGAAAATACGAAGAAATGGATTAGAGGTAAAGACAATGAATATCAAAAACGCAAGTCCAACTGCTCCTTGAACAGAGAGAACTGTAGCCTTCAATCTAATCGGAAGATTACTTCCAAACCAAACGGCACTAGCTCCAAACAAAGCTAATATAAGTACCCACAAAAGCATAGAACCTTCATGGTTACCCCATACTCCACTAATCTTATACAACAGCGGTTTTAAAGAGTGAGAGTTTAAAGCTACCAAGCGAACAGAAAAATCTGAAGTTATAAAAGCATGTGTCAAGGCGCCAAAAGCAAGCGCTAAGAGAACAAATTGTAAATTTGCAGCTGTCGCACCAAAGTTCATCATTCCATAACTATTTTTTCGGGTGCCCAGAAATGGAACAAAGCATTGCAAAAAAGCAACCAACATAGCCAATATTAAACAAAAATGACCTAACTCAGTAATCATGGATTATGGAATGCCTCGCTCAAAAAAATTAACAGGGTGTTTGTACGTTAAATCATTATTTAGGTTCTTGATAAACCCCTTGTTCTTTAAGTGCGTCAATTACTTCAGCTGGCATATAAGTTTCATCATGCTTAGCTAGGATTTCGGAGGCGTAAAATACTCCATCGGAAAATTTACCCATTGCAACCATACCCTGATTTTCTTCAAAAAGATCGGGCAAGATCCCTGTAAATTTAACACTTACACTTTCATTACCATCCGTAACATTAAATGAAATGGTTTCACCAACACCTCGAAGCAAACTGCCCTCCTCAACCAGACCTCCGATCCTGAATACCTCATTTGGGTTGGGTGTATTTTCAACAACTTGGGTAGGACTTTTAAAAAAATTAATCCCATCCTTCATCGCAAAACCTATCAAAATAGTAGCAGTTGCTAATGCAACGAACGCAATGCTGATTATCTGAACTCGGCGCTTTTTCTTCAAATTCTTCATTTTAACAAACTTATGGAAAACATGGGACCATCTCCAGCCCCAAAGTCTCTTTTTCATTCAACATTAAGTTGGCATTCTGTATGGCTTGACCACTACTGCCTTTAGTTAAATTATCCAGAGCGCCAATTATGATAGTTTTATCTTGCTTACGATCTTGGACTACCCCAAGATAACAGTAATTCGAACCCCTTACGTCTTGAGTAGCCGGCATTTTACCGAACGGCAATACATGTAAAAAGGGCTCATCAATATATCGCTGGTAAAGTGTATCATAAATCTCTTCTGACTTTCCCGTTACATAGGCAGTCGCAAATACACCTCTATTTGCCGGGATAAGATGGGGCGTAAATTGAATTTGCACAGGCTGACCAGCAAGTAGTGAAAATTCCTGATCAAATTCACCCAAATGTCTATGAATTCCGCCCACTGCATAAGCCCTAATTCCCTCGGAAGCTTCTGAGTGTAGTAAGTCTTCTCTCATTGCACGGCCTGCACCTGAAACCGCACACTTCATGTCTAAGATAATATTTTCCAAATCAATTACATTTGAGCTAATAAGGGGCCGTAACATATACTGACCCAGGGCTGCATTGCACCCAGTTCCTGCAACAAGATTTGCACCTTTAATCCGCTCGCGATAAAATTCTGTTAAACCATAAATAGCTTTTTTTTGAAGTTCCGTCTCAAAATGTTTCTCTTTATACCATTTTTCATAATCATTAACGTCTCTCAAGCGAAAGTCTGCACTCAGATCTATGACCTTAAGACTTTCGGGAAGTTGACCAATAACTTGCTGACTTGTCTTATGGGGCAGAGCACAAAAACATAGGTCAATTCGTTCAAAATTGGTTTCTTCAAGTTTTGTTAAGTTTGGAAGTTCAATATGGGATAAATGTGAGAAAATATCAGACATTGACGAGCCAGCTCTTGTATTCCCGACTAGTGCTGTTACTTCCATTTTTGGATGCGTCTCGATTAGCCTTATAAGCTCAGCGCCTGTGTAGCCAGATGCTCCAATTATTGCTAATTTATGCTTCATTCATACTCTCTTTTTGCCAAAACTTAAGGTTTAAAAGCGTTCAAAGTCAATCTTACGTTGTAAAAACTGTGTTGCGCGGTCCGAAACCTTCTTGGGATCCCCCGTAGTGATAAATTTAGAAGCTGTGGCAGCTCCTTTCATATTGGGGTGTCTCTCCAAGTAATCCTGTAAACTTGCTGCCACTAGGCTTGCCTGAGAGAAAACCTTGACATCGGGCCCCAAGGATTCCTTAAAGCTCTTTTCTAGAAGTGGATAATGCGTACACCCGAGTATTGCCGCTTCAGGAAAAGGCATTTTTCTTTTTAATGCATCTACATGACTACGGACCAATGCCTCAGCAAGTATAAGATCACCATCTTCAATTGCATCCACAACCCCTCCACATGCCTGGGCTTCTACGTCAACACCAATTGCACGAAAGGCAAGTTCGCGCTGAAAAGCTCGGCTTGAAACGGGGGCAGGAGTAGCAAATAAAGCAACATTTTTTACAGAAACCTCTCGTGGCGGCGAATTATCTCCCCAGTTACGCTCTGTTAAAGCCTCAATTAATGGAACGAAAACACCTAAGCATCTCTTACCATTTGGTAAAAACTTTTCTTGTATAGATCGCAGTGCTGCAGCTGAGGCTGTATTACACGCTAGAATAACCAAATCACAGCCTTCATCCCACAACTTTTCTAATCCAGTAGTAGTTAATTTGTAAATATCATCGGTGTCTCTTACTCCATAGGGTGTATTAGCGTTATCACCGTAGTAAATAAAAGATTGGCTCGGCATTCTATTTGAGACTGCATCAAGAACAGTCAATCCACCAAGCCCTGAGTCAAAGATGCCTACTGCCATATAAAATACCTACATATTTCGATGCTTGCTTTCAAACTCATACCCATATTCAAAAGTTTGATTTCTATTTGGTGATAATTTATACGTTTCTCTTCTCAAAAAATCCATCATGCCGACCGGATCGTTTTTATATGATTCTAATATAGTTCGCGAAACTGGCTTACCTATTACTAAGCTTACAGGCTTATCTAAACGCAACTTGAATTCGCGCAGTAATAAGCCAGCCCTCAATGCAGGGTGAAAGTGACTGGCTAATTGGAATATTCTACTAGTGCTTCCATCAAAAAAAATAGGCATCACAACAGCGTTTGATTTCAAAATCATTTTAGCAGTGAATGATCTCCACACTGGGTCAGCGGGTTGAGAAAACAATCTAGATGAAGTGGATACTGTGCCTCCTGGAAATATTCCAATTGCCCCCCCCTGCGACAAATGCTTGAGGGCATTTTTTCTTGTTTCCAAGTTTAGTAGTATCGCATCACGATCATTTTTAAATGAAATAGGAAGAATAGTATCTTTAACGTGCTGTGCTTTATTAAAAATATCATTTGCAACAATTTTAAAGTTTGCACGACATTGCGCCAGAATTGACCCCATGACTAAACCATCTAAAATCCCGTATGGATGGTTAGCGACTAAGATCAAAGGCTCCCGACTAGGAATGTCGCTGATGTCACCCTGCATTACGTCTATAGTAACTCCATAAACTTCCATGATTGAGTGCCAAAAGGCTTGCATAGAATTCAAGTTGGGTAGCCATCTTTGAGATCTTTTTCGCAAAGCCAACTTACCCGTAGTGTTCTCTAAAATCCTGATAAAGGATCCACCTAATCCACTAGTTGCAGAGTGTGCATAACTTATATCGTAACAAAATTTTTTATTCACAACGATCTACATACATTGTTGTTAATTAGGGCCCCTATATTAATAAGAAGGAATTATCCAGTGGTATTGAGAGCAACACGTAATTCTTAGGAGATTTTTATATCAAGCAATACTTAATTCATTGAAATTTAAGAGATTTAGTTTACAAATATCAAGAAAATATTGAGATACGTATGGACTGGGATAAACTTAGGATTTTTCATGCAGTGGCGGATGCCGGCAGTTTAACGCACGCGGGAGATACACTTCATTTATCGCAGTCGGCAGTAAGTCGTCAAATAAGATCGCTTGAAGAAAGCTTAAAAACCATTTTGTTTCATCGACACGCTCGAGGTTTAATTCTGACAGAACAAGGCGAGTTATTATTCGATGCAACAAAATCTATGTCTAAAAGAATAGATGCGGCCTCTGCCAGAATTAAAGATAGTGAGGAGGAAATATATGGAGAACTTAGAGTAACTACTACAATAGGTTTTGGGTCATTGTGGTTGGCTCCTAGATTACCAAAACTTTACGAGGCCTATCCACAACTCAAAATTGATCTGATGCTTGAGGAACGAGTGCTTGACTTGCCAATGAGGGAGGCAGATGTAGCAATCCGAATGAAAGAACCTAGCCAAGCCGATTTAATCAGAAAACGGCTCATGACTGTTAAAATGCGCTTGTATGCTTCTCCGCGATACTTAGCGCAGAACGGTGAACCACAAACTTTAGACGACTTGAAAAAGCATAGACTTATTTGCCAAAACCCTAAGTCTGCACAGGTTGGCGCAGGATTAGAACTTGTCCAAAACTTAATAAAATATGATTTACCCTCAATGTTGACCGTTAATAATTACTTCGGAGTTTTACAAGCAGTAATTCATGACCTAGGGATTGGTGTTTTGCCGGATTATGTCACACAGGACTTTGACGGGGTACAGAGAGTTTTGCACGACGTAGAATCTGTTGAAGTACCTGTTTATTTAGCTTACCCAGAAGAACTACGTCATTCAAAAAAAATAGAAACCTTTCGTGATTTTGTTCAAGACGAAATTATAGAACACCGAAAAAAAATTAAATTGGAGCAAGAAAAAGTTAAATTGCAAACATCTTGAAATTTTTTGGAGCTTGCCGGGCTGATACACTTAAGTTCGCTTAAATTTTATATTTACCCTCTAAATTTTGCAAATCTAACTTTTACTTAAAAGTTTACCATAACCTCTTAGATTATGATCAATTTCGGCAAGACGTAACATCTGCCAAATTAAGACTTGGTTTGACGAAAAACAAATGCAACCACATTTTTTTTCAATTTCTTCAATAATAGTAAATGTTTGAAGGTTAGTGCATGAAATAAATATTGCCGACTGTCCCGAATATAGCTCATTTACTGCATCAACGATTGAAGTTGGTCTTATCCTCGCTACACTCGCTTCGTTTTTTTCATCAAAACTAGCTGTTACCGTTGTTCTAATCCCATTAGAATTAACCTCCTCAATTAAATGCTCAGAAACATTGCTAACATAGGGTGTTAAAAACAAAAGATCATTTATTTTCATTTTCTTGCATGCAGCTATTAATGCAGAGATAGGATTGCAAACCTCCTGTGCATCGCATCCCTTTCTAATCATATCTGACACAACTTCAGAGCCGATTATACTCGAGGCACTGGTACAGGCGTAGCCAACAACATTAAATCTAATTTTTTCAGGAAACAAACTTGCAGCTTCCGACAGTTCTTTCTTCATGGCCATTAAGCCATCCTTAGATACTTCACTATTACTAGGAATGCGACTCACGTGAAGCGCCAAATCCAACTTTGATATTAGCTGCCAAAACTCGTATTCAATGGTTTCATCGGCTTGGAGCACAATTAAGCCAAGTTTAGCCTTAGAGCCTATAGGTAATCCGATTTCGTAAGAAACTTTCCGCACTGGATTTCTCTAAATTACAGGTATTTTTGGATTACATTGAGGACTAATTTGTTCTGGACCATTTGCCGTAATTAAAAAATTATCCTCATGAACTAAAATCTTTTCGTCATCTATATCTATTATTGGCTCAAGCGTAACGACCATACCTACTTGTAATATTGTTTCATCATATTTTGAAAAGGAAGGCCATTCTGTAAGCTGCATACCCAAACCATGACCTAAACGGCCAGAGCTATTTTTTCTTTTCTTACCTTCTTGAAGAATTGCGTTCATTGCAAAAAACACCTGTTTCGCAGTATTTCCGGGGATGAGCATTTTTTTACCAGCCTCCGTTGCCTCTTGCAATCGATCCCAGCTAGAGCTCAGCCTATTGGAGATCTCAGTTACACCAAAATTTCGGTTGTAGTCACAAAAATAGCCGTCATAAACAACTCCAGTGTCTAACATCAAAACATCTCCTGCTACTAATGGCGCATCTTTAGCAGGAGATATAACATCAGAATATCCACCATGCTCTGATGCACCAGCCAAATAAGATACCCAGTCAGCGCCCTCATCTAAACACAAAGCTTGAAAATCTCTAAAAACTTTCGAGAGTTGGACACCACTCCTTGCAACCTCATTTATTCGAGAAAATGCACGTCCAGCAATTGCAGCGGCTTGGCTGATTTTTTTAACTTCTGATTCAGATTTAATCAATCTCAAGTTTTTAACTATTTCACAGTCACTTACAAAGTGAAGTTTATCTAGAGATGACCTCAATTGATTGAAGTAAACGAGCGGCATGCGCAACAATGTTTCCGGACCTGACGGAAGGCCAACTCTTCCATTTTTTTGGAGAAATTCAGATAAAATATCTTGCAATAATGAAATACCCTCGTCTGAAACGTTCGGGCTTTCCCACGAACGAATTTCACCAGACCAAGTTTTTTTTAGTAGATGTACTCCGATAGATGGCACTATAGTTATTGGCGGATAATTGGCAAAAATTAGCAAAAACCATGGCCTCGTAGGACTTTCCCAAAAACGAGTTAAAAATCCTGTAAAATAGCGAAAATCTGCCTCATTTGTTACCAATAGGCAATCAAGATCAGACTTTTGTAATAAAATTTGAGCCTTAGACAATCTAGCATTAAACTCATTAGGAGTGAAACCACGCATTTTGTAATCCCCTAATAAAAAAATTTTTATTTAAATCTACAAGTTCCAAAACTCGTTTCCATTCGTTAATCGTTCAAAACTTAAAAATACTTTTACTAAAAAACTTTTAAAAAGTTTTTAACTTTTATTCGTTTGTATCTCAAAAAATAAGCCATTTATTAAGCACATCGACCTAAAAATCCTTATCACAAAAACCTTTCCATTGCTCTCACTTTATCAATCCATTACTAGAAACAGCAATAAATCAAGGAATAAAATGCTCGAGCCTGCAATCACATCGGAACTTATAGAAAGTCATGGCCTTAACTCTAGCGAATACGACCTTCTGCTGGAAATTATCGGTCGAAATCCAACATTTACAGAACTGGGGATATTTTCTGCGATGTGGAATGAACATTGTTCTTATAAATCATCTAAGAAATGGCTACGATTACTTCCAACGAAGGGTGAAAATGTAATCTGCGGGCCTGGTGAAAATGCTGGAATAGTAGACATTGGGGACAATCAAGCTGTTGTTTTTAAGATGGAAAGCCATAACCACCCAAGTTACATTGAGCCACATCAAGGCGCTGCAACTGGCGTTGGAGGAATACTCAGAGACGTATTTACAATGGGCGCACGTCCCATAGCAGCTATGAATGCCTTATCATTTGGGGAAATAAACCATCCAAGAACGAAAGAACTAGTGCACGGTGTCGTAGAAGGCATCGGTAGTTATGGAAACTCGTTTGGAGTTCCTACTGTTGGGGGAGAAATCCGATTTAATAAATCATATAATGGAAATTGTTTGGTAAACGCTTTTGCAGCTGGTTTAGTTGATCACAATATGATTTTTTACTCTGCAGCATCTGGAGTTGGAATGCCTGTGGTATATCTAGGTGCAAAAACAGGGAGGGATGGTGTCGGCGGAGCAACAATGGCCTCTGCTGAATTTGACGACACACTTGAAGAAAAAAGACCTACTGTTCAAGTGGGCGATCCTTTTACAGAGAAAAGACTTCTGGAAGCTTGTTTGGAACTAATGAAGACAGATGCAGTTGTATCAATTCAAGATATGGGTGCTGCAGGGTTAACATGTTCTGCAGTGGAAATGGGTGATAAGGGAAACCTAGGAATTAAACTCAACTTAGATCTCGTTCCAACACGCGAGAAAAATATGACAGCATACGAGATGATGCTGTCAGAATCCCAAGAGCGGATGCTTATGGTTCTTAAACCCGAGAAAGAAGAGCAAAGTCGAGCAATATTTGAAAAGTGGGACTTAGACTTTGCAATTATTGGAGAAACCATACCTGAGGACTTATTCATTATTGAACATAATGGAGAAATAAAGGCTCAAGTTCCATTAAAAGCTTTATCTCGCAATTCGCCCGAATATGACCGATCTTGGAAAGAACCGCCAAAAGTAAAGCCTTTGCAAGTTATAAAAAGCTTCAGCCCACTTGAGGGTTTGCTATCCCTGATAAGTTCTCCAAACTACTGCTGCAAGAAATGGGTTTATCAACAATACGATAGTCAGGTTATGGCAGATACAGTAATTACGCCTGGGACTGGATCAGGTATTGTTAGAGTTCATGGAACGAATAAAAGTTTAGCATTTACGGCCGATGTGACACCACGATACGTGAAAGCTGATCCGTTGGAAGGCGGGAAACAAGCTGTAGCAGAAGCATTCCGTAATCTATGTGCGGTGGGAGCAAAACCCATAGCGTCAACAGACAACTTAAATTTTGGCAACCCAGAAAAACCTGAAATTATGGGACAAGTTGTCCTCGCTATAAAAGGTATCGCAGAGGCAGCTGAAAAACTGGAAATGCCGATAGTCTCGGGCAACGTAAGCTTATATAATGAGACGGACGGCGAGCCAATACTACCTACCCCAACAATTGGTGCAGTAGGACTAATAAATGAAGAAGAAGAACCAATATTTAACTCTGTTATCGCAGGTGACCTTTTGCTGGTTGTTGGAGATACTTTTGGGCATTTAGGGCAGTCTGCAATTGTTGATGAAATGTTTAATTTGCAAGATGGCCCTCCACCCCGAGTAGACTTGATGGCTGAAAAACAGAATGGTTATTTCATATTGCACAATAGGCATCTCATAAATGCTTGCACTGATTTATCAGATGGTGGCATCGCACTTGCAGCATTTGAATTAGCTGAAAAGGGAAATCTTGGCATGGAAATCCAAACTTCAGATCCAGCTAAGCTTTTTGGAGAAGATCAAGCTAGATATCTTATTGCATGTAATTTTGATCAAGCTGAGTTACTTTTTGTTAATGCAAAAAAAGCTAAAGTGACAATTGAAAATATTGGAACCCTTGGTGGTGATAAAATCAAATTTGCAGATTTTTGTTCAGACAAAGATAAAATTTTTAGCAAGTATCGAAATTCTTTTGCTGAAATTTTTAACTAATCACCTAGATTTATCTCTATAGATTTTTTAGGCTTGTTCTTAGGCGAAAAGAATATTTAAGATGCCTTAAGGAGATTTGAAATGGCTATGCAGGCAAATGAAATTGAGAATATGATACGCGAGCAATTTCCAAATGCTAGTATTACAATTACTGACCTGGCAGGAGACGGAAATCATTATTCTGCAGAGGTTATTGATGAAAGTTTCAAAAATATGAACCGTGTACAGCAACAAAGGGCCGTTTATGCTGCCTTAAAAGGAAAAATGGATGGTTCAAATGGTGAGTTACATGCATTGGCTCTAACAACCAAGGCCCCATCTGATAGTTAAAGGAACCATAATGTCTGAAGTAAACGAACAAATAAAAAAA
The DNA here is from genome assembly GCA_001627925.1 of Rhodobacteraceae bacterium REDSEA-S34_B6. GTDB lineage: Bacteria > Pseudomonadota > Alphaproteobacteria > Rhodobacterales > Rhodobacteraceae > Salinivivens. The sequence continues at coordinate 22,905 of LUQC01000035.1, read as the reverse complement.
ACCATCGAGGAAAACAACGTTGTCTTGTACATGAAAGGCAATAAATCAATGCCTCAATGCGGCTTTTCGAGCAAAGTAGCAGGTGTTCTAAATTACATTGGTGTCGATTATGAGGACATAAATGTACTCGCGGATGAAGTAGTTAGACAAGGAATAAAAGACTTTTCTGACTGGCCAACAATTCCGCAGCTATATGTCAAGGGAGAGTTTGTAGGCGGGTGTGATATAATTACAGAGATGGCTTTATCAGGCGAACTCGATAGTTTATTTGAGAAAAATGGTATTGAATTTGATAAAGACGCAGCTGAAAAAATTCGCGAAGCAAACGCCTGATTACCACTTTGTACTTTAAAGAATTACTGACCAGAGGTTAATTTAGCGACGCTTTCTAATCGCTTAGCAGTCTTAGCCAGAAGGTCAGAAATTTCATTAGCAAACGCTGGCTTACTATCGGAGGCAGCTTTTGCAGCAGATATCGATTTTTCTAAGTCTATCTCTTTCTGTTCAATTTGCTTTTCTCGCTCATTAATCGACTTCTCTAGATTTATCATTCTATCAGCCAACATTAAACCTGCCATCAGCAACATGCGAGACTCCGACAATCTACCTAACTGTGAAACCAAATTTTGTGACTCAGAATTTAACAAATTTGCAGCGTCAGTGAGAAAATTTTCTTCACCCTCTTGGCAAGCGACTTGAAAATCTCTGCCTCCTATTGATAGCTTAATTTCAGGCATAGACTTTATTCTCCGGAATTTTCAACAACTTCAGTTAATCTTTTGTAGAGTTTTTTCATGGTTTCTCTCTCTTCTTCTCTTTCAGCTAATAAAGATTGCAGCTCCGTACTATGCTTAGCTTTTAATTCTTCAATTGCTGCTTCAAGCTTTTTATTCTCAATTGAAAGTTTCTCTAACTCTTCATTAGCGGGTTCACTACCAACACGAGAATTTCTCGAATATAGAGATAATGAGCGCTCAATTTCGTTTAACGCCAACTCTATTCTACGCTCTAAATCGACTATTTGCTCCATATATTACCCTTTAATCAAGCCCTCTAGGATATATTACTGATGTACTATATTTTATAAACCTGTTTGGAAATTTTTCATAGATTAAGTTTTCTTATTCAAAAACTTTTAATCATTATCAGCACCCCTCACTGTTCACTTGAACTTCGCAATACTCATGTTATGCATTGTCATGGATTAATCTGCTGAAGGACTCGGTCTTCGATGGAACTTGAAAAGCTTCGAAAACTTTACCCCCAACACTGGGAGAAGGCTAACGCCATACGTGTTCTAACACTGGACGCTGTAGCGGCTGCAAATTCTGGCCATTCTGGCATGCCAATTGGGATGGCAGATGTTGCTACCATTTTGTTCGAAAAACATCTTAAATTTAGCACCGCACAACCTAACTGGCCAGATAGAGACAGATTTATTTTATCTGCAGGTCACGGATCGATGCTTCTTTATAGTGTTGCATATCTTTGTGGCTATGCTGATTTTGACATAGATCAACTAAAGAATTTTAGGCAGCTTGGTAAAAAAACTGCAGGCCATCCAGAGAATTTTCTATCAGATGTTATAGAAACAACTACCGGTCCATTGGGACAAGGGATAGCAAATTCGGTAGGGTTCGCTATTGCCGAAGAAAGCCTTCGCGCAAGATTTGGGCGAAACATTATTGATCACCATACTTTCGTAATTGCCGGTGACGGGTGTTTGATGGAAGGTGTCAGTCAGGAGGCTATCAGCCTTGCAGGACATTTACGTTTACACAAACTTATCGTTTTTTGGGACAACAACAATATCACGATAGACGGAACTATCGATCTTACAGACTCAACCGACCAAAAAACACGCTTTGAGGCCTCCGGTTGGGAGGTTATAGAGATAGACGGTCATGATCCTGAAGAAATTGATAGTGCAATTTCAGCCGCAAAAAAGTCTGAAAAACCCACAATGATAGCTTGTAAAACCCATATAGCGATAGGTACAGCAGCACAGGATACATCAAAGGGTCATGGAGCTTTAACCGATCCAGAACTAATTAAAAATGCGAGAGAAGTTTATCAGTGGAGCCACAAACCATTTGATATTCCCAAATCGATTAAAGAGCAGTGGGAACAAGCAGGTCTCGAGGGACATAAGGCATTCAAGAGATGGCAGTCTAACCTAGAAAATTTATCAAATTCAAAACGAAAAGAGTTTGAAAGAATTTTTAGCGGAGATGCTCCAAAAAAATTGACCTCGGCTATTCGTAAATTCAAGAAAGAAAGCAGCGCGGCATTACCCACAATAGCGACAAGAAAATCAAGTGAAATGACACTAAATGCTGTAAATAGCATTATGCAGGAAACGATAGGAGGCTCAGCAGACCTTACCGGATCAAATAATACTAAATCAACCGATATGAAAATATTTGATAGAAACAATCGGAAAGGTCGTTATATACATTACGGCATTCGAGAACATGCAATGGCTGCTGCCATGAATGGTATGGCTCTTCATGGAGGCATTAGACCGTACGGCGGAACATTTATGTGCTTCACTGATTATGCACGACCGGCAATGAGACTTGCCGCACTAATGAAAATACCAACTATTTTTGTTATGACCCACGATAGTATTGGGCTTGGAGAAGATGGTCCCACACACCAGCCGGTAGAGCACCTCGCTATATCCCGTTCTACTCCAAATACATTAGTATTTAGACCTGCTGATACAATTGAAACTGCTGAATGTTGGGAAATAGCTTTATCAATGAAGAATACGCCATCAGTTTTGGCGTTGTCTAGGCAAAATCTCCCCACTGTGAGAAAAAAGCACCAATTTGCGAACTTAGTATCTAAAGGTGGATATATTTTGGAAGAAGCATCAAAAAACAGGCGGGTTATATTAATTGCGACTGGATCCGAAGTTTCTATCGCCTTGAAAGCACGCGAATTACTTGAAGATAAGGGGATAGGGACAAGGGTAGTATCTATGCCTTGCATGGAATTATTTTCACAACAAGACGAAACCTATAAAAGACGCGTATTACCTTCGGGCCAAGCAATTAGAATTGGTATCGAGGCCGGTGTTAGAACTGGTTGGGATGAATGGTTATTAGGTCATAGAGCGAGAGCAAACAAATCTTCATTTGTAGGTATGAAAAGTTTTGGTGCATCTGCTCCTGCTGAAGTTTTGTTTAACCATTTTGGCATTACACCAGATAGAATTGCCTCAGAAGCTACAAATCTGTTGTAATGTGATCCCATACCTAAACCTCAGTATTATTTTTTCTTGGTATAGAATAGTTTGCGCTAACTGTTTGCGCAAACATGTAAGTTTACCGCTAACATACTAATTTTAAATAAAAATATTGTTTTTATTACTTACAAATTGGTTATAAAAGAATCAAAAATATTGGGGATAAAATGACGGTAACACTGGGAATAAATGGATTTGGGCGAATTGGGCGAACAACCTTAGCAAGTATCTTCGAATATGGTCGAAACGACGTAACAGTATCTAAAGTTAACGCACCTGGTCCAATTGAAACAAATGCGCATCTTCTAAGATATGACAGTGTACATGGTCGTTTTCCAGGTAAGGTTGACGTTAACCAAAACACCTTCGATCTTGGAAGAGGTCCCATTGAAGTACTATCCTCTTACAATGCAGATGACTTAGATTGGTCAGGTTGTGATGTTGTTCTTGAGTGCACCGGTAAATTTACAACTTATGATAAAGCTATAGCGCATGTAAAAAATGGCGCTAAATCTGTGCTAATCTCTGCACCAGCAAAAAATGTGGATCGAACAGTTATATTTGGAGTTAATGATCATAAAATTTCTAGAAATGATCGAATTCTATCAAATGGATCTTGCACGACAAATTGTTTGGCCCCTATTGCAAAGGTCTTAAATGACATAGTAGGCATAGACTATGGGATGATGACTACGATACATAGTTACACTGGTGATCAACCAACATTAGACAAACGCCACGACGACTTGTATCGGTGTCGTGCTGCAGCTCTGGCTATGATACCAACCTCCACAGGTGCAGCAAAAACAATAGGAACAGTGATCCCTGAATTAGATGGAAAGCTAGATGGAACAGCAATTAGGGTACCTACTCCCAATGTGTCAGCCATTGATCTCACTTTTAAGGCCAAAAAGAAAGTTTCATCGCAAAACATTAATGATATTATAGAAGACGCTTCCAGAGGTAATATGAGCAAAGTACTTGCATTTGATCCTGAACCGAAAGTTTCAATTGACTTCAATCACACGACCCACTCTTCGATATTTGCTCCAGATCAAACTAGAGTAGTTGGTGATAACTTGGTTAGAATACTTGCTTGGTATGACAATGAATGGGCGTTTTCGTGCAGAATGGCAGATGTTGCCTCGAAGATTGGTCAAAAACTGATATAAGTCGGGGCTTAAGAGTTTTGATTAGAAAATTATCGGTCAGCTAATTACCATTTACATCACATGCTGTGTTATCCAATTAGAGATCCTTATTTGGCTTGACTTTTGTGCTTTATTTTTTGATGTTAGCGCTAACTTAAATTAAGGTTTAAATATGGCAGTCAAGGTTGCGATTAATGGTTTCGGCAGGATCGGACGTAATATTTTAAGAGCAGTAGTAGAATCTGGAAGAACTGATCTGGAAATCGTTGCAATTAATGATTTGGGGCCAACTGAAGTAAATGCTCATTTATTAGAATTTGATAGTATACATGGAAGATTTACGAAAGATATTAAAACGACCAAAAATTCTATTATTATTGGCGAAATGGAAATTGAAGTAACTGCTATTAAGCACCCAGCAGATTTACCCTGGAAACATATTGATATAGCAATGGAGTGTACTGGTATTTTTAATGACCGGGAAAAAGCAGCCGCACATCTAAGTAATGGATCGTCACGCGTGCTTATTAGTGCTCCCGCAAAAAACGCTGATAAAACAATTGTGTATGGTGTAAATCATGGAACATTGACAAGAAATGACCTAATTGTTTCAAACGCTTCATGTACTACAAATTGTTTGGCTCCTATTGCAAAAGTTCTGCATGAAGTAGTGGGTATAAAACGTGGGTTTATGACTACTATACATAGCTATACCGGTGACCAACCTGTATTAGATACAATGCATAATGACATGTACCGCGCACGCGCCGCAAGTTTGAGTATGATTCCGACTACAACTGGAGCCGCTAAAGCTGTTGGTTTAGTCCTACCGGAACTAGATGGAAAATTAGATGGGTTTGCGGTTCGTGTACCTACACCAAACGTATCCGTTGTTGACCTTACTTTTGAAGCAAATCGTGACACCTCTAGCACTGAAATTAATGAAGCAGTTAATAAAGTTGCAAATAGCACGTTGGAAGGAATTCTGGGGTATACTGATAAAAAACTTGTGTCTTGCGACTTTAATCATGATCCTAGATCATCAATTTTTGCAGCTGATCAAACCAAAGTAATGGATAACAATTTAGTACGAGTTCTGAGCTGGTATGATAATGAATGGGGCTTCTCCAATAGAATGGCTGATACCGCAGTGGTCATGGCGAAGTATATAAATACTGAATGAAATTATTAATTATTCAGAATTTTTCTAAAAGCTGTTTGTTTACCGTCGGTGTCACGAATTTTGAAACATCACCACCTAATCGCACAATTTCTTTTACTAGCTTCGATGCTATAGCCTGGTGCTTAGCCTCAGCCATCAAAAAAACGGTTTCGATGCTATTATTCAATACGCGATTCATACCGACCATTTGGAACTCATACTCGAAATCAGCTACAGCGCGAAGTCCTCTAAAAATTACTGAGGCATTTACATCATTTGCACAGTCTACAAGGAGATTCTCAAAAGGATGAGCAATTATTTCAGTGCCAGTTCTTTTGCTGAGGCTTGAGCATTCGGCTTCAATCATTTTTACTCGCTCATCTAAATTAAAAAGAGGAGATTTGTCTCTATTGATTGCGACACCTATTACAAGTCTATCAACTAGCATTGATGCTCTTTTTATTATATCAATATGACCCAATGTTATAGGATCAAATGTACCTGGATATAAACCAATGCGCACTCAGCAATTCCTTAGGTAAGACTACAAGCATGAGATCCCACTTTTACAGATTAATTTCAAGGATAAATGAATGAAAAGACATGTTAATATCCCATAATCATGCCTTCCAAAGCCTCTTTTTCCATTTCCAATTCAGTTAATCGAGCCTTAACTATGTCTCCTATTGTCACTAGACCTAATAGTTCATCATTCACAATAACAGGCATGTGACGAAATCGCTTCTCAGTCATTACAGTCAAAACTTGGTCTGCTGTTGCATCAGGCGTGCAACTTATTAGCTGACTAGTCATATACTTATCGACGGTGTCGTCTAGAGCATCAGCGCCATCCTGGGACAAAATTTTAACTATATCTCTTTCAGATATAATCCCCTCGCAATACCTTTTGTTAGAAGAGATAACTATCCCACCTATTCTTTTTTTGGACAGTACTTTAATTACGTTAGATATCGTAGCAGACGGCGGTAGTGTTATTACACCGGGGATTGCTTTTACGTGTAGAACCTGTTGTATGAGCATTAATAACCCCCAACATTTACTATTTATAATACAGTGTGCATCTTAACCTATAATCAGTCAAGCAACGAAGTATTTCTAAGATTTATTTATTTGATGGCATTTAAACAGTAAAATCCTGTAATCTTTACTTAAATTACGTCGAGCGCATTGTATAATCATTCAATAGATGGATGTACTATTTTTAGCTATCAAAATTCTGTTTATTCTGGGTGGTATTAATATTATTTTTTTCAAAATAGCTCTGGATTTAGCCTTTTTGCATACGCATAATGGGCTTAAGAAATAGGAGAATAAAATGAAAGAGCTAACGCACTACATAAATGGTCAACGTGTTTCTGGAAGTTCCGGCAGATTTGGAGACGTATTCAATCCTGCAACTGGTGAAGTTCAGGCACGCGTACCGCTTGCGTCTAAAGAAGAATTAGATGCAGCTGTCGAAATAGCAGCAAAAGTGCAACCCGAGTGGGGAGCTGTAAACCCGCAAAGGCGTGCTCGAGTAATGATGAAGTTTGTAGATTTACTTCACAGAGATATGGATAAACTTGCAGAAGTTTTGAGTAGTGAACATGGCAAAACATTTCCAGATGCAAAGGGTGATGTGCAAAGAGGACTGGAAGTGGCAGAATACTGTATTGGAGCCCCTCAAATGCTCAAGGGTGAATTTACGGATAGCGCAGGTCCTGGCATTGATATGTATTCGATGAAACAACCGCTGGGTGTCTGTGGAGGTATAACCCCATTTAACTTTCCCGCAATGATACCGATGTGGATGTTTGCCCCATCTGTAGTATGTGGAAATGCTTTCATATTAAAACCATCAGAAAGAGATCCCTCAGTTCCAATTTTATTGGCAGAACTTATGGAAGAAGCTGGTCTTCCAAAAGGGTTACTACAAGTCATCAATGGAGATAAAGTAAGCGTAGATGCGATGCTGGCCAACCCCACAATACAGTCAATTGGATTTGTTGGTTCGACACCAATTGCCGAGTATATTTACGGGACAGGTTGCGCTAATGGAAAACGTGTTCAGTGTTTTGGTGGGGCTAAAAACCACATGATTGTAATGCCAGATGCAGATATGGATTTAGCAGCAGATGCTTTGGTTGGATCAGGTTACGGTGCTGCTGGTGAGCGTTGTATGGCGATTTCAGTAGCTGTACCTGTGGGCGAAGAAACAGCGGATCGCCTAATTGAAAAGTTGGCACCACGTATCGAAAAACTAAAGGTAGGACCTTACACAGCCGGAGACGATGTTGACTTTGGTCCTGTGGTTACAAGTGCAGCAAAACAAAATATTTTGAATCTCGTTCAGAGTGGAATAGATCAAGGTGCCGAATTAGTTATTGATGGGCGGGATTTTAGCCTTCAAGGTTATGAAAACGGCTTCTTTGTTGGCCCACATTTGTTCGACAGAGTTACCCCAGATATGGATGTTTATAAAAAGGAAATCTTTGGTCCAGTTTTATCTACTGTAAGAGCAGGTTCCTACGAAGAAGCCATTGGATTAGCCATGAATCATGAATATGGCAACGGGACGGCTATTTTTACTAGAGACGGTGATACTGCAAGAGATTTCGCAAACCGAATAAATATTGGAATGGTTGGTGTTAATGTACCAATTCCGGTGCCCCTCGCATATCATACGTTTGGTGGATGGAAAAAATCTGTATTTGGTGACTTGAATCAACATGGCCCAGATGCATTCAAATTTTACACTAGAACAAAAACTGTAACCAGCAGATGGCCATCAGGTATAAAAGAAGGCGGGGAATTCAACTTTAAAGCGATGGACTAATAGTTAATTTCACAATGGCGATAATAAATTAACAGTTCTAAGTTCCATTTTGAAATATGGAGATAAATTTGAAAATTGGTTTCATAGGCCTTGGCAACATGGGCGCACCAATGGCAGAAAACTTAGCAAGAAATGGCTTAGATGTTTTGGGTTTCGATACAGATAACTCGATAAAGTTACCTGAAATAACTATGATGCCATCCATACCAAAACTTCTTACTGAAGTAGATATCATTTTCACAATGTTACCGTCTGGATTAGTAGTGAAAGAGATAGTTAACGAATTTATTAACAACTTTAATCCTAAGAGTACATTAATTGACTGTTCTACCATTGATGTTAAGACGACAAAAGAAGTATGTCAGACCCTTGGAAATAAAAAGATAAATATGTTGGATGCACCAGTGTCAGGTGGTGTCCAAGGAGCAAAATCTGGCAGCCTAACCTTTATGGTTGGAGGAAGCAGAGATGATTTTGATAAATTAAGGTTCTTATTTGAATACATGGGAAGCAGATCGGTTTATTGCGGTAAAAACGGAAGTGGGCAAACGGCAAAAATTTGTAATAATATGATTCTTGGGGTCACGATGATCGCAACTTGTGAAGCCTTTGCATTGGCAGATAAACTCGAGTTGGATCGCGAAGCCATGTTTGACGTTGTATCCACTTCATCTGGGTATAGTTGGTCAATGAATAGCTACTGCCCTGCTCCTGGAGTTGGGCCAAAAGCGCCATCTGATAACAATTACACCCCAGGTTTTTCGTCAGATTTAATGCTAAAGGATCTTACGCTATCTCAGAATGCGTCTAGCGAAAGCAAGGCTTCTACCCCTATGGGGGATCTTGCAATGAAACTTTACAAAGACTTTGTAGAAAACAAGAACGGATCCGGTTTGGATTTTTCTGCTATCATAAAAACTTTTGAGGTATAAATAGAAACTTATAAACGCGATTCCACCGTTTTCAAATAATACACTACTCGGTCCTGTGCTCGTCCTTAGGGCCATAAGAAAAAAAATTATTTATTGAGAGTCCTATGCCAAAATATCGTAACTATTACATTTTTAAAAAATACTTTTTTGCTTGGAATTTAATACTGGCCTATACTCTTTTATCCATTTTAGACACTCTAACTGTTTATGCAGAAGAAGCTGATAATTTATCTATAGACGATTCTATGGCAGGAGAGCCGCAAGAACTACAACCATATATCAAGGAGACAAATAAAGATTGGAACCTTAAATGTATTGCACCAAAAAATTCAATAGAACGTTGCGAAGCAAACCAGATAATAGTCAACGACAAAAAACAACCAGTCGCCGAGATTTCAATATTTAAGCTATCAGACAATCAAGTAGCCGAGGCTGCGGCAACCATAATCGTACCCCTAGAGACTATTCTTTCTGAAGGATTAATATTGGCAATAGAAGACTTAGAGCCAAAAAAATATCAGTTCAAATTTTGTAATCGTCTTGGCTGCTATTCACAAATTGGACTAATTAAAGAAGAAGTAGAGGCGCTCAAAAATAATGAACGAGCCTCCATCTATTTGAAACACATATCTTCAGGTGATCAGCAAGTAATTATTCCAATTTCTCTTGATGGTTTTATGAAAACATTTTCTAGAGTAATGAAACCCTAGCATTCTAACTTTTGTGCATCTCCAAAAAGTCTATAACAGATTTTGCTGCTACAGTGCCTGAATTTTCTCCACCAACTTTCAAAAGGTCTAAAGATTTTCGCATTGCTGTTTTTTGACCAATCGGATCATCTAGCTGATTTACCAAGGCTTGAAAAATCTTATCAGGCTTACAATTGCTGCCAATAAATTCGGGAATAGTATGCTGTTGAGAAACCAAATTCACAAGGTTAACACTCTTAACTCTTACTAACAGCCGAAAAACAAGTCTTGATAAAAAACCCATATCGTAAGCGATTACCATTGGAGTTTCGGTAGAAGCCAGCTCTAAAGAAACTGTGCCTGACGCCGCTAATGCAATATCGCAAGAAGCGAATACTACACGTTTTAGTTTCTGAAAATCATTACTTGAAAGACCATCCTTAGTTACCACAATGACATTATTGCGCCACCTCTGCAATCTTTCTACCACAATGTGTTCGACTGCAGGAGCTACTACAATAACTAGCCTAGTATTTAATCTTTGGGAAATCAGCATTGACGAAACATTTTTAAAAACGGGCATTAAACGATCTACTTCAGATTTTCTCGAACCAGGCAGAAATGCTACCAGGGTATCATTTTCGCCTATTTTATGTTGTTTACGAAATTTTTTTACTAAACGTGGTTCTGGCAAATTTTCATTTGCTACTGGATGCCCAACAAAATCGCAACTTATGCCTTCTCGCTGCATGTAAGGTGGCTCAAATGGAAATAATGCTAAAATATGATCTACATAACTAGAAATTTTTTTTGCTCTATTGGGTCGCCAAGCCCAAACGGTTGGCGCAACATAGTGGATAGTATTTATGAATATTTTTTTACGAACCATTTTGGCAACCCGCAAAGAAAATTCAGGTGCATCAATCGTAATTAGTACATCGGGTTTAAGTCGCAGTATGTCGTCTACTGTATTTTTAATTCGCTTTTTCAAAAAACTATATTTAGCTAAAATCTCCCCAATACCCATAACCGCTATTTCACTTATTGGGAATAAACTAGTCAGGCCTTGTTCTTCCATTAAAAAACCGCCTACGCCACAAAAATCCAATTCGTAGGGAGCACAGCTTTTTAAACCAGCCATTAATTCAGCTCCAAGCTTATCACCCGAAGGCTCACCCGCAACTAAATACACTTTCATTATTTCCGCTCCTTAACAATAAATGATAATGAAAGCTCTTCGCACAGTCGAAAACATTCATCCTGGTCTAGTACGATAACTTTGCCAGGAGATATAATAACTGCAGCCAACTTTGCGTCGTATACTTGACGGATTGTTTCCGGCCCTATTGTAGGCATGTCCACGCGTAAGTCCTGGTTTATTTTTTCTCTTTTTACGAAAATACCTACTCCTAATCGCCTTAGAGCCATAGAGGTGTCGCGAACATAGCCAAGCAGCTGCTCTGTACCTTGAACCGTCTCAATACCTAAAACTTGTCCAGCCTCGACAACCACCGACTGGCCTATGTCAAGACAACTTGTTTTTTCTAAAATTTCATCCGCACGCTTAACGTCCTCTGCATTTAAGTTATCTGCAGAGCCACTATAAACCCCTGCTTTTAATGTTAAATTCCTGACTATTTCATGTGCCCCAATAGGAGTAATATTTGCCTCAAGGAATAATGAAATAATGTATTTTAAAAGTGTATCATCACCTTGGTGCATGGCATTAAAAATTGAATGAAATTTAGCTTTTGAAAACTCGTCAAATTTTGTTTCATCCAATAAGGGTCTTTTCATGTCGCCAACCATAACAACACTACGAATACCACGGGCAGTTAAATCTTCAAAAAAATAACCTAGCTGATTGAAATTATGAAACTTAGCACGATCACTCAGAGAACACGGCATCCCCTCAAACCCTATCACGTATGGATCAGAAAGTTCTTCATAAACTATTTTTGGTAGAGTACCTCCGCCAGCTATGATTGCAACATTCTTAAAATTTTTCATATTATTTTATCTAGGGGTAAGGAACGACCTATCACTGTGGCCTAAAACAAAACTTACTATTTTTTCTACGTATTTGCTGTCACTATCATCTGTTAGCTTTTGAGCACGGTCCTGGAAAGTGCCTTCTCCCTGAGAAAGAGTCTGAAATGCTGCCCTCAAGGCCATAATATCAGCTCTAGCAACTCCTTTACGTTTTAAACCTACCAGATTTAAACCATCTAATTCGCCCCTAGGAGCTTGAACCAATCCGTATGGAATTACATCATTAGTTACCATTGTTACTGCTCCAATTATAGCTCCCTCACCTACTCGTACAAATTGATGTACTCCACTTAATCCACCAACGATAACATTATCTTCTATTACACAATGCCCAGCTAACGCAGCATTATTTACTAAAATGACATTATCTCCAACTTGAGAATCGTGTGCGATATGACAGCCGGCCATAAAAAGTCCGTCATTACCAACTTTCGTTATTCCACCACCACCTTTAGTTCCTACGTTTATAGTGACGTGCTCTCGAATTTGATTACGATTTCCTATTTTTAAACTTGTACTTTCTCCATTGAATTTTTTGTCTTGCGGTATCTCCCCTAAGACAGCAAAAGGGAAAACCGTATTTTCATCACCCAAGTGGGTATGGCCCTTGATGACAACATGACTTTTCAATTCGACATTTTGTCCTAACCTAACTTTACTTCCCACAAAGCAAAAGGGTCCTACGGAAGTTCCCTCGCCAATTTCCGCTCCATCTTCAATTATTGCGCTATGATGGATATTTACATTTGCCACGATTATACCTCGGTATTATTCAAATCCATCATAGCAGAAAATTCCGCTTGAGCTGCCATTTCGCCATCAACACTAGCCTCTCCGTAAAATTTCCATACTTTACCACCAGGTTTCCCCCTTAAGGTATTTAAATTCATGATCAATTGATCGCCAGGAGTTACCTTTCTTCTAAACTTACAGTTATCGATTGCCATAAAATATATTAGCATATCTTTATCTGCCAAATTCAAACCAACTCCAACCATTACAGCTGCCGTTTGTGCCATTGCCTCCACTATCATAATACCCGGCATAATTGGAGTAGCTGGGAAATGTCCCTGAAATTGTGGTTCATTAAATGTAATATTTTTTAAACCAGTGGCTTTATTAAAGCCATCTATATCAACTACTTTGTCGACCAATAGAAATGGATACCGATGCGGCAGAATGCGCTTTATTAAATCAATATCTGCAATTCTTTCAACATCACTCATAAAAGTTCCTTCTCATTGGAATACTATACAGGATTTATTTAACATCAAAACGACCTCTCATAAGTGGGTCTAGTTAGTCAGCGTTCTTAGTCCCGTCTCCTAACTTATCATTTATTAACTCTATTGCCTTATCAGTAATATCGACCATCGGATTGGACAAAACTATGTTACGTCTGTCAATTATTACGGATGCTTTATAACTCAGCATGATTTGTTGCAAGAACGGGACAGAAAGCTGCAGTAATTTATTTATGTTTTCGTCTCGAAGTTCAAAAAGCGTATTTTCCAAAGCTGCACGTTCTTTTCGAATAGCATTCGCTCTTTCATCGAATTCAACTGCTAATTTTCTGAAATCATCCGCAGCAAGGGTTTTACGCAATTCTACTAGGCTTTGTTCTTCAGCTTCGAGGTTATTCTGTATGACTGTATTACTTTCAACCAGTTCGCTCTGCGCGTCTTCAAATTCTTTGAATATGCGCTGCCCATAGTGCGTCTCCCTAGCAATTCTCGATATATCTATTGTTAGTACACTAGAAAAACTGGCTTCACCAATGTCCGTTTCTTGCGCAATAGTAATTGCTGGAAAATAAACAGAAAGACAAAAAAGAATACATAGGAGCCGCATTTCTAAAACTGGGTCCTGATCGTAAGATCAAAATTTTGCTCCCTATCAAATGTTTCCTTTTGCAGTGGTCGTGAAAAATTAAATCTGAGTGGCCCAATAGGTGTTTTCCAGAATAAAGAAGCGCCAAGTACACTTCGCCAGGAACCATCTTCATAAATAACATTCTCATTCATTTTGTCTAACGACCACAAGTTACCCATATCAAAGAATATCCCGCCATCGACCCCATATTCTTCAGGGAGACCCAGCGAAAATTCGGCTTCCAGCCTTAGTACTGCAAAAGTATTACCTCCTAAGGCATCGTTTATAACTTCGCCTTCGTCGACAATTTCTCTTGGACCTATACCGCCGGGTTCAAAACCTCTCATTAATGCAGAACCAAGAAAAAAACGGTCTGTTACTCGGCTATCACCATAATTTAAGACCCCTCCCTCGAGCGTGCCTTTAAGTAAAACCTCTTCGTTTAAAATTTTTCTCTGTAACCTCGCCAACGCACTAGTTTTTGAGCTCTCGCCATCGCCAGTAAACCCAGAAACTTCTTGAGACACTTTAAACACCATGCCAAAATTTGGATCCAATCCATCACGTAATGTATTGTAAGTATATGCAACTTTTGAATATGCTCTTTCCTCTTGTCCCATATTCACTTCATTTTGAATAATGTTTCCAACGTTTACTGGGTCCCTGAGTTCTGTCTCATTGTATCCTATGCTCACAGAGATATTACTGTAATCACTAATTGGGAACGATACTTCAGGCGAGACATCCAGGATAGTTGTATCGTAATTAGAGTTCTCTTTCTCAGTTTCTGTGAACTTACTAGAAAACCCAAGACTTAAGCCCGGAGACAAAAATTCTGGTTCTATAAAACCCAGAGAATATGTTCGACTACCAACACCCGAATTATATTTCAGGCGGAAGTCTTGCCCTCTACCCAAAAAATTTCGTTCTGCATATTCCAGTAGAAGACCAAAACCTGAGCTGGTTGAATACGATCCCCCTAAACTAACAGATCCAGTTGGCTTCTCTTTTACCGTAACATCAACAATTACAGAGTCTTTTGCTTTCCCTTGGCGAGCCGAAACATCAACAGTTTCAAAAAAACCTAGAGTACGTATGCGATCAGTTGCTTGTCTAATACGGCGTGCAGAGAATGGATCCCCTTCAGCAGCCCGGAATTGTCTACGAATGACTTTGTCTAAAGTAGCAGTGTTCCCGACTATATTTATTCGCTCGAGAATAACACGTGGGCCTCGTTCTATTAGGTAGTTAACGTTAAGAGACAAAGAAGAGCTGTCCTTTGTAACTTTGGGCTTAACCCTAATAAAATCAACGCCATTTCTCAAAGCTAAACGCTCTATTCTTTCGACATCAAGTTCAACAATCTTAGCAGAGTATGTTGAACCCTTTTTAAGCTTTAAGATTTCAAAATACTCATCTACGTTCAATTCTTTTAGGCTGGTTTCGACAGCCACATCTCCTACAGCGAATTGTTGACCTTCAGATATATTAAAGACCAAGAAATACCCATCCCTCTCCTCTGTAAGTTCTGCGTTGACCGAATTTACTCGGAAATCTACAAAACCTCGTGAAGTATAAAAATCTGTCAGAACTTTTTTATCAAACTCTATTCTTTCCTCTACAAATGTATCGGATCTCACGAAGTTTCGAAAAAGACCAGCTTGTTTTGTGGATAGAACACGACGTAACCGTCGGTCAGAAAAAGCCCTATTGCCCACAATCCCAATTTTTTCAATTTCAATTACGCCACCTTCAAAAATCTCAAAAATTAAATCTACTCTGTTTTCTGGCTTTCTAATTATTTTTGGATTAACTCTTGCCGCTAAACGTCCCATTACGGCATACGTTTCTGCAATATTTTTTCGATCCTGTTCAACCGTTTGAGCATCCAGCACAAATTTTTCTTTAGATTTTAATACCTTTTCTAAAGCTGCATCCTCAACACGTACATTTCCCTCAAAATAAATTCGATTAATAGTGGGGTACTCAACGACAATTACTCTTAGCAAACCATCATTTTCGTCAAACTCCACACTTTCGAACAAACCACTTTTTAGAACTCTTTGATATGCAGCATTAATTTCATTAGCCTCAAAATTCTGGCCCTCCGGTAAAGAGATGAACGACTTAATTGTATCAGTCTCAATTCGTTGATTGCCGACTATCTCTATTTCTGAAATCGCAAATGTTTGAGCCAAAAGAATGCTCGGAAATGATAAGAACAAACATGCCGGCAAAGCAAAAATGATGTAAAAAAGTTTTTCTCTCAATTTCATAGGATTTCCCAGGTAATGCTTTTTAACCCCACTATGTGACTACCTACAAAAATTTATCATGTCAAAGGCAATCAAATCCGATTTTCAAAGCATGAAATAAAATTAGTGAAAATTAGCAATAATAATCATTAAAAATTGCAAACATCATGAAAAACAACACCAAAGTAAGCCCCGTCGTCATAAGAACGCTCAATGCCTTTTGGTTTGGAGGTTTCTTGAAAATTGCCTCATAAGCATAAAATACCAAGTGGCCTCCGTCCAAAACTGGGATTGGTAATAGGTTCATAAAACCAATGGCGGCTGAGAATAATGCCAAAGTTTGAATAAAACTTTGAATTCCTTCCTTTGCCATGTGAGAAGAAATTTCCGCTATTTCAACTGGGCCAGATAAATTACAGGTGCTAATATTACCTGCTATAATATGGTAAAGCCCATTGATTGAGGAAGAGATTATCGAGTAAGTCTGAAAAATTGAAAGTCGAACTGCTTGCAGGAGTGGGATTGGCTCTGTCAGCAAATCAAAAGGGTATATCGAGCCGACTATTCCAATTCTCCATTTTGTTATAAAACCGCCTTCGGGCTGAGGTATGTCCTCTCTTTTGGGTATAATTGTCGTTTGAAATATTGTTGCGTCGCGCCATATCTTGAGGCCGATAGAAGATCCAGAGGATTTTTCAACCGCTTCTTTCAATTGATTGAATTTGCTAATTGGCTCACCGTTGATTTCTAAGATAACATCACCTGCATTTAAATTTGCTTCTACAGCAGCCGATAGTGGGACTAAGGACGAAACACGTGGAAGGTCTATTGGTGGGCCAACTACAAAATATATCTCTCCATCTCTTCTAATTTCATATTGGATTGAGTTTGGATCGTTATATTCGATATTCTCTAGCATATCGCTAACGCTGCTAGCTGAGCCAATTTTATACCCCGAAATACTTATAATTTCATCGCCTTTTTCAAGCTGATTAACAAATGGTAATGGGTTTATTTTACTTACGGTCAGCGGCTCTCTCACCTGTCCTACCGATACGAACAACATGAAAAATATGGCTATAGAAAATACAAAATTAAATATCGGTCCTGCTGCGACTGTCGCAGTCCGCGCCCAAAGTGGCGCACCATGCAAAGTCGTTCGCAAATCGTTTTCATTGAGTGATTTTGAACGAAAATCGGCATGACTACTTGATATGTTTGCATCACCCTTAAATTTTACAAACCCACCAAATGGAATAGCAGCGATCTGCCAAGTAGTTCCATTCTTGTCGACACGAGATAAAATAACCGGTCCCATACCTACGGAAAACACGTCAGCCTTTATTCCAGTCCACTTACCCACAATATAGTGGCCATACTCATGTACAAAAACAATTATAGATAAACTCACAATAAATGAGATGACAGGGTGCAAAATTCCACCAAAATAGGGAAAAACTTCCAAACCTTTTCTAGCTCCCCTGCATTTGGATTAACTCTGTCGCAAAATTTCGTGACAGTTTATCAATATCAAGAATATTACTTAAACACATTTCCGTTTTATGGCAGTTTTTCAAATGGCAAATTTCAGCAATAGTTTTTTCAACAATAATGGACATTTCTAGAAAACCAATTTGTTTTGCTAAGAACCCGTCAAGTGCAGTTTCTTTTGCAGCATTGAATACAGCTCCAGATATGCCTCCTAAATCCATCACATCATATGCCAAACTGATTGCAGGAAAACGTTCTTCATCTGGTTCCACAAATGTGAGGGTACTACTTTTTGTAAAATCTAACTTTTCTAAAGGCAATGTCTTGCGATTTGGATAGTTCAGGGCGTAACCAATAGCATGGCGCATGTCAGGCGGACCTAAATGAGCCAGCATGCCTCCATCGCAGAAACCCACTATTGCATGGACTATCGACTGTGGATGCACAAGAACCTCAATTTGCTTTGACGCCAGATTAAAAAGCTCTTTCGCTTCAATTACTTCCAAGGCCTTATTAAACATCGATGCACTATCAATAGTAATTCTTTGACCCATATTCCAATTTGGATGCGTTGATGCCTGCTCAGGAGTGGCCTTGGCTATTTCCTCAATTGTCCAATCTCGGAATGCGCCGCCAGAGGCAGTCAAAATAACCCTCTCGATCGAGTTAACATTCTCTCCATGTAGCGCTTGAAAAATAGCTGAGTGCTCGCTATCAACTGGTATTAGTTTACATTTATTTTTAGAGGCCTTTTGCTTTACCAGATCTCCTGCTGCAACCATACTTTCCTTATTTGCCAGCGCTAAATCAGCTCCGTTTTCCAGTGCAATCAATCCTGGCTCAAGGCCTGCAGCACCTACAATGGCGGAAAATGCCAGATCACACTTTCTAGAAGCACTTTCGAGTAGTGCCTCTCTACCTGTACCAATATTGATTTGAGTATTTCTTAAAGCATTTTTTAACTCTTCAAATTGATCATTAGTTGCAGCTACAACGGCCTGAGGTTTGAATTCCAAAGCTGCTTTTATGAGTAAATCGATGTTTGAACCTGCAGTTAGCACCACAATTTCGTAGGAATCTCTATCACGAGAAATTAAATCAAGTGTATTTTGCCCAACCGAACCTGTAGCTCCAAAAATAGAAATTCTTTTTTTATTCATGAAATTAAAGGTTCCAAAATACCACAAATTAATATTGCAACAATAATACCATCAAATCTGTCCAGAAAACCACCATGTCCTGGAATAATATTTGAACTATCCTTCACCTTACATTTTCTTTTCATAAAGCTTTCGAACAAATCACCAACTTGTGAGCCCAAAGAGAGTAAGATTGCAAATAAAAATAAAGTCTGGGCATTAAGTGTAAAATCCGTAAAGGCATTTAATTCCATGAAAAAATAAGTGCAAAGGAAAGCTCCTGCCCAACCAGACAGGACTCCTGCCCAAGTTTTATTCGGAGAAATACTAATAAAAAATTTTGGACCACCAATTAACCGACCGCCAAAATAACCAAATGTATCTGTCACAATTACAAGACAGACGACCCATGCAACAAATAAAATTCCAAAATCACCTCTGAGTTCTATGATATAGAAACCGCCTAAAATTATAATCAGAGAGTATAGTGCACCCAAAAGCTTTTGGGTGCTCATTAAAAAGTACTGGCACATCAAGGAAACTGCTAAAATACTCAATGACAATGTCCAAAAATCTGCATAAGTTAAGAATAAGATGGTTATCAAAGCAACAATTGACGAATATATTGGAGCTTCCAAGAATAATGGACTCTGCATTTTGGCCAATTCGTAGTGCATAACGAAGACCAAACCAACCACAGTAACTAGCAAGAATAGCCCACCGAAAAACATTGCTAAAAAACCTGCTAATGCCAAAACACTAGCTGAGTATAGGCGAGACGGTAAGTCACTCCATCGCGCCACCGTCATGATGCTAACAAACCGCCGAAACGACGCTTCCGAGAACCAAAAATAGATACAATTTCTTGAAAATCTCTTACTGTAAAATCTGGCCACAAAGTTTTAACGAATTCATATTCTGCATACGCCGATTGCCATAACAGAAAATTAGATATTCTAGCTTCGCCAGAAGTTCTAATAACAAGATCAGGATCTGGAAGTACATAAGTATCAAGATAACGAGCCAAAGTTTGTTCATTAACTTTGTCTGGATTAAGTTTACCCTTTGCAACATCCTGCGCCATTCGCCTACTAGCTCGAGCAACCTCATCTCTTCCACCATAATTGATTGCAACGGTTAGGTTAACGAGAGTATTTTTCGAGGTCATCTTTTCCAGCTCATCCATCAATTGGACTAACCTTGGCTCCAGACGCAAACGATCTCCGATAAACCTTACACGAACCCCGGCATCTACCAGTCTTTTTGCCTCACTTAGAATATATTTCTTGAATAGTTTCATCAAACCTGCAACTTCTGTTTGAGTACGTTTCCAATTTTCGGTGGAAAAGGCAAAGACTGTTAGATATTTAACACCGAGTTGAGGACAAGCCTCAACAATGTCTCGTACTCGCTTCGCACCGGCTCGATGACCGTACAGACGAGGTTTGCCACGCGACTTGGCCCATCGACCGTTACCATCCATGATTATAGCAACATGTTCAGCTGCGCCAATAATTCCTTTATTTTTTGGCATTTTTGTTTCAGTCAAACCTGCATGATCTCATCTTGCTTAGTATTCAGAAAACTATCAATTCGCTTAACGTAGTCATCTGTCATTTCCTGAACTTCGCTCTCCCAAAACTTTTGATCATCCTCAGACATTCCATCTGATTTATATTTCTTTACCTGATCCATTCCATCTTTTCTAATATTGCGAATTGATATCCTAGCTTGCTCGGCATATTGAGCCGCAACTTTACTAAGTTCTTTTCTTCGCTCCTCATTAAGCTCTGGTATTGGAAGCATAATCAAAGTACCGTTCATTTGAGGATTTATACCTAAACCGCTTTCTCGAATTGCTTTATCTACTAATTCTACAAGCGATTTGTCCCAAACATTAATTGTTACCATCCGAGGTTCTGGGACATTTACCGTCCCCACTTGATTAATTGGAGTCTTCTGACCGTAGGCTTCAACCATTATTGGGTCTAGCATCGATGAAGATGCTCTACCCGTACGAAGCGATGCAAATTCCGACTTCAGAGCAGTCATTGCCCCATCCATTCTACGTGTTAAGTCATCGACATCTAATTCAAATTCTTCTGACATTTTTCTGCTCTTTTCAGTAAATTATTGCATAAGAAGCACAATCATCCTAGCTATTTTCATATACTTTTGTGTAGGTACCATTTCCAGCTAAAATTGTCTTAAATCCGCCAGGTTCCGCAAGTGAAAAAACTATAATGGGCAGTTTATTGTCACGGGCAAGTGCAATAGCCGAGGCATCCATCACCTTTAGATGCTGCGAGAGTACCTGATCATAAGAAATATGATCAAATCTTTTTGCATCAGTGTGTTCAACTGGATCTTTATCGTAAACTCCATTTACTTTTGTGCCTTTAAATATAGCGTCGCAAGCCATCTCGCTAGCTCGTAAGGTCGCCGCCGTATCTGTAGTGAAATAGGGATTTCCAGTTCCAGCAGCAAATATACATACTCGTTTTTTTTCTAAATGCCTAACTGCCCTACGACGAATATATGGCTCACTAATTTGATCCATCGGTATGGCACTTAGCACACGTGTGTAGACACCGACACTTTCTAAAGCGCTTTGCATAGCTAATGCATTCATTACGGTTGCAAGCATACCCATGTAGTCTGCAGTAGTTCGCTCCATCCCTTGAGCACTACCTTGCAAACCTCTAAATATGTTTCCTCCCCCAATGACCATACAAATCTCCACGCCTAACTCGTGGACAGATTTTACTTCTCGTGCAACATCAAAGCTTCACCCGAAATCTTCAGCATTACCCTTTTAAATTGGGGAACTTTACTGTCAGATGAGGCCATTGATATCTCCGTCTTTACTACTTGAATGATTAGGGCAAAACAGCTGTGATAGCTAATATTATTTTTATCATTCAATAAACTTCTTGGTTTATCTCAGAATAATTTATAAAGCACAACAGCATGACTGATCCGATAACTGATAATTTTCTACACAAAGTAAGCAATAAGCCAATCTTACTTGTTGGACCTACAGCGTCTGGAAAATCTAAACTTGCGATGTCTTTGGCTATCAAATTGAAAAGGCACATTGTTAATGCAGACTCAGTCCAAGTCTACAGTAATTGGCAGATTTTAACGGCCAGACCTACATCAGAAGATGAAAAAATAATACAGCATCATTTATACGGGCACAAAGCACCTGACGAAGAGTATTCCGTTGGACATTGGCTGCGGGAATTATCAGAAATTCTAAAAACAAACAAAAATTTAATAATCGTTGGGGGAACTGGCTTATATTTTTCCTCTCTTACAGAGGGTCTCGTAAACATACCTAAAATTTCCAATAAAGTAAAAAATATGAGCAAGAAAAAGCTCAATGATAATGGTATCGCGGGACTTCTACAGGATCTTGACAACGGGACTTTAGAAAATATTGATATTAAGAACCCAATGCGGGTTTTACGAGCATGGGAAGTTTTTCATGAAACTGGTAAGTCCTTAAAAAGATGGCAAAGTGAGACCGAGCCTGCAATTTTACCTATAAGTGAATGTCATCCATTAGTGATTAATCCAGACAAGGCTGATTTAGATAAAAAAATACGACTTCGCTTTGAACAAATGATCAAAATGGGGGCTTTGGATGAGGCAAAAAAAAATCTGGTTAATTGGAATGAAAATTCACTCGCGAGCAAAGCAATTGGCGCCTCAGAATTGATCGCACATTTAAAAGGTGAATTATCGATTAACCAGGCAATAGAAAAAGCGTCAATAGCTACGAGGCAATATGCTAAAAGGCAAAAAACCTGGATAAAGACGCGAATGACTGACTGGGATGACATAACCAATCTAACTTTGTAAAGGTATGTCGTTTATTAATCATATGGCTGTCGTATTTTGACAAGGATATGCCGATAACTACTGTTGACCTTCACTAGCATTTGGTGCCTCATATTAGTCATAGTTGAAGTATCAGGCATTATTTTGTATGGTGTTGCTTCTAGATTTAAATTAGGTGTCATAACTGGGAGACAAAAATGACGCATAAAAATGGAAGAGGAGAAATC